>JAYSYJ010000178.1:0-13870 GCA_043727675.1 Fimbriiglobus sp.
GCTTTGATCGGTTCGGGCAGCGTCGGCCATGCAGTGATGATCGTGGAGAGTTCCGCGTCGGGTTGCTCACCATCGTTTCCCGGGCCACTACGCCCGGCACTACGCCCGCAGGGGTCAAAGCCCAGAATTGCCTGATCTGGAAGGGGATTTGCAGCTAGCTCCAGCGATTGAAAATCGCTAGGTCCCCAGTTCAACCCTGGGAGTGACCACTTTTTCTCACTTCACCTTTGGCCCCACTGCACATCCTACTGCGCCGCACGATGATTGCGGGGTCAGGCATGGCCCACAGGGTTTCTTGGTTGTGCAGAAGTCTCCGAAGGCCGATTGCGAGGGGACGAAGATCCGATCTCCCGGTTGAATCTGGTAATTCGTCGCCGTGTCACCCAGTTGCACAATTTGGTTGTAGCAAACAGGCAGCACCACTCGGCAACCGTTAGGGGTGGTGGGCCGCGACAGGATGATTTTCTTCGCGTCGGCCTGACGGGTCAATCCCCCGGCCGCGAGAATACCATCGAGAACGGTTTCTCGGCCGGCGAGTGGGTAGGCCCGTGGAGCATTCACTTCGCCAAGCACGTAGAAGACTTTGCTTTCACGCCCGATCAACCGCACCGAGATCGGCGTCTTCTCTTTCGATTGCGAATCGATGAGTTTGCGCACATCGGCTTCGATTTGGGCCACCGTCTTCCAGGCAACGACCGGTCGACCGAATTTGCCGAGGTCGATGGTGCCGTCTTGGAGCACCGGCTGATTGCCCGGTAATCGTATCGGCGAATCAAGATCGGTCGGTTCCACCGAAAGCGTATCGCCTGGTTCAATGATGTATGCTGCTAAAGATGCTTTGTCGAGTTCTTTGGAAACTGCAGCCGGGTTCACGGCCGCATCCCGAAACTCCTCCGCCGGCTTGATGAGTTTGTGAACCGGCGGTGCGAAGCCGAGCGTGGTGGCAATCGTCGTGCAGCCCGAGCCGGACGCCAGGACGGCCAAACCGATGCTCAACATCATGTAGCGATGCAACGACGTCATCCCATTCCCTCGACAGAGCAACTGTGAGGGTAAAATCGGTTGAATGGGTGGTATGGCTTGAATGGATCTTTAGTCCGAAGAGTCAAAGCTATTTTCTGGACGTCGATAACGGGACGTACTGCCCGACAAAAAAGCGGACGGCGTTTTCGCTGAGTAAATTGGCCGCGTTCACCCGGACGGAAGGTCGGTCGGTTGTCCCTTCGATGTGCAGCCTGACGACGCGGTTGGATAGCCCTTCGGTGATGCGGACAATCAGCCCCACTGGGATTGGCCCGATAGCGGGAATATCGCGGAGTATCAAACGTAACAGCGGGGCACTCGGGCCAATTTGCCCGGAGTTGTAGACGACATCCAGATCGAGTTTGCCCAATAACGAGATGGTGCCATCCGCGAATAACTTGGCACTGGAGCCACCCAACGATAAGCGTTCAATCCGCAATAAACCAGTACCGAGGCGTGCGGAGAGTTCCCCGGAATCGAAACGTGTCAAAGCTTGAACCGGTGACAACAGCGTAGAGATCGACCCGAGTATCGGTAATTCTTTAACGGTCGTTTGCCCGAACCGAGCGGTGAGATCCCCCTTGAGATCCGATGCACTCCGAACGTCGTCACCTGTGAAGTCGAACCGGCCGGTGGTTTTACCGACCCCGTAAGCACTGGACCCGAAACTTTTGGCGAGATTGCCGACATTCACATCGACGAATTCGACACGTCCTTCCACGCGGGCCGTTCCATTCAAAATGATTTCCGAGCGAGCAGTCACCCGACCATTTGCAACGGTACCCGTCGCATCGCGGATGGTGAGGCGGGCACGGCCACCGGGTACAATTTGCCAACTGAGTGGGACGCGGAGTTCCGAAACATCGACACCATCGATCTTGGCCCGCACGGCCATCAACGTGCCCCCGCCCCGAAATTCTTTACCAATCGAACTGCGCAGAGATACGGAGATTTTGCCAGATTCCGCATTCAAGCCGAGTGGGGTCAGGAGAGTCGATGCATTGGCATTTTCCAACTTCAAATTCAGAAAACTCTTCCGGGGTTGATCGAAATCATACCGCAATCGACCCCGCAAGGATCCCCCGGCCAATTCGCCCGTCAACGAGGGGATTTCAATGCCATTAGAATCGAGCCGAATCTCGGAATTGATATCAGAGGTATCGAACAGTTCATCACCCCAGCCGAAATCGCGGATTTCCACCCGGCCGTTGCCAATCGGGCCATCCGGACCGTGAGTGTATTTCAAAGTGAGACTCAATAAGCCGCTCAATGGTTTTAACGATTCGATTCGCAAATCGCGGCTAATGCGATCCAAGCGAATTCGATCCAGACGAATTGTTCCACCGTCAAGTTTGCCAGGGGCCACTTTCGGAGCGACTTGGTTTCTAATGGGGTAAGTACCGTCAACGTCGAATGCTCCACCGAGAGCATCCCCTTTGAGGTCGTAGGTGATGGCGCCGGGTTTATAACCGAGTTTGCCAGTGAGCTTGGTGGTCGGAATTCCTTGGACGATGAGCTTGGAAGAATTGAGAGCCAGATCTCCTGTGATCTTTGAGGCTTCAAATATCTCAAGTGGTGGCAACGTGCCGGTGAGTGTACCGGCGAATTTCCCCGAAAGTTTGACTGGGCTATCTGGAATCGCCGAGGTGAGTGCCGCGGAATCCAAATCTTTGAAATTGATCGTGAAAGACCCTGGAACGACACCGATCAGTGGGAGTTTTGCGACCCCCGATATTTTGCCCGAATACACATCGGCATTGGCTTCGGTCAACTCAGCCATGCCATTCTTAACGACCAATTGTACCGATAAGCGATCCGCCTTTTGGCCGAATACCATGATACCCGTCGACATGAGTTTCGCGTTCGCTTCATAACGCTTCAGATCATTGAATTGATCACCGGGGATTTTCAAATGAAATTCACCGGAAAGCACCCCGTCGGCTTTGTCTTTCAGTCCTGGCAATGCCGCGAAAACTTGTCCGAGTGGAATTGCATCGAGTGTGAGATCGGCGATCAATTCCGTTCGGGGATCGATGCCGAAACTGGCCGTGCCCGAGAAACGACCCGCTTTCATGGCTGAACCTTTGGGAAACTCGGCCGAAAACCGCGTGAGTTTGAGAATGCCATCGCGGAGTTCGACGTCGGCGGCAACTTGCGTTAATATTAAGTCTTCAATTTGCAAGCTCGGGGTGCTGAGTTTACCTTGTGCCCGGTACAGTTTCAACGAGCCGGTGTCGTTGGTGGGGATCTCGGCGGATAATTCGAGCGTGACCTTGCCGGCCAACTTCACGGGTGATGCCAGATTGGCTTTCGCCACGAGTTCGGCAATATCCACATCACGCAACTTGAGATTTGCACGGACATATTGAGCTTCGGATTCTTTTTTTAATGGTTCTGGAACGGTCTGAAGTAACATGCTCAAGAAGAGTTTGGCAACAATGATCTCGTCGCGTTTCCTGTGCGAGCGCGACATCTTTTTAGGTGCATCGTCGAATTGGAGTCGCTTGCCATCACCCGATAGAAACAGCTCGATGTCGGCTTCTCCGCCGAATAGTTTCCCTTTGATGATCGCTTTCCCTTTGCCTTCTGGACGGACTTGTCCATCGGCCACTAAAAGCGTGATATCTCCTTGGCCGTTCATGCGCCCTTCGTCGACGCGTGCCGCCAATCCCCAGCTTTTTGGTGTTTTTTTGACGTCGAGATTCGATGCACGAACCTTAAATTCCAATCGTGTTGGCTTGGTTTCAAAATCAAGAACAGCGTCCGCATCGACGGCTCCATCGGCGGTACGACCACGAACCCCCACCAAAGTGACTTTGGGACCGTCAACGATCACTTTGCCCACTGTTTCGATTACTTCGAGATCGATAGGGAAGATCTTGAGTCGGGTTTGGCTCGGTTCACATTCAACATGCCAAGTCCATTTAGAATCGATCCCGCGGCCCACTTTCACCCGGGCCGTCGTGTTCCCTTCCAATTCGACATTGTCCCAAGTTTCTGCTGGCACGAAGGGAATCGATTTCAATTTTTGCGGTGTCAGGGCAACGGTGCCCAAAGTTTCAACTTGTACGGATCCGACTTTCCCGGTGGCATCCCAAACCCCGATGATATTCCATTTGCCGAATTCTTTGTCGTCGACTGTTCCAGAAATGAATATCTCGACATCGGATTCGACAATCTTCACATTGACATTCGAGACATTGAAATTGGGCTTGCCCGTTTGGACGATGTGAATCGTCGCACCCGCGATTGTAATCTCTGGAAGCAAGGATCCTGCACCAGAATGGCTCGGAGGTTTCGGGTGATTGCCGAGAAAATTTCCCTGCTCGTCCAGATGCAAATAGACGGTGGCTTTATCGATTTGGATCGTTTGCGGTGTCCGACCGCTCGCCAAACCGATTGGTGAAACATCAACGTGGACCGTGCCTTTAATCAACGGTGGATCCGAAGCCGCCCCCGGGATTTCAATTTGCAACGTGGTGCTATTCAGATCACTCGTTAAATCGGTCACTCGGACGTCGCCGCCAAGTTTCTCGGTCAGTTTCGCCGATGCCAATTGCTTCACGGAGTCAGAATTCAGATAGATTCGCAAGCCGAGGTAACTCAAGACGACAAGTGCCAACGTTACGGCGAGACCGAGGCCCACAATTCGTCGAGTCTTCGACATGAAATCCCCAGAAACGAGGTCAATTCAGGTCTATTGAATCGGGGCAATCGCTATGCCAAGAGTTCGGATCGCCGCCGATGGGAACCGAACTGCGCAGCGGTCGGCATGAACTCGCTCAACTGTTCACTTGGCGACGGGGGGTGCGCCCCCGCTATTCTGATCAGTTCCTTGGGGTCGAACCGTTTCGCTGGGATCTTTCTTCACGACCAAGTCCAAGCCGGCCCGGTTGCGACCACGCTCTCCCGATTCCAACCCGGGCGGTGTGTTCCGCCAGGCCACACCCGGTTCTCGGAACAAGATCGGTTCCCCATCTGGGTACGAATAGTTTTTCCGCGGTGTGTCGGTACTCTTCGGATTCACTTTGGGCGTCTGCGTGAAAGCCCCTTGTGCGGCCAGTTTGTAACCTTCGTCGAACATTTTCGTCGTTTCGATCTGGTCGAAGTTGGTGCTGTCGTTGGTGACTTTCAAATCGGGTGGTATCGCCGCCGTGAAAAAGTCCATCCCGGTGATCATACTGTAGGTGTAGAAGCGGTACAGATCTCCGCGAGCGGCGACGTAGAGCAAGTTCGACACGGCCGCGCCGACAATCGCAATCGTTCGCGGTTTCACACCTTCCGGGTCGGGGTAAGCTTTTCCCGCAACCAGTGCGAACAGCTTGGAGCCTGCCAGCGAATTCGCCCCAACCGGTTCGGGCTCCTTCGGCGAGAAATACGGTGGTCGGAAGAACATGGCACGGCTCACCCCGCCATCCACATGCAGTTCTTCATAGGGCCGGCCGTCGATGTTGACGTTGAAGCGAACCGAAGGAAAGAAGCCGGGGATGGCTGCGGATGCCATTATCACATCGATCACGAGTTTGCGGGACTCTTCGGTTCCTTTCGAGGAGATCGCGCCGATATCCCAGACCACGAGTCGCTTGGTATCCAGGTTCGTGGTACCCATGTACAACCGTCGGCCCTTGGCATGTTCCGCAGCGACTTTCGCCGACATCTCGGTGTTGTAAATGCGATCAATTCGTTCGCGGAGTGGGCGGTTATCTGCCAACGACTCGGCGAAGAACGAGCGCACGGATTTGCGGATTTTGAACACGTCTTCGTTGCGAACCGTCGTGTACAACTCTTTCATGATTTGGTCGTAATCGCTACCGAGGAATGCCAACGGCGCAATCAATGACCCCGTGCTGACCCCCGTGACGACGTCGAACATCGGTCGCCCACCGTCTTCCGGGGACTTTCCAGACGCCGTCCAACCGCACAAAATCCCTGCCGGGTAGGCCCCGAAGACCCCGCCACCCGAGAGTACCAAAATGTTGTATTCCTTCTGACGGTAAGGCTTCCCATCGGCACCTTTTTCGATTTTCAATTCGCGGGCACGCCGTTCGAGTGCCGCTTCCGCACGTCGCTCTGTGAAAATCCTGGTGATTTCCGACGCTTCGAGTGGGCCGAGCGGATCGGCGGGCTCTGTGGAAGACATGGCATTGACGAGGTCATTCGGCTCGACCCCATAAGGAAGGGGCGTCGGACGCTTTTCGACTTTTCGAAACTGACAAGCGGAACCGACCACCATCAGCGTCAACACCGTCAGCAGCAACTGGCTTCTCACGCCCAACCCCCCGCGCGACGAAACATTTTCCGGCTCGATAGCCAAGTTGGCTCCGGAACGCAATTGAAAAGCAAGCTAAACGTTGGCATGGGCCTTGCATCGTCTCCTCGAACGCTCGAATCATGTCGATTCGAGAGCTTTGTGGTTGCAACGAGGAGAAGTCACGATGTCCATTAAGCAGAAGATCGATGATGCCGTCGATGCCGTTTCGGACAAAGCCAAAGACGCGAAGCACGCTGTCGTGGATGCGGCGGGCGTTGTAGGCGATAAAGCCAAGAAGGTCGCAGGCAAAGTGAAAGATGCCGCCCAAGACGCGGCTCATACTGTGGGTCAAAAAGTGAAGGGCGCCGGCGAGAAGATCAAGGATCAAGCCGAGTAATCGTCTGCGGACGCCAAGCCCCGCGATCATTGGATCGTGGGGCTTTTTTTATGCCTTCCAGTATTGAGCAATCGGATTCTCAATAGAGAACGTTCTGATTGCTCAGTGAGAATTCCTTCGGACAGTTGGTGGCAACACAGTTTTCGGCATGGCAGATGCATCAGATTTTGAATCTCGTGCCAATGGCACACGTTTCGCCAATCCCCTTGGAGTTCATCATGTTACGCTGGGCCATTGGATTCTTGCTCATCGCTTTAGTAGCTGCCATTTTGGGTTTCACCGCGCTCGAAGGCACCGCGATGTGGGCTGCAAAAATCACGTTCGTGGTCTTTGTGATCTTGTTCGTCGTCTCGCTAGTCTTCAACGGTCGAACTCCGAAGGCGTTGACGTAATTGCACTCACAGCCTCATGAAAGCCCACCTGTTCGGTGGGCTTTTTTTTATTGTGGGGTTTGCTTACCAGAAGTAGGAAGGCAGTTGCTCAATCGGAGACTCCCTGATAACCCTTGGCACCCTGTTTGCTTACACTAGCCTAGGTTTGGATCGGAGTGTCCGACCTCTCTTTGTGGCCAAATGTCTGAACAGGATGCTTTCCCAAGACTGGCCATATCCGTTTGGAGAACGCCATGACACTGTTTCTTGCTCCTGTCGTTGGTGCATCCAGCGTTGGGAATCAATCGAAGTTGGAGGCGGCCCTCGAATGCCGTCTCAAGAAAGTCATCGAAGCGGGGCCGGTGGCCATCACGGAGCGTCTGAAGGAATTGGATGGCGAGTGGACGGCTGGACGGGCTGCGAAGGCGACAGCTGGCATCTTCATTGTCGTTGGGCTGGCCATCACGCTGCTGACAACGAACCTCTACTGGCTGATTCTTCCGATCATTGGGGGAGCCGTGATGCTCCAGTATTTATTTGGACGCAAATCGCTGATCGGCGAACTGTTCCACGCATTCGGGCTCCGTTCCGGATCGGAAATCGACCAAGAAAAGATGGCACTGCGTGTCTTGCGAGGTGACTTCGCCTCACTTCCGACCGTCCACACGATTGAGGATCGCGATGCCCTCACACGGATGGAAGGCGAAGGTGGCCCGGCGGTTGAAATCGACGAGAGTAAGCTGGATACCCATGTCGCCGTGAAGGAGTTGATCGGCGCCGTCCGGACATAATGTGACTGCAATACCACTCGACCCGGCTCAGGAATGTTATCCTGCGAGCCGGGTTTGTCGTTTTACTCAGCCTTGGCACGTTGATTGCCATTTCAGTTGCTAAATCCAAAATCCGGGAGAGGCCATGACCCAAGTTAAAAGTCCCATCACCGTTAAAGCTGTGGCTCCCGATTCTGCTGGATCGAGTTTGACAGAATTATTCTCGGGAATTCTATCCGATACTCAAACACTGTTTCGTCAACAAATCGAATTGGTTCGCGCCGAGTTTGTCGAAGATCTTCGAAGGACAAAACAAGTCGCCAAATGCTTCGGAATCGGCTCTTTACTACTCACCGTCGGCGTGGTGATGCTCTTAGTCGCCGGGGTTCATTTGTTGGAACATTTGACCGCCTGGCCATTGTGGGCTTGCTGGGCCACCGTCGCGGCGACCGCACTCGTTCTAGGAATCGTTTCATTCGTGGTGGGATCGCGCATTTTGGCGAATTTCAATCCACTCCCTAACAAATCCATTAACGCCCTCCAGGAGACGGTATCATGCCTGACGAATCCGCAGAAGTGATCGAACAAAAGATGAGCGAAACCCGCGACTCTTTAACTCAAAAAGTGAACGCACTCGAAAGCCAAGTTGTCGATACGCTACAAAGTGCCACGGCAACCGTGAGCAACATGATGGAGCAAGTCAAAACAGCGGTGCCCGAGACGATTGCGAGTGTGAAAGAAGGGTTGACCGGAGTCACCGAAAGCGTCACGGAACAAGTGAAAGCGTCGCTCGATATTTCACATCACACACGCGAGCGTCCGTGGGCCATGGTCGGCGGTGCCGCCGCACTGGGATTCATCACTGGGATGGTCTTATTCCGTCGAACCTACAGTGCACCTGCCGTGCACTCCGCTTCGACAGCGCCACGAGCATTCGCGTCAACCCCGGCACCATCAGCAGCGTCGAGCCCACTAAAATTACCGGGTTGGCTCGACCAAATTGTGGATCGTCTCACCGAGAAAGTTTCTGAAGAAGTCCGCAAATTAGGTGAAGTCGCCGTTTCGACTGCATCATCTTCACTGCAACAATCGATGGAGCATATGCTCCCCACGTTGTTGGGTTCTGTCACCGCGAAAGACGAGCCAGTCAATCGGGTGGCCCAAGCCGCGGAACGAAATGGATTCGCTTCGACACCCCGTTGAGCCAGTGTCAACTCCTCTCTGCAACGGAGAGGAGTTGACTATGTTGCCTGGTTACCGCATTTCAAAACCCTAATCGATAATGCCAAATTGCTCAACTATCCTTTTTGAATTCGTCTTTATCAATTTTGTGATGAGCGATTTTATCGGTGATGCTCCGGCGTGATAAGCCAGTGATTTTGGCACACTTTCCGACATGGCCACGAGTTTTCCGCAGCGCCTTTCTCAAATAGCGCTCTTCGAATTTACCGGTGATTTCCGCCATTTGATCGGGCAAGGATCGCAACAGATCGACGTGGAACGGGTTGAGTTTACCCGAGGGGCCGATGGTGACCAAATCGGGGGGCAGATTCGCGGGGTGAATAATGCCATCCCGAGCCGTCACGCAGGCCCGTTCGATGGCGTTTTCCAACTGGCGTACGTTTCCAGGCCAGTTGTAATCCAACAGGAGTTGCATCGCGGCAGGATCGATCTCGGGCGCGATTTTGCCGCGTGCGTACTTCTGAGCGAAATGAAGGGCGAGTAACGGCACATCTTCTAATCGATCCCGCAATGGTGGCAATTCGATCCGGATGACATTGAGCCGGTAGTACAGATCTTCCCGGAACGTCCCTTCGCGCACCATCTTGTCGAGCGAGCGGTGCGTCGCCGCGATGAGCCGGACTTCGATGTTGATCGGCTCGGCACCGCCGACGCGTTCGATACGTCGCTCTTGAATCACTCGCAACAGTTTTACTTGCATGTGCAACGGGATGTCGCCGACTTCGTCCAGAAACAAGGTTCCCTTATTGGCTTGCTCGAAGCGTCCTTTCCGCTGGGCAATGGCCCCGGTGAACGATCCTTTCTCGTGTCCGAACAATTCGCTTTCGAGGAGCGACTCCGGCACGGCTGCGCAGTTGACTGCCACAAGTTGACCACTTCGGTTCCCACTCGAGGCTTGGTGAATGGCCCGGGCAATCTGCTCTTTGCCCGTCCCCGTTTCACCGATAATTAGCACGGTGCTGGTGGTGTCGGCGACGTTGCCGATGAGTTCGAAGACGTCGTGCATCTTCGGACTTTTGCTGAGCACATTTTGAAAAGCGTGCCGTTCTTGGAGCTGCGACCGCAGGTTAGAAACTTCGTCTTGCAAGGCCCGTTCTTTCAAAGCCCGTTGGACGAGCAGGCAGAGGTGCTCCGGGTCGGCTGGCTTGGTGAGAAAGTCGTAGGCCCCGAAGTGCATCGCCGCGACCGCATCTTTAATGCTGCCGTGGCCGGTGGTTACGATCACCGTCACCGGAATTTTCTTGGCTTGGATCATCTCCATCAGCTTCATGCCACCGATTTTGGGCATTTGCAAATCGGTGATGACCAAACTGTACGTGTTCACGGCCAATAGTTCGAGTGCCACAGCCCCATTCTCGGCGGCATCCACTTGAAGGCCGAGCGCCGTTTCCAAAAGTTCACACAACGACGTACGCGCATCGTCGAGATCTTCGACCACCAGAACGCGTTGCGAAAGGGCCGGCACAATTGTGTTGGACATGCTAAGGACTCACGGTGGATTTTCACAGTTCGTGCCACTGGCACACGGCTAGCATAGCTCTGGCATTCTCCATACCAATGCTAGGCAATCGGCTGCTCATTCTGAACGGGGTGCGGGGGTGTTCAATACGGTCTTGAGTTCGGTCGGTTTCCTTTCCGGGAAAAGTGGCCTCGGCACACCGGCGTCGATGGCGCATTCCCGATTTTCGATTACCCATCCGCTCGAGAAATTCGTGGTAGCGGTTCTCGCCGCCACTTTAGCAGTGCTCGTGCGGGGATTGTTCAATCCGATTATGGCGGGCGATCACGCGTTTGTGATACCACTGTTGTCGGTGGTCTTCGTCGCTTGGTACTGTGGACTTTGGCCCGGCTTAGTGACGTTGTTCATCAGCATGGTCGCGGTGATTTATTTTTTCATCGAACCGAAAAATTCCTTGTTCATCAATAAGTATTCGGATCAAGTTGCGGTCGCCTTCTTCCTGTTCGCTGGATTCGCCTGTTCCCTGCTCGGGCAAGCTCAGCTCAACAATAGCCGACGGGTCACCCGTAATCTGTACACGTCTCAAGTGAAGCAGCGCGAACTCGAAGCGCTCACGCTCCAATTGATGACTTCGCAGCGTCAGACGGCCGAGTCGCTTGCCCAACTCGATACGTTCGTCATGAACGCCCCACTCGGTATGGCTTTTCTCGACCGCGAGTTGCGACTCGTGCGAATCAACAAGCAACTAGCCGAAGCCAACGGCTTGAACATCGAAGCCGATTTGGGGAAGCCACTGATGGAAGCTGTCCCCGATTTACCGGTCGAGCGATTGGAAGAGTACCTCCAAGTGCTGGCGACCGGCGAAGCGGTAACGAATCGGTTGGTGGTCGGCCAACCCGACAGCCCCATGGTGGCCGGACGTGTTTGGGAATCGAGTTACTACCCGGTGCGACAACCCGACGGCAATCTTTTAGGTGTCGGTGTGGTCACCCGCGAGATTAGCCAAAAGCTTCATGACGAGCAAGCACTGAAGGAAAGTGAAGCGAGGTTTCGCAGCCTCGCGGAGGCCATGCCCCAGATCGTCTGGGTCACGCTCGCCGATGGTTTCGTGGAATACTTCAACTCGAACTGGTTCCTTCACACCGGTCGCACCGAACTGGAAAGCTTGGGATCGGCTTGGATGGACGCCTTGCATCCGGACGATCGAGAATCGACGGCGGAGCGCTGGAACAAGGCCACCTCAAGTGGGCAACCGTACGAGGTCAACTACCGCTTTCGCGGGGCCACGGGGGACTACCGATGGTTCTTAGGGCGGGGACTGCCGCAACGCGACGATGCGGGAACGATCATCCGGTGGTTCGGCACCTGCACCGATATAGACGATGCCAAAAGGATCGCCGACGCCCTGAAAGAAAGTGAGCGCTTGCTCCAACTTTCGCACACGGAATTGGAACAACGAGTGGCTGTACGAACCGTGGAATTATCGGGCGCGATCTCCGCACTCCAAGACGAAGTCGCGTTCCGACTCAAGGCCGAAAAACAATCGGCAGCATCCTCCGTCGAACTGCTCCGCAGCAACGGCGAACTCGAACAATTTGCCTACGTTGCCTCGCACGACCTCCAAGAGCCACTGCGGAAGATCCAAGCCTTCGGAGACCGTCTCAAAATCAAATGTGCTCCGCAACTCGGCCCAGACGGTATCGACTACCTCGACCGAATGATGGCCTCATCGACGCGGATGCGCCAGCTGATCAACGACTTGCTGGCATTTTCCCGTTTGACGAGTAAACCACGGGTGTTCGGCCCGGTGAATTTGGCCACGATTGCCGCAGGGGTGTTATCCGATTTGGAGATTCGTATCCAACAAACCGGTGCCCAGGTGGACGTCGGATTCCTCCAGATCATCGACGCCGATCCACTGCAAATGCGGCAACTGTTTCAAAATTTATTGAGCAACGCTCTCAAGTTCATCAAGCCCGACGTCCCGCCGAGTATCGCAATCCACGGGGAGGTTGTTCCGGGTGTCCGACCGCTGTTGCAACTGCAATTCCGAGACAACGGCATAGGATTTGATGTTAAGTACTTGGATCGCATTTTTCAGATGTTCCAACGGCTCCACGGCCGGGGCGATTATGAAGGAACCGGTGTTGGCCTTGCTATTTGCCACAAAATTGCCGATCTTCATGGCGGTGAAATCACCGCCATGAGTAATCCCGGTGATGGTGCGACGTTCGTGGTGACCTTGCCTGTGTGCCAACCGATAACCTCAATTGACACGTATGAAAACTAATTTGAAGCCGATTACGATTCTTATGGCTGACGACGATCCGGAAGATCGTCAACTGACCAAAGAGGCCTTCGATGAAAACTGTTTGAAGAACGATCTGCGCTTTGTCGAAAACGGCGAAGAGATGCTCGACTATTTGAACCGGCGCGGGAAATACGTCGATCCGGAGAGTTCCCCGCGACCCGGCCTGATCCTCCTCGACCTGAACATGCCTTTGAAAGACGGACGCGAGGCCTTGCAAGAAATGAAGGCCGACCCACGGTTCAAGTCCATTCGGGTCGTGGTGATGACCACGTCGCAAGCGGATGAAGACATCGCCCATTCCTACAGCTTGTCGGCGTCGTCGTACATCATGAAGCCGGTCACGTTTGAAGGATTGCTCGAAGTCATCCGTGTCCTCGGGAAATATTGGCTCGAAATTGTCCAACTCCCGGAAACCAGCGATGACAGCGCGGGCTGAGAACGAACGCATCCGCATTCTCCTCATCGATGACGATCCCGAAGATTACTTGATCACCAAGGGTCTTCTCGAGGATATCCACAGCCAGCCATTCGTTCTCGATTGGGTTGACGGCTACGACGCCGGCCTGATCGCCATTTCTGAAGGCACTCACGATGTCTTCTTGGTCGATTACCGGCTCGGCTCACGAGATGGAATCCAACTTCTCGCCGAGGCATTGACCAAAAACCCGAGTGCCGCCGTCATTCTGCTGACGGGACAGGGACAATACGAAATCGACCGCTTGGCCATCGAAACCGGGGCCGCCGACTATTTGGAGAAGAGCCGGCTCGATTCGATTCTCCTCGAGCGTTCCATCCGTCATGCGTTGCTGCAAAAGCACTACGAAGCAAAGTTGGAAGCGAATGTCGCCGAGCGAACCCAGGAACTGGAACGCCTGAACGAAAACTTGAAGAAGGAATCGCAAGAGCGGAAAAAGGCCGTCGAGGCATTGCGAGAAGCCGACCGTCGCAAAGATGAATTCCTAGCGACCTTGGCCCACGAGCTGCGCAATCCGCTGGCACCAATCCGCAATGCCTTGACCATCATGCGTCTGAAACAGGATTCGCCC
>JAYSYJ010000179.1:0-13862 GCA_043727675.1 Fimbriiglobus sp.
AATTCCTTCGGCACGCGGTCGTGTCCGGCTTGGCTCAAACGCAGTCGCAATTCCGGGTTATCGCGCAATTGTCGCAACCGTTCTCCTAAGGCTTTCCAACCTCCGCAGGCCATAAGGTACCCATCGATTCCGTCGCGTACCAAGTCGGCGGGGCCACCGGCACGGTACGCCAGCACCGGTTTCGCATTCGCCCACGCTTCGAGCAGTACTAACCCGAATGAATCGGTGCGTGATGGCAGTGCGAACGCGTCGATTCCGGCGTAGAAGTCTCGTTTCTCCATCTCGCTCAGCGAGCCGAGCCGGATCACCAAATCCTTCCGTGGGAAGCTCTGCCAAAACCGCTCGAAGTTCGGCATTGATGGCCCGGCCAACACCACGCGGATATTGTGCACTGCGGCGGCGAGCAGCAGATCGACGGTTCCTTTTTCAATGCTGGCATTGGCCAAATGCCCGACGACGAATTCCTCGGCCGCGATCCTCCATTTTCGGCGGCTGTCCACCCGATCTCCACCGGTGCATTCCAGCGGATCGACTCCCAACCCTTGCAAGATCACCCGCGGTTCGGGTATGCCCAGTTCAACCACGGCTCGGAGTTCGGATGGCGTCTGCACGAACACGCCATCGGCCTGTTTCAACAACCACTTCAAGTGGGGCTTCGTGTACTGCCGCCGGGTACGATCCACCGGGTCAGTCGGATCGCCGAGATGCAGAAACGGCGTGAGAAAAAATGGTACTCGGCGCCGGCGCGCCAAGCGAAGTCCGCACACAATCGGGAACGAGTACGGGAACGCCATCGCGTGGACGGCATCGAGTGGGCCATCGTACTTCGCGGCGGCCACGGCCATGTCGGGGCAGAGGGGATTGCAAGGCTGGGCGACGGCTTGCCAACTGCGAATCGGCACGAGCGACGCGGCTTTGAGGATGTAACGGCGCAGTGGAAACGTGGCGGGTCGAAAGCGGCGAATGCTCGGCTGGGCGTCCGGATCGTCTCGAAGCGTCGGGCGTGGGGAACGCTGCCAGAATTCCCCGAGTTCCAGAGCCGTCGTCGTGAACACGCTCACCCGGTCGCCTTGGGTCACCCAAGATTCGCACAGTCGCTGGCAATAGCGTTCGGCACCTCCGAGTGCCGGGGGGTACCGATGGACGAACACTGCGACGTGCCAAGGGATCTCAGCGGTCATGAGTGGTCTTGAAGAATTCGGCCAGCACCTGACTCATGGTGTGCGCCAGGCGCACCTGTCGCCAATCGTCCGAATACCGCATGAATCCGTACAAGGCCCCGACTAGCACCGCGATTAACAAAGCCGCGCCGAGAAAGCTGATATAGCGATTCGGCCGCCAGCCGCGGTCGAACCAGAACGCGAGCATCACACCGGCAATTCCGCCACCGAAGTGCGCTTCGACGCTGATGCCGGGGGCGAAGCTCAGCACCAAATTGAACAACACGGCCCAGGCGAGTTTGCGGCCCCATTCCGAGGCGACTCTTTCAGGGAGTTCGTCGCGGTGGCGGATCAACCAGACAACCACCGACATCAGAACTCCCCAGAGGGCACCGGAGGCACCGGCGAGTAAAACCGGGCGACTCACCGCGGTTTCCACCGTTTCCGTCATCGGGTGCAACGCCATAGCCACGCAACTACCGGCGATACCCGACACGAGGTAAATCAACGCGAAGCGGCGGCGTCCCCACAGCCCTTCCGAGACCGGCCCGAGAATTCCGAGCATCAGCATGTTGCCGAACAAATGGAACAAGCCGATGTGGACGAAACAGCACGTGAGCAACCGCCACCATTCACCCGAGAGTAGTTTCGAACCGGTGATCGCGCCGATTTGCATCAGCGTTTGATTCGACGCGGGGTGGCTTTCGCCTTTGAGATATTCGACGCCGACGCCGGCTTTCCAAGCTAAGAACAGACCGACGACGAATAGGAGAAGATTGGCGACGAGCAACGCCGGTGCCACGATGGCAGGGCGCGGAATCGGCTGCGGTTGATCCGTTGAATCCGAGTCCCGCACGGCGGTGGGTGTCGCCGCGACCGCCAACACCAACGGTTCGGTCTGATCGACGGCCCGTTGCCCCTCGTGGGTCAGTTGGAACCCTTGGCCCAGCCCGGCGATCCAATCGGCCACGTGAATCATCCCCGCTTGGCGGAGCAGCCAGAGCGGTTCATCGAGGTGGTCACGCGGGTATCCCGATAGCTCGGCGTACTTCGCGGGAAACCAGATCTGCGGGGCCACGACTGCGATCGCCCGCAGTAAATCTTTCGCGGCCGGCCCGCTAGACGACGTCTCGCCCGGGGCCGATGATGGGGGTGTCGCACTCGTATCCATGTTGGGCATTATGGAACATCCCCGCAAGCTCGGCGAACC
This sequence comes from Fimbriiglobus sp., assembly GCA_043727675.1. Lineage (GTDB taxonomy): Bacteria > Planctomycetota > Planctomycetia > Gemmatales > Gemmataceae > JALHQU01. The sequence goes on from JAYSYJ010000179.1 coordinate 2,371, forward strand.
CGCAGCCAAATTCATTCGCTCTTCAGAAGAAATTGAGGAAGCTTTAGCGGCGTTTCGGCCCGTGGTCGCCTTGGAATCGACGTTGGTAACCCATGGTTTACCATGGCCGACGAATTTGGAAACGGCCCGGGCCTGCGAAGCCGCGATCCGGGCGAACGGAGCTATTCCCGCCACCATCGCTATTTGGCACGGTGTTCCCACAGTCGGTTTGAGCGAAGCCCAACTCGAAGAATTGGCAAGTTCCACCACGGCCCGCAAAGCGAGCCGGCGCGATTTGGGCGTCTGCGTTGGCTTGAAAGAACTGGCCGGAACGACCGTCTCGGCGACCATGGCCTTGGCCCACGCAGTTGGAATTCGCCTCTTTGCCACGGGTGGAATTGGTGGTGCCCATCGCCCGCCCGCCACGGATTTCGATATTTCCGCCGACCTTACAGAACTGGCCCGCACGCCGGTGCTTGTAGTGTGCAGCGGGGCCAAAAGTATCCTCGATCTGCCACGTACACTCGAAATCCTAGAAACCCTCGGCGTGCCCGTGCTCGGCTACCGAACCGATACATTTCCGACGTTTTATACGGTCGGAGGCGATTTGCCGGTGAGTGCCCGCATCGACAGTGCACCCCAAGCGGCGGCGGTGTTTGAAGCCCACTGTCAACTCGGTGGCAATGGGGTGATCTTGGCGAACCCTTTGGCAACTGCGGATGCCATCCCTTTGGCCGACTTCGATCGAGCCAGGCGACTCGCCGAAGCCGATGCGGAGAAGGTGGGGGTATTCGGTGCCCGACTGACGCCGTATTTACTGAAGCGCATCGCCGAGATCCTCGGCCCGGCGGTTTTGCTGGCGAATCAGAAATTGGTCGTGGCCAATGCCCGCTTGGCTGCGGAAATCGCCTGTGCTTCCATCCATGGACAAGATTCCGACCGAAGTTAGTTCGGGGCGCCAACGGAATCGTCCCGGGTCGGTTTGTAAGGGTGAGTCCAATCTTGAGGATGTTGCCATGTACCCGCGATCGTGGTGGAAAATCGTTGACTGGCGAATTGTGCTGGCAGTGGGCGTGCCCGCTTGGCTTCTGGTGGGCGGCGTGCTGACACTGACTCTTACGAAACGGGACAAAACTTCAGTCTCCGACAAAATCGCGTTGCCACCTGTGCCAAAACGGGTGCAACCGACTGAAATTGTGGCCGACCCGCGTGAGATTCGCCCGGTGGTGGAAGTGACTGCCGCCCCACGTGAGATTCTAATCGATCCGGCGGTCGTGACGGCTTTGTCCGATTCCTTCCGGAAATTCCTCGCGTCGGCTCATCCCCAGCCCACCGTCGCCGCGCTCCCACCACGAGCCAAGTTGATTCCCGATGGCTGCCAAGCTTATGGCACGGCGGTTCATTTCGTGAAATCCCCCGTCGAAGCGTTCCAAGAGGCGGCGAATCGCGAGAAGCTCGTCTTCATCTTGCACCTATCCGGAAATATCAAGGATGACGGCTTCACTTGAAACAATGCCGAGGCGCTCCGTGTGAACGCCCTCGCCAAGAAAAAAGTCGGCGAGTACTTGAACGACCACTTCGTGTCGTCGCACCAAAAAGTGGGGACGTTCGAGAAGATCGGCAACGAAAAAGTCGGGGGCAACGTCGCCAGCTATTTCTGCCGACCCGATGGCACCGTCCTCCATGCCATCGCCGGCCCCGTCGATCAAGCGACATTCTTGGCCGAAGCCCGCTTCGCCGTGGAACTCCACAATGCCGCGTCGTTTCAGGCATTCGCGGTCAAGACTCTCGATTCGCCCCGCGAACAGGCGATTTACACCGCCGCTGTGAAGAAAGGGTTTGCCGACCGCCTCGGGCCGGGGAACCTGAAGCGGAAGGGTCCTTTTCTGAATGGCACTCTGCAAGAGTGGGTGAATACGCTCTTGTACCAGGCACCGTTGCCACCGTTGGAGGTTCTCTATCCGAATGTTTGGGAAAACGTGTTGAACGAGAAGTTGTCGGCCGCGCCGATCTCGGTGCGCTAATTCCGTGACTCGGGTGAACTGTAGAAATGCTATTTCAAAGTATTGTCTGCCCACGAGCAGCGGGCATTCCATCCGCGTTTGATCCACCGGGCCAACAGTTCCGTGCGACTATTCACTTGGAAATAGTGGAAGATCACTTTCCCGTACTGGTTCACGGTATAAATGCTGATGTTCAACCGCTTGGCGATCTGCTTGTCGCCGTCGCCTTCGAGTAAGCACCTCAAGACTTGCCGAACTCTGGGGGCCAATCCCATGGGGGATGGCTCCAAAATACGTGACAGCGTCCCCCCGAGCATGATCGCAATGCCGGCGATGGCTTCTTGAACCAAGAGTTGCTCGCGGCCAGAGAAATCGGAGCGGCCTGCGGATCTCAAGAAGTACGCCCCGACGATTTCATCGGTTTGACCCGGAATCAACCGGAAGCACCCCATGTTGTGATTGACTCCGCTGACCTTGCACACCTCATCGAATTCGAGTGACTGTTCCCATTCCAAGGAGGGGATCAAATCGCTGCGACGCATGGCGGTTGATGCTCGTATGAAGCGGATTTCATGTATCGAAAAATGACAGGATTATACGACGGGTTCGTTTCGATCAATTCGAGTGCTCGCAACCAACCCGATTTGTTGAATCCGTTCTGGAAGCCCCAATCGACCGGGATGCCGATGTCCCGAGGTTGCCCGCTGGAAATCCCGGCGAGTTCGCCGCCCAGCGACACTTCGGCACCGACAAGCCGAGCAACACGACTCAGAAAGTGGCGCTGCCAAGAGGGGTTGTTGTCGCCGAGGTCGCGGCACTCCCCGTGCAGTTCGAAGAGAGCACGGTAGTCCTGCAATCGGAGCGAAATCGCCTGCGACATCGAGGAACTCAACCGGGGTTTTGAGCTTATCCCTGATTCTAGGGATTACGGTACGGTTGTTTATGGGTTAATTTCAGTCTCATAGATCTGCAATTTTAAGGACTTCATCATGGTATCTCAATTCGCTCATCATCGTGAAGATTTAGGGAAACTCAAAGACGGCCGTCACGTGGTCGCATTCGACAACTTGCCGAGTGGGACGAGAAGTCAACCCAACGAGATCTTCGTTCGGATCCAAGAAATCGCCGGCAACGGCGTCGCCGTCGTTCGACTGGACAACGTGGCGATGGTCTCGATCGACGACAATCGGCTTTGTCGCGTCATCTTCACCATCGAGGGTGCTCCCCCCTGTGGCATCGCCACCGAAATGATCATTCTCAATTCCGGAGCTGACACCAAGTCGAACATTTCAGAAGGGATGATCGGCTGAAAATTCCAAAGTGCGGCTAGGCAACAGCATCCGCTGTCAGCTACCATGGGCACATGCGAAACACCCACCGCGGCTTCACGCTGGTCGAACTCCTGGTCGTCATCGCCATCATTGCGGTGCTGATCGGCCTACTTTTACCGGCCATCCAGAAGGTGCGTTCCGCCGCCGCACGGATGAGCTGCTCCAACAACTTGAAGCAACTGGCCCTCGGCCTGCACAACTACGAATCGGCCAACGCCCAATTTCCCGAAGGGTATCGCTTCGACGCCCCGACCCGGTCGTTCGTACCGCCACTGCTGCCCTATCTCGAACAAGGAAACATCCGGTACGAGCTGAACCGCAACTGGGACGACCCGGTGAATCAGCCCGCCGGACAAACGCCGATCAAATTGCTCTTCTGCCCGGCGGTACCGGGGTCGAACAGCCGGACCGCTTCGGACGTCTCGTTTCGCCCGGCCGTCAGCGACTACACCGTCTACCACGGGGTCAATCCCGGCTACTGCCAGCTTTCCGGTTGGCCGTATTATTCCCCGATCTCCGAGAACGGGGTCATGACCCGGACGATTTGTCGGCTCCTCGACATCACCGACGGCACCTCCCAGACGCTCCTCGTGGTCGAAGACGGCGGACGACCGGATTTGTGGCGGATGGGCCGTCGCATTACCGGGGTGGCCGGGAACGGCGGCTGGACCGATCCGGACGTCGAGATCGCGCTTGATGGATCGGACAGTTTGATCGTCGGCCAAGGTCAAGGGTTCGGGCCATGCGTGATGAACTGCACCAACGACAACGAGATGTATTCGTTTCACAGCGGCGGGGCCAGCGCGGCCTTCGCCGATGGCAGTGTGCGCTTCCTCCGGGAATCGATCAACCCCCGGACATTCGCCGCCCTCGTGACGAAAAACGCCGGGGATATTCCGGGGTCGGATTGGTAGGTCGGCTCAAGTCGGTTGCACTTTAACCCGAGCAGTTCATAATTCCGCGGGCTACAATATCGGCTCAGTCAAAAGCGGCGATTCGGAGACCCACAGATGCAACCGACGGTCCAAGCGAAGTGTCCGGGGTGCCAAGCGGTGCTCCGCATCCCGGCCGAATGGGCCGGGAAGGCCGTGAAGTGTAAGAAGTGCGGTGCCGTCGCCCGCTCGACTGGCCCGGTCGTACCACCCAAACGAGTGGAAGACTCCCCCGCGGCTGCCGAAACGTTGCCGACCGCGCCCGTCGCACCTCCCTATGGCCAACCGCCGATGCAGCCACCCGCTGTGTCGGGCTATCCGTATGCCCCGCCACCGGGCTACCCGTACCCGGTGCCACCCCAGCCCGGTTATACGCCCGCACCGTATGGCTACGCACCACCGCCCGGCTATCCCTACGCACCGCCACCGGGCTACCCGCCGAACGCGTTCGGCTATCCGCCCACGCAGGATTTCGTCCCTCCAGGCATCAACTCATTCGCCAATCCACCCACGGCCAACCGCAAACGCCGTTACAAGAAGAGCAACAACACTTTCAAGTTCATCGTGCTCGGCACGTTCGGATTACTGCTCGCCATCGGTGTGGCGGCGGGAATTCTTTTCAAAGACAAATGGATGCCGATGGTCGACGGCAAATCGAAGCCGAAGCCGACCGAAGCGGATGTGGCGGGCACCCCTGCGACAACTCCGAACAAAGCCGTGGCCAGCCTCTCGGCGGTCTACCCCCGGCGGATGCTCTTCATGAGCGTCACCAAGTACTTGTACTGCAACACTTTGAACGGGGGCATCAACGGTGGCACGAACGGCAATGGCCGCTCGGAACTCGCCGAGGCCGCCAAGCAACTCGCTTTCCAGTTTCGCGTGCCGACCGACAAAGAGAACAACCAACTCTTCCTGCTCACGGATGCCGAAGGAACTCTTACGGCCAGCACCGCCCAACGGCCCATGCTCAAAGGGGTGCTGCTCGAAACTGCCAAACGTTTTGCGGAGAGCAGCCGAGAGCAGGATCACGTGGTCTTTTACTTCGGCGGGCACGCCACCTGGAAGGACGGCAAGGCCTACCTCGTCCCAGTCGAAGGAGACTTGAACGAACCGGATTCCTTGTTGCCGCTCGAAGCGTATTTCGCGGTGGTGAAATCGTGCCCCGCGCAACAGAAAGTCGTCGTGTTCGACGTCTGCCGGGCGAACACCGACGGTAACATCGTGCGGCCCGGCAGCGAACCGATGAGCGAGGAGTTGGAAAAGGCTCTTTTCGCCGCGCCCGCTAGGGCGAACATCCAAGTGATCACCGCCTGCAGTGCCGGTCAAAATGCGGCGGAACTGCAAACGTCGGACGGGGAACATTACGCCGGCAGCGCGTTCTTGAATGCGTTGCGGGTCGCGGCCAAGCAGGGTCAAGGCGGAGTCAAATCGGCGAAGCCGGAGGACCCGTTTGCCACAGCGACTTGGATCGACGCGACCATGCCGATCCTCGTAGACTATGTCGGCGTCAAGATGAAGCCACCGGTGCCGAAGCTCAGCACCGGCGAACTGATCAACCCCGTGGCCTACAACGCGGAAGAACCAGCGGCGAAGAGGTTCGAGTTCCCGGATGCCCCGAAGACCATCGATCCGAGCCGGCTCAAAGATGTCTTCGCTTTGCTCGACTTGAAACCGATCCACATCAAGAGTGACCACAAACTCGCCACGGAAGCCCCAGACCGGATTTTCCCGTTCCAAGCCGAAGCACTCGTGAGCTACAAACTCGAAACGCTTGGTGCTGAAATGGAAGAGGCCGTCAAAGCTTCTAGCAAGCTCCCGCTGCGAACCAAAACGGTGATGGCCCTGAACAAGATCCGCGACAAGTGGGGCGGGAAAGAAGGCAGCGGCAAATTCAACGGCGTCCGCACCACCTTCGCCGGCGACACGAGCAACAACGTCAAGGACGAGATCAAGAAGGAACAAATTCCGTTGGCGGAGATCACCGACGATCTCGACGAATTGGTGAAAGAACTCGAACCGCTGCTGGCCGATGTTGACAAGGAAGAATCGAAAGCGTGGAAGGCGAGCTTTTTGTATTCGCTTGCCCAAGCGAAATCGCGGTTGGCGTACCTCCACGAAGCGAACCTGGCGTTGGGGAAAATTTTGACGGACAGTATCCCGGAACAACTCGACAAAGCCCTCGGCTTGCAGTTGGTGTCGGTAGAAAAAATGCAAAGCAAAAAGGAGTTCCGCAAGTTCGCGGACGAAGCGAAACTGCTCTACGACAGACTGGCCACCGAGAACAAAGGCACGCCATGGGAAGTGCTCGCCAAACGCGCCCGGGTGGAATCACTCGGGCTGGATTGGAAAGCGTACATGCCCTCGAAGGACACCGACGACGATAAAATGGACATGAAGAAGGATAAGTAAGGAGTTTGAACCGGGGATGCCGGTTCCGTTTCTTCGCTTACTTCTTGCCGCGTTCCTTCGCTTTCCGCATCCGTGTCATAAAGTCATCGCCATCATCGTCCACCGGCTTCACGTCGCGCACCGGTGGAGCAGTCGGGAGTGGCGGGCCACTCGTCTGGCTGGCGTACTCATCGGCTCCGGCGGGGGCGGGTCCGCCAGCGACCGAAGCATCGGGCTCGAACTTCCGGGTGGCCCGTTTCTTCGCCAGCGTATCGGTCACCATCAATTTGCGCTTCATCAAGTTACCGAGGGTGCTTTCCTCGTCGGTCTCGTCGAGTGTCTGGCGGCGGAGCTTGGCCCAAATGCGTTGGCCCCACTGCCGGAGTTCCTTCGATTCCAAACTGATGCGACGGGCGCCGACGTCGAAGAGCAAGAAGAACGCCGCCGCGAAGACGAGCCAGTACCAGAACGGTTGCAGCGCTCGGATGCTCGTCGGCGCTTTGCGGAAGAAGTCGGCCAAGGCGGCGAGTTTGGGCACCCCGGCGGCATCCTCCGCTTCTTTGAAGTAGTTCCCACCCGTGGCGGCCGCGATCCGTTCGAGCAGAGGCGCATTCGTTTCCAAGTCGGCGTATTCGGGTGAGTACGGCACCGTGATCCCGGCACGGGCGCTGTCGAATGTCTCGGCCCCTTTGCTCCCCTCCACCCGGACAAAATAGGCCCCGGCTTCCTCGGCGACGAACTCCGCTTCGTACAGGCCGGCCCCCTTCGATTTGAATTCCAGCGTGGGCACTTTCTCGCCGGGGCCTGGTTTACTCGGCAGGCTCACCGCCCCTTTCAGCGTCAACCCGGCGACCGGTTTATCTTTGCCATCTTTGGTATCGCGGGCATCGACGAGGATGCGGATGCGGCCATCTTTGTATTCGGTCACCAGCGTCAAGTTGCCGCGCTCCGCTTCGCGCATCGCCCAGGTCACAGTCTGTTCCCAGTGCTTTTGATAAATGTCCGAGGCGGCCCAGTCTTTGTCCCAGCCGAGCACGCCCGCGTTGGGCAGGGTGCGGGCGTCGGCGGTGAAGGCCACGGACTTCCCCAACCCGTAGCGCCACGACGCCAGGACGGGGAAGCGGGCCCCCGATTGTTCGTCGACCGGCCCCTCGATGTGCATGGTGCAGAGTGGCGAATCCTTCTTGGTGGTGCGCACGAAACCGTATAGTCGGGGTAGCACGTTGGGCAACCCGTCGGCCGGGCCACCCCGCGCCACCCACGTTGGCGTGAACGGATCTTTGTAAATGAACGACTGGCTGATGCGGCGCGTCTCTTTGATGTAAATTGCCGGCAGCTTCGTCGGATCGGTGACTTTGTGGAAGTTGCCGGGCTTGCCGTTACCGTCGTCGGTGCCGTTAGCGATGATCTGCATCTTGGCGTCCTCGTTGACACCATGGGTCGCTACACCGATGGTGGTGCAGGTGATGCCGGCCTTCTTCATCGCGGCGACGGCGGCTTGCCCCGGGCCGGAGTAATTCGGGTCGCCGTCGGAAATGACGATGACATGCCGGGTACTGAGCTTGTGCACCGGATCGGACAGGGTGTCGGCGGCCGCTTTCAAAAACGGGTCGAAGTCGGGCATGTCGCCGGGGCTCATCTTGTCGATCTTCGTGTAGTGGACTTCTTTATCGTCGCCGATCTCTTGGAACGGAATCTGCCAGTTGACGCTGCCGCCGAACAACCCGAAGTCGACGACGCCGACCATATCCATCGAGCCGAGCCGCTGCACCGCGAGTTTCGCGATCACCTTTTGCCACTTGTTGCCGTCGGCCATCTCGGACGCGTGCATGACCAACACGAGCCCCCCTTTCCCGGCCGCCTTCTTCGCTTTGATCTCGCAATCGACCGGCAGTGCCGCTTCGATGGGCGTCTGCTGATACCCACCGGGGCCGTAGGCGTCCGGGCCGCCGACCATCACCAGGCCGCAGCCCTGATCGTGGACTTGCTGCCGGATCGTTTCCATCTGATCGTTCGTGAACAAATCGGCGGGGACGTTGGCGAGCACGATGCAATCGTAATTGCTCAAGAAGACGCCGAGGTCGTTCTTGTCACCGGGCAATTTGTCGATGGGAAGGAAGTCGAGCCGCTGCTTGGCGTCGCGCAGCCGTTGAATCAAGTGCCGATGCGGCGACGTCGCCTCGATCGAACCGGGATCGACAAACAAGATGCGTTTCTGACCGCGTGCCACCACCGCGGCCGACGCCCGATTATTCGCACTGCGATCCCCCGGCAGGCCGGCGACCGTTTCGGCACCGGGTCGCTCCACCGACGAAATCGGCAGGAACGCGGCCTTGTAGGTGTACGACGTTTCCGCCTTCGATTGATCGCGGTCGTGGAACCGGAAGACGTTCAAACCCGGCACCAACCGGACACGCGGTGGGTTCTTTTTCGCATCGAGCACCTGTTCCGTCAGTTCGATCTCGACGCTCGTTTCCTTGTTCGGCTGCTGCACTTCGAGGTCGTCGCCCTGCCGGCCGACGCGGGTGAGGTCGAGGTAGCCATCGACTTCCCGAGTCGGGTGGGCATTGCGGATCAGCACCCGGATCGGCAAGCGGGCCCCCTGCGTGGCGAGCGGCGGCGCTTCCACCGATTGCACCAGCACTTCATTTTCGTTGATGAATCCGGGGGCGAGTGCGACCGTGTCGATCGGCACGCCATTTTTGCGTGCGAGTTCCGCTTGAGCTTCCGCACTCCCGAGATTTTCGTTCCCGTCGGACACGAGTACAATCCGCCGAGAACTGCCTTCGGGGAACGAGGCCAATGCCAGTTTGATGGCCGCGCCGATGTCGGTGTAGTTGCCGTCGATATACCCGGCGGCGCGCTCGTCGAGTGGCAGTCGATCCACCGCCGCGGGTGGATACGCGAGCTTCGGCCGCTTGCCGAAATAGATCACGCCGGTCTGGTCGGCACGGTGGTCGATGCCGCGCTTGGCGATGGCGGTTTCGATCAAGCCTCGGATGCGTTCCCAACGCTGGTCGATCGGTTCGGAGCCGTCTTGACTCGCCCGTAGATCTTGCGGCACACTCAGCGAGCGATCCACAATAAAAATCACCGTGACGTTCTCGGAAGGCCGGCGCACCCGCGGTTCGGCCAACGCCATCACCAGACATGCCACAACCAGGGCCCGCGCCGATATCGCCAGCCACTTCCGCGTACTACCCAGCCCCGACAAACTCTTGCGACTGATGACGAACACCAACGGCACAAATACCAGCAGCACCAACCACCAGGGTCGGGTGAACTCCGTCCAGCGGATCGCCTTGGCCACCTCGGCCAGCCCCTTGTTCAATTCGCGGCCGACCAACCCACCCAAGCCGATCAACAGTACCGACAGCAGCACGAGTGCGAACGTGGCCGACCAACGCCGTGCGAAGATGAGGAGGAGCGCCGCGAATGCGAAACCGACGGCCGGAATCAGGAGCACCACTTCGGAAATGAGCGTGGAATTGCCGTCGTCGCTGAGCTTGAATTTCCACTTGGCCAACGCCATCGAACCGACCGCAAAGGCGATGAATCCACCCGCCCAATAGCCGAGGGAGTGCATTCGACGCCGGCGCAATGCGACCGTGCCAAACACCCACGCCACGACGAGGAGAACCAGCGCCAGCCAGTGCGTTTCGAGGAAGTCGATCAAGCGGGCCATGCGGAAGGAACCTCAAGAGCGCGATTGCCAATCCGCAGGTTTTCGGGAGTGGTGGAAGACGGCGACGACCATGACACGCTCGGGCTGAATGCGATAGAAAATGCTGTACGGAAACCGATTGAGAATCGCCTGTCGGATACCTCGTCCTACGAGAGGAAAGCGGGTTGGATGCTCGGCGATAACATCCAAGTTTTCTTGAATTTCCGCAACGAGATCATCGCCGAGTCCCTTTTGTTCGCTCTCGTACCAGACGGCGGCTTCGTCATACTCTGTACGAGCGACACGCCGGTAGCCGATTGGGAGCTTCATGGATGCATCCGGGCATGGGTTTCCGCTTTGACTTGTTCCCATGGAATGAAATCGTCCGGATTGGCATCGTCTTCATCCGCACGCCGTTCCAGCTCCCGTAGCTGTGCATCTGACAAAGTCGGCGAACCTTCTGCGGCGATACTGTCCCAGAGGTCATGAACCAATGAGATTCTCTCGTCTCGTGTGAGTCGATCTAAACCGAGCGATTCGATTGTCGGCGGCATATTCATTCTCCGGCAGTTGATGTTGATTGACAGTACAGTTTAATTCACCCGTGCGACGGAGTCGAGCGGCTAAAACTTCACCCGCTGCACCCGGTGATTCTCCGTGTCCACAACATGCACGCGGCCCTTCTGATCGACGGCCAGTGCCCACGGGTCGGCCAGTTGGCCCGGCTCACGGCCAGGGGTGCCCCAGGTTGCCAAGGGCACACCCTCTTTCGTTAACTTTTGAACGCGGTGGTTCCCGCGCTCGACCACGTACAGTTCCCCAGCGTTGTTGAAGGCCAAGTCGTACGGGAAATGGAACTCACCCAAACCTTGGCCCGGCCCACCGAACTCGCGGACAAATTCGCCGTCGGTCGTGAGGACTTGAATGCGGTGATTGCACGCATCGACGCAATACAAATGCCCGTCTGGCCCGAAGGCCATCGCCCGGACACGGTTGAACTGCAACGGCCCTTGCCCGTTCGAGCCGAAACAGGCGACGAACTTCCCATTCGGGTCGAGCTTCGTGATCCGGTCATTTTGACCGAACTCCGCAATGTAATAGAACCCGGCCGCGTCTTGGACGCAATCGGAGATGTACCCGAATTGCCCCGGCGCTTTCCCCGCGTCGCCACCGATCTTCTTCAATTCCGTGCCGT
>JAYSYJ010000180.1:0-38894 GCA_043727675.1 Fimbriiglobus sp.
GCTCCGTTTCGGCGTGGGTGCGGATTCACCGGGCCAAAGAAGCCTCCGCCAACGTGTTCGAATACCTCGACCGGCGCGGGGATACTTCGCAGCCGATCGATGCCGAGTTCCTCCAGCCGATGCAGAAGAAGCTCGAACTCGTGTCGCTGAGCTATCGCGAACCGGGCACGGGGCGGATGGTGCTCGAAGGGTTGTCGTTCACGATCCCCATGGGAACGCGGGCGGCGATCATCTGCCCCGACGCGGACGAGTCGTTGACCTTGGCGTACCTGTTCACTCGGTTCCTCGAACCGACCGCCGGGGAAATCCGGATCGACGGCAAGAACCTCCGCTGGGTGACCTTCGATTCCCTCCGCACCCAAATTGCCATGGTGCTCACCGATCACACGACATTCAGCGACACCGTGGCCAACAACATCGGCTGCGGCGACCCGAGTTACAGCCGGCCGCAAATCATCGAAGCGGCGAAAACGGCCCACGCTCACCAGTTCATCCAGCGGTTGCCTTACGGTTACGAAACGCTGCTAGGCGACAGCGGCCACGACCTCCGCCCCGGCGAGCGGTTCCGCGTGGCGCTGGCTCGGGCTATCCTCCGAGATCCTTCGATTCTGGTGATCGAAGAGCCATCCGAGCCGTTCGACCCGGACAGTGCCACGCTGATTGACGATGCCATGAATCGGATGCAAGCCGGTCGGACGCTGATCTTCTTGGCGAAGCGCTCGACGACCATCAAATCGGCCGACAGTGTGTTCGTGGTTCAAAATGGGAAATTGCACGCTGCGGGCAATGCGGACGAACTCGTGAGTGGCAGCCAAGTGTACCGGGCATTTTCTGGAGCGAAGGGTTGAACGAAATGGATTTTGAAGACGAACTCTGGGAAGCCCTCGACGCCGCGAAAATTGCCGGTGACTTCATCCGGATCGAGTACCAATCGTTTGTGCCAATCCCGGACGCCCCGGCGCAAATCAGCACCCACGCTGACACCGGCGCCCAAGAAATCATCTTGAAGCGCCTCATGGCCGCGTTCCCCGGGGACGGTTTCTGCGCGGAAGAATCGACGATTCTAAAATCGACGGCCGTGAACCCGGAACGGGTCTGGGTGATCGATCCCATCGACGGCACCCGCGGTTTCGCCATGAAGAACGGCGAGTTCTCGGTGATGATCGGCCTGACGGTGAAGAATCGACCCGTCCTTGGCGTCGTACTCGAACCGATTCAAGACCGCGTCACTTACGCCGTGCTTAACCAAGGCTGCTACGTCGTCCAGGGCGAACATCAGCCCGTTAAGTGCCAAGTCAGTACTTGTGCGACGCTCGTTTCCGCTGTGCTCACGACGAGCCACATGAACCCGAACAAGCCCCCGAAACCGGTGGTTCGCAAACTGCAACCGAGAACCGTTCACCAGACGTATTCAGCGGGCGTCAAGTTGGCACTCGTGGCCCGTGGCGAGGTGGATCTGTACGTGAACGACTACCCGGAGTTCCACGATTGGGACGTCTGCGCCGGGCATATTTTGGTCGAGGAAGCGGGTGGCACCGTCACCGAATTCGACGGTGGCGCTGTCCAGTACGGTCGCGTGGGTGCCAAACGTCGTGGCGGCATGGTGGCCACCAACGCATTATTGCACGCCGAGGTACTGCAACGTCTGGGTGGTGTCATTTCGGAATAGTCGCATCCAAGCAGACGATGTTCGTGGCGTCGTGCAGGTAGATTTTACCGTTGACCACGACCGGCAATGCCCAGCATTCTCCGCCGGTCAAGACCTTGTCCAGTCGCCCCAGCAATGCGAATTCGTTCGGGTCGGTGTTGGTCAACATCAGCGTGCCCCGTTCCGAGAGGCACAACAGTTTGTCGCCAACCAAGGTCACCGAGCAAAGGCCCAACCGGTTCCGCACTTCGTCCGACGGCCAATCGCTCATCGGCGTTCCGTCCCGTAAGTTAACGCAGCACAAGCGTTTATCGTCGCAGCCGAACAGGAACCCGTCTTTGTGAACACAGGTGGAGTGGTGATTGCGCATCAACTTGTTCGGTCGGAAATAGACGACTTTCGCAGCGTTACTGGCGACCCTCAATAGCGTACAACCCTTCCCGTAATTCGATGACACGAACACGTAATCGCCTGCGATCACCGGCATGGCAATGTTGCCGTCGAATTGCGTTTCCCAAGCTTGTTTCCAGAGCAATTCACCGTTGCCGGGCACAATCCCGAGTATGGATTTACCCGTAATCGCGACGATCTGCCGCACTCCGCCGAGAGTCGCGACGACGGGCGAACTGTAGCCGCTTGAGTCAGTCTCACACGTCCAACGTTGTTTGCCGGTGATCCTATCAAATGCGACGACGGAACCGTTCTTCCCGCCCGGTTGCACGATGACAAGGTCACCGTCCACAAGCGGGGAACATGCAATGCCCCAGCTCGGAAGTGTGGCTTGGTATTCGGCGATGAGGTCGTGCTGCCAAGCCACCGTGGGCTTCTCCGTGGGCGTCTTGGGTAACTTCAGCGCCAGCATCTGCCCAGTCGCACCGACGGTGTAAAGCCAGTCCTCGTGGACTGTCGGCGTGGCCCGCGGCCCGCCGGCATAACGCATTTTCAGCTCCGAGTAGTCGGCCGGGTATTCGTGCGTCTAAATGTCGTGGCCCGTATTTGCATCGAGGCACCGAATGCGTTCGCTCTCCCCTTCGCGATCCATCGTGTAAAGATTTGCGCCCACCACGGCAAATGAGGAATATCCACCGCCGCAAGGCTTCGTCCAGAGCACCTGCGGTGGTGATTCGTTCCAATTTGTGCGGAAATTCATACCTGGCGACCAACCGTCTCGGTTCGCCCCCCGAAATTGGGGCCAGTCGGACGATTCGCCAGAAAGCGTCGTCGGACGAGACAAATTCACGTCTTGGAGCGCTTGAATCTCGGCAGCATCAACCTCTTCGCGGTCGAAGAAATTGGGGAAAGTGGTTCGGAATGCCCACCCAATGAACAGCAACAGTCCAGCGAGTACAAACAAGCCGATAATCAGCAAGTAACGGCGGGAACCGGGCGAGCGTGGGGGCATGTGTGGCTCAGGTGAGAGTTTCGAGTCGATTTCGGGGTTCAATTCTTCGCCATGACTGCCAAGCTCTCCGTGGCCGCCACGATCGTTTCATCGATGTTCGCTTCGGTCATCGCACCGCCGGTGAACGCCGCTTCGAATTGGCTACACGGGAGGTAAATACCGCGATCCATCATCAACCAGAAGAACTGGGCGAAACGATGTGTATCGACGGTCTTGGCCGTATCCAAATTCGTGACCGGCGTGCCGGTGAAGAAGAACGTCCACATGCTACCCACACGGTTGACCTGGTGCGGAATCCCGAGCGATTGCGCCGCCGACCTCAGTCCCATTTCGATGCGGGCCGATTGTGCCTCCAGCCGGGCATACGGAGGGTTCGTCTTCAACTCGTTGAGCGTGGCGATTCCCGCGGCCATCGCCACGGGATTCCCCGAAAGTGTCCCCGCTTGGAAGACCGGGCCAGCGGGCATCACCGATTTCATCACGTCGGCTCGCCCGCCGTAAGCCCCGACCGGGTAACCTCCTCCGATGATTTTGCCGAGTGCCGTCATGTCTGGGAGGTCACCCAACAACTCTTGGGCACCCCCGTAACTGAGGCGGAAGCCGGTCATGACTTCGTCGTAGATCAGCAAGGCCCCGTGTTGTTGCGTCAGCCGGCGAAGTTCCTTGCGGAACTCGGGGGTCGGTACCACCAAGCCCATATTTCCAACCACGGCTTCGAGCATCACCCCGGCAATTTCATCGCCCCGGGCCGCAAAAAGATCGGCGAGTTGTTGGATGTCGTTGTAGCGCAGCACGACTGTGTCTTGGGTCGCGCCAACGGGCACACCGGGGCTGTTGGGCACACCGAGCGTCAAGGCGCTGGAACCGGCTGAGACGAGCAAAGCATCGACGTGGCCGTGGTAACAACCGGCGAATTTGACGATGACGTTGCGACCGGTGTGACCCCGCGCCAAGCGGATAGCGCTCATCGCCGCTTCGGTACCGCTCGACACAAATCGCACCATTTCGATGCTCGGTACGGCGTCGATCACCATCTCGGCCAGTCGACTTTCGAGTTCGGTCGGGGCCCCGAAACTGGTACCATTTTGCAGCGTCTCGACGGCGGCTTTCACCACCGCGGGGTGAGCATGACCTAGAATCATCGGGCCCCACGAGCCGATGAAATCGAGGTAGCGCAGGCCGTCGATATCGTACAGGTATTGGCCCGCACCCTTGGCGATGAAAATCGGCGTGCCCCCAACGGCCCCGAAGGCGCGAGCGGGGCTGTTCACACCGCCGGGAATGGCGTGCTGAGCACGGGCGAAGGCCGCGAGCGAATTCGGGCGCGACCGAGAAGACCACGGTGAAAGGGACATCGGCGTTCCTGGCGGCTAACTGGTCTGAGACGATTCTCACCACACCCGGCACGAGTCGGGTACAACTATTTTATTCATAGGACATCCCATTGAGGTCGCGTTATGCGCCGGTCGTTTGCCTGCGGTGGTTTGCTGGTTCTTCTCACGCTCGGTATCGCCTCGGCACAAGAACGAGTCCTGAAATCGCAGGACTTGCAGAATATTCCCTTGCGGGCCATCGGGCCGGCATTCACCCCCGGCCGCGTGGGTGACATTGCGGTCGATCCGAACAACAAAAGCGTCTGGTACATCGTTTTTTCCTCCGGCGGTGTTTGGAAAACGACCAACGCAGGTACGACCTGGAAACCGATTTTCGACGGAGCCGACTCGTATTCGGTCGGTTGCATCACCATCGATCCGAAGAATTCGGACACACTTTGGGTCGGCTCCGGTGAAAATCAATCGCAGCGCAGTGTCAGCTACGGCGACGGAGTGTACAAATCGACCGACGGTGGTACCACTTGGAACAACGTCGGTCTGAAGCGATCCGAACACATCGCCAAAATCATCGTTCACCCGAACGATTCGGATACCGTCTACGTCGCGGTTCAAGGGCCACTGTGGGCCAAGGGTGGCGACCGGGGGTTGTTCAAAACCAAAGACGGTGGCGTCTCGTGGGAAAATGTTCTGGAGATCAGCCCAGACACCGGCATCACCGATGTTGTACTCGATCCGAACAAGCCCGATGTCCTCTATGCGGCGAGTTACCAGCGTCGGCGTCACGTCGGCGTGTTGATTGGTGGCGGCCCCGAATCGGCACTACACAAGAGCACGGACGGAGGCAAAAGCTGGGTGAAACTCAATGAAGGACTACCCGCGGACGACAAGGGCCGGATCGCCCTGGCGATTTCGCCCCAGCAGTCGGACGTACTGTACGCACTCTTCAACACCGCCAAAGAAGGGGCGTTCTACCACAGTGAAGACAGCGGCAAATCTTGGACGCGGCAAAGCGCCGTCGCGGTACTCGATTGGCAATATTTCGGGAGGATTGTCGCCGATCCGCACCGTTTCGACCGCGTCTGGATCATGGACATGAATCCCACCATGACCGACGACGGCGGGAAGAAATTCACCAGGCAAACTTGGGCCGTTCACCCGGATCACCATGCACTTTGGATCGATCCGACCGACAAAACTCATTTGCTGAGTGGCAACGACGGCGGCCTCGATGAATCGCGCGATGGCGGTAAGAACTGGAACCACTTTTTGAACATCCCCACAACCCAATTTTACCGCGTCGGTGTGGATGATACTTTACCGTTCTACCGCGTTTTTGGGGGTGCGCAAGACAACGGCAGCATGGGCGGCCCGCACCGCAGTATGAACCGGATCGGCGTCCGCACGACCGACTGGTTCAGCGTCGGTGGTGCAGACGGTTTCCAAGTGCGTGTCGAACCGGGCAACCCCGATATTGGGTATAGCCTCATTCAAAACGGCTCACTGAACCGGTTTGATCTCAAGGCGGGAATCATCAAGTCGATCCGACCGCCGGCGGGTAAGGAGAAACTCCGTTGGCATTGGGACTCGCCGTTGATAGTCAGCCCGCACCAGTCCAAACAGCTGTACGTCGCCGGGAACAAACTGTTTCGCAGTGACGATCGAGGCGACAGTTGGAAAGCGATTTCGAGCGACCTCACCCGGAACCTCGACCCGGACACAATCCCCGTCATGGGCAAGAGCTGGGGTTCCGAAGCCGTGAGTCGGAACACCTTCACGACGACCTTGAGCGTCATCACCGCACTGGCCGAATCACCGAAAAATGAGGGGCGGTTGATCGTCGGTACCGACGACGGCTTGATTCAACTGAGCGACGATGGCGGTGACTCTTGGACAAAATGCGACACATTTGCGAACGTGCCGAAGGAATCGTATGTGACCGATGTTGTCGCCTCCGCGCACGGGGCCGACACGCTGTTTGCAACGTTTCACAACTGGCAGCGCGGTGACTTCGCCCCGCACATCATCAAGAGCACCGACTTCGGCAAAACCTGGCAGAGCATCGTCGGCGATCTACCGGCCAAGCAAGGGATTTGGTGCTTGGTCGAAGATCCGGTCAACCCAGATTTACTCTTCGTCGGTGCCGAGTTCGGCTTGTTCGTCACGTTCGACGGCGGTCGTCACTGGGTCAAATACTCGGCCGGAGCACCGACGATCCAGTTCCGCGATCTCGAAATTCAGAAGCGGGAAGGTGATTTGGTCTGCGCGACATTCGGCCGAGGACTGTTCATACTCGACGATATCGGCGCACTGCGGGCCTTGACACCCGATTGCCTTAAGTGCGCAGCTGCGCTCCTGCCAGTACGCAAAACGTACCTGTTCAACGAGTCGCCGTTTGCCCGGCCTTCGGGCACCTTCACCGCCCCGAATCCACCCGCTGGTGCCGCGATCACCGTCTACGTGAATGCGGCCATGCAAGAGAAGCTAAGCGTGACCATTTCGGATGCTGACGGCAAGTTGCTACAAACGCTGCCAGTGCCCAACCAAGCGGGATTGCAGCGCGTCTATTGGGACATGCGAGTCGGCGGTCGTGGACAAGCCCTGGTGAAGCCTGGGAGGTATTCCGCCAAGCTGGTGAAGACCATCAACGACAAGCTTGTGACCATCGGCGAACCACAGGAAATTGAATTGGTGAAAATGGATTAGCCGCGAGACGAAGTCGAGCGTGGAACAGGAAATGATCTCCCGGTTCCACGCTCGACTTCGTCTCGCGGCTAATTTGCGAGACCAACTTGTTAGTACATGTCGTCGTAGCCACCGCCGCCGGCCTTCTTCGGTTCGTCCTTCGGCAGATCGGCGATCAGAGCATCGCTGGTCAAGAGCAACGTGGCGACGCTGGCCGCGTTCTGGAGGGCACTCCGAACCACTTTCCGTGGGTCGATGATCCCCTTCTTCACCATGTCGCAATATTCGCCGGCGCGGGCATCCCAACCGTAGTTGGTGTCTTTGTTCTTCAAGATGTCCGCGGCGATCACGTTGCCGTCGTTACCGGCGTTCTCGCAGATCTGTTTGATCGGTGCCCGGCAAGCTCGCACAACGATGTTGTAGCCGACTTCTTCGTCCGGAGTGAGATTGGCCGCCTTGAGACCATCCGAAGCCCGCAGCAGGGCAATACCGCCGCCGGGGAGGATGCCTTCTTGATTGGCAGCGCGGGTGGCGAACATGGCGTCTTCGACGCGCATCTTCTTTTCCTTGACTTCGCTCTCGGTCGCCCCGCCGACGTTGATTTTGGCGACGCCGCCTTGCAACTTGGCGATCCGTTCGCTCAGTTTTTCGCGGTCGTAATCGCTGGTGCTCTTGTCGAGTTCCCGTTGAATCTGGGCAACGCGGGCCTTGATCACGTCTTTTTTGCCCGATCCTTCGATGACAATCGTGTTGTCCTTATCGACGGTCACTTTCTTAGCGCGGCCGAGTTGGCTCAATTCCACGGCTTCGAGCTTGGTTCCCAAGTCTTCGAAGATCGCTTCGCCGCCGGTGAGGATCGCGAGGTCTTCGAGCATCGCTTTGCGGCGATCCCCGTAGCCGGGAGCCTTCACGGCACACGCCTTGAATGCACCCGGATTGCGAACCTTGTTCACCACGAGTGTCGCAAGTGCTTCGCCATCCACGTCTTCGGCGATGATCAAGATCGGCTTGCCCTGTTGCAGCACCTTCTCGAGCACGGGTACAAAGTCGCGGTTGTTGCTGATTTTCTTTTCGTAGATCAGAATGTACGGGTCTTCGAGCACGGCTTCCATGCTCTCGACATCCGTTACGAAATACGGCGAGAGGTAGCCGCGGTCGAACTGCATCCCTTCGACGAGTTCGAGATTCGTGTCGATCGACTTGCCTTCTTCGACGGTGATGACACCGTCTTTGCCGACCTTGCCCATCGCTTCGGCGATGATACCACCGATCTTGCGATCGCCGTTCGCGGCCACGCTGGCCACGTTTTCGAGGTCGTTCTTGCCCTTGACAGGGATGCTCATCGATTCGAGCTTGGCGACGATTTCTTCGACGGCTTTTTCCATCCCACGCTTCATGAGCATCGGGTTGGTGCCCGCGACGACGGCGCGGAGGCCTTCGTTGAAAATCGCTTCGGCGAGCACGGTCGCGGTGGTGGTGCCGTCGCCGGCCACGTCGCTCGTCTTCGAAGCGACTTCCTTCACCATCCGGGCGCCCATGTTCTCGTAATGATCGGGCAATTCAATTTCTTTGGCCACGGTCACGCCGTCTTTGGTGACGGTCGGGCTGCCGAAACTCTTCTGAATGATGACGTTCCGGCCCTTGGGCCCGAGTGTCACTTTCACGGCTTTGGCCAACTTGCCAATGCCGCGTTTCAGGGCTTCGCGAGCTTCTTGGTCGAATGCGATCTGCTTGGCGGACATTCAAAATCTCCAGGTTTGGCGGTATCGACCGAATGGCCGCCGCACAATTGCATTGCGAATCGGGGTACAGGCTCGACGGGAGATCACGCCCCGAGACGCACTCGAAAGAGTCAATTCGGTTAGCTCAACACCGCCATCACGTCGTCTTGCTGCATGATGAGAACTTCGCCTTTGTTCTTCTTGTCTTCGAATTCGTCGCCGGCCCACGCCGTGAACAGCACCACGTCGCCGACCTTGAGTTGCATCGGGATCCGGGCGCCGTCTTTCGTGTTGATCTTGCCCGGCCCGACCGCCAAGACCTTGCCACGTTGTGGCTTTTTCTGGGCGGCGTCCGGCAACAGAATCCCGCCGGCGCTCTTGGCGTCCGAGGCTTCGCGTTTGACGATAATGCGGTCGTTCAGGGGGGTCAATTCCACGCTCGTCTCCGAAATCGAAATGGTGATCGTGGGCAGTGATCAAGCACGTGCTGTGCCCTAAAAGTGATTAAACGGAAGTCATTATTTAGAAAGGGTTTGTGCGATACGAACAGAAAGAAAAATGCTGCCGATGTGGCGATGGCTGCGCTTCACTGTCGAAATGGCAGTGTTAAACTGGCTTCAACTCGACCCGCGGTGTGGCGACTGGTGCAGAAAGAGCACCGCTCACAATTCCTTCGAGCAAGCTCAGGTAGCCCAAGAATTTTTCCTGACCTTCCGGTGTCAGTTCCACGAGGGTGAGCGTGCGTCTGCCACTGACCGTCTTGCCGATGGAAATTAACCCCGCTTCTTGCAACGTGGTGAGGTGCCGGCTGAGGTTGCCATCAGTGAGGGTGCAGAGATCGCGGAGCTCATTGAAACTCATGCCACGCCGGTGCGACAGCAACGACGTCAGGATTCCCAGACGGGCTTTTTCATGGAGCACGCGATCCAAGCCTTCGAAGGCGAACCGGCCGCTCACTTCGTCGGGCGGAGCTTTCATTTTGGGTCTCGCTCCAGTTTCCAGTACAGCAAGGCACCGGTGCCGAATTGTCCCAGTCCGAATGGGATCGCCATAGACCACGGGGCGAATGCCGAGTCGCCGTGGCTCTGCATGAGATTATACACCCCCGCTATCAAGTAGAAGATGCCGATCAGTGCGATGGCCTTCGGCAGCAACCGGCACGACGCGAACACGCCCAAGCTGAAGAAAACCTGCCAAAGACCCGGCAATAATGCGGCGTGTTCAGGGGCGTGCCGGACAATCGCAATCGTGACCAGTGCCCCGGCACCCAGACAGGGTGCGAACTGACCGACGGCGAGCCAGGTCATTTCGCGGGCCAGTCGATCCACCCCGCTGTGGAAGCGAAGCCAGATGCCCGACCCGGCGATCAGGGCCGCGATTGCGGCGGTGCTCACCCAAATGGTGAGGTAATCACCGAGGTTCAAAACGGGGTCGACTTTCAACCGCGATTGCACGAATCCGGCCACGGCCGCGGCGACGCCGGATGCGGCCACGGGGACGGCGCGGTACCCGCGGAATCGCTCGGTCTCGGCGATGCGAGTCCGGATTTCCGCGATCTGGGTGAGGGCTTCGCGGAGTTCCACGCGCGCTTTCAATTGAGATGAGATGCTGAGAAATTAGCAGAACATGGGGCTTTGAGCAACTGTGCCAATACCTAATTTGAGTTTACGCGTTTCGCGCATGCAATCCGGCTAGACAGGCCCAGCAGATTCGCCTATTGGCCTCGCTCATTCTGAAACCAGCAGTCACGGTGCTCGCATGCCCAAATTCTACGGTGTTATCATCGCAATCATTTCCGTGGTCACCACCGCGCTAGTCATCGGTCGGGTGAACAATCTCGACTACTGGCGACGGATTCACACGATCAACTGTGAAATCACACGCCCGGCGAGCCAAGAGGGGGCGACAAACCACGATTCTCCTGAACACACGACGTCCGGCAGCCCCCCGCTCGAGGTCAATGCGGATAAGCCGACCGACAAGGAATCGGTCGACGGCTGGTTGGCTTGGGCGAAAGCCGCTCGCGGTCGCGACTCAAATTGGACTCCGCAAACCTACACGCGGCTCGGTGACATCAAAGGCGTCCAAAGCTGCGACGTCGAATTCACCGTTCTCCAGATCGACGACAACAACACGCGGATCGTCGCCCACCACGGGGAACGCCTGTGGCTGACCGGATATATCCCCGGGCTAGTCGTCAACAAAGCCTACACTTGCAAAGCCCTGTTCAGTCCGGCCGGAAGTTACCAATACAAGACCGCGACAGAAGGTGTTCGAACATTGCCATCGTATCGGTTCTTGGGGGAGTTCCCCGAGTACTTGGCCGCGAAGAAGTAGCGGTGATCGACGAAGCCATGGATCATGGACGGAGGCCGGAGCAAAACGTTGTTGAATTGCAGGGAGCGGTGTAGAATTCGATTGCGACAGGTCAGACGATTCTGCAAGGAATCCACCAATGACGGTTCAAACCTTCCGGGATCTGTTGAAGAAGCAACCGTTTCAACCGTTCCGAATCGTGATGTCCAGTGGCAAATACTACGACATTCCACATCCCGAGATGGCGTTCTTGACCAAAAGCGACCTCATTGTGGGCACGGGCGACATTGATGAAACCGCTCCGGAAACTTTCAAAATCTGTTCCCTGTTGCATATCACCGCCGTCGAGCCGCTGACCAAGAAATTGGCCGAAGCTTGATGGCTCGGTGCGGGGACCCTCGTCCCCGCGTCGCAGCAAATGGCTAATTCTTTTTAAACACTTTGTCGAACAGTGCTTTCATTGACGCCCACGACTTCTCGTCCGCGTCCTTGTTGTAAGCCATGCCAGGGAGCATGAGCTTGTCGGCCCCTTCGACCGTGAAGCTGTGAACGGCGCCGGGGTACTCTTGGAAGTCGAACGGAACGTGGCCGACGCTCATCGACTTCTTGAAGGCCGCAATCGACTCCGCCGAGATGAACTTGTCGTCGGCCCCGTGGCAGACGAGCACCCGGCACGTGATCGCTTTGGCTTCGTCGTCGGTCAATTTCGGCAGCCCCGAGTGGAACGCGACGACCGCTTTGAGCTGGGCCCCGCTGCCCGCGAGTTGCAACGCCGTCGTACCACCGAAGCAGTATCCCATGGCCGCGCAGCGAGTCTTGTCCGTATACTCGAAGTCGGTCAGCACTTTGAGGGCTTCCTTCGCCCGACCGCGCCACACGTCGACGTTCTTGCGGACGGCACCGGACATCGCCGTCGCGTCTTTCGGGTGGTCGACCGTTTTGCCGTCGCCGTACATGTCGCAGGCGAAGGCGACGTAGCCCATTTTCGCCAACTGCTCGGCCCGCATCTTGGCGTAGTCGTTCAGACCCCACCATTCGTGGACGACCAACACCCCTGGGCGTTTCTCTTTGATGGCGTCGTCCCAGGCCAAGTGGCCGATGAACGTGACGCCGTCGAATTTGTATTCGACTTTTTTCGTCTTCACTTCCGCGTTCGCCGCGGTCGCACTCCCGATCAGAACCGCCGCGCTGAATAGAATCGCTCGCATGGGCCAACTCCTGGTGCCGAGATTTCGACGCGGCAACCGCGCCCGTCGAACAGTGTCAGAATAGGATGACCGCGTCGTTTCCGCATCGGGGCTTCCATGAGTTCACCCGACACGTTCCGAATCCGTGGCCGCTCCGCCCGGCTGTTCTTCGATCGGGACAAGTCCGAAGCCGAGCAACTCGCGGCGTCGCTGGCCCCGTTCGTGAGCGACCCGGCCGAGGTCATTCTCGTCATCGGCGGCGACGGCACCATGCTCCGGGCCATCCGCCAGCACTGGCGCGACGGGCTGCCCTTCTACGGCCTGAACACCGGCCACCTCGGCTTTCTCCTCAACGATCCGCACCGGCTCGATTTCTGGAGCCGCGACTTACGCCGGTATCGATTGCCGTTGCTTGATATCTCCACCACCGGCCTCGATCTCCAGGTCCGCCAGGAGGTCGCCTTCAACGACTGTTGGATCGAACGCGAGACCGGCCAGACGGCGTGGGTCGAAGTTTCGGTGAACGACGAGCTGCGCATGGAGCGTGTCGTCGCCGACGGGATGCTCATCGCCACCGCCGCCGGTTCCACCAGCTATGCCCGCGCGATGGGGGCTACGCCACTACCGTTCAATGCGAATTTGCTCACGCTCGCTGGGTCGAACGTACTGAAACCAGAGTTCTGGCGGCCGGCCGTGCTGCCGAGTGATTCGCGGATTCGCTTGCGCAACCTCGATCCGATCAAGCGCCCGTGGCGCGGCTTCATCGACGGCCTCGGCCAAGGTGCCGTGCTGGAAATGTCGGCCCGCGTCAGCGAAACGGCCTTCGTGGAATTATTATTTGCCCCCGAGTATGATCCGGTGGCGAAGTTGGCCGTGACACAGTTTCCTCAGTTGGGATGAAGTCGAAAAACTTCACCACAGAGTCACAGAGAGCACAGAGGAAGAACAAGAATTGGATCAGCGGATTTGGTATTTCTCTGTGTTCTCTGCGACTCTGTGGTGAACGCTTTATTCTTGGTTTGAGAAGGAGTTTCCATGCGATCCCTCATTGTCGTGTTTCTATTCGCCGTGCCATCGTTCGCTCAAGTGCGGACGCACACGGTCACCCCGGCGGATTATGCCAGCATCAGTGCCATCACCGAGATTGCTGTATCGCCGGATGGCAAACGGGTGGCTTACGGGTTGTCGGTTTGGGACAAAGCCGAAGACACCCGAAGATCGGACGTCTGGATTGTGCCGACCGACGGCAAAGGGAAACCGGCGAAGCTGACATTTGATCGGGGCAACGACCGCAAACTGAAGTGGAGTGCCGACAGCACGCAGCTCTACTTCCTCGGTAACCGCAAGCGTGAAGCGGAGAAGAAGCCACCGTTCGACGGCAGCACCCAAGTCTGGCGGATCGCGGCGGACGGCAGCGGTGAAGTGAAGGCCATCACCCGCGAAGTCGGTGGAATCAGCGGCTACGACTACGCCTCGAAGGCCGACGCCATCTATTTCAGCAAGGACAAAGAGCACGCCGATCAGGACGAGTTCACCAATCTGCGGGCGAAGACCAAAGTCGAATACGGCCATGGCGTCCGCAAGGTGTCCGAGATCCACAAGCTTGACATGGCGACTTGGCGTACGGAGAAGGTCGTCGATGAAACCCGTTACGTCCGCGAGTTCGCCGTGACGCAAGACGGCAAGAAGATCGCCATGGTCAGTGCCTTCGACGACACGGTCGTGAAGAGCGAAGGCGAGAGCCGCGTGGACGTGTGGGAAGCCAACAAGGTGACGACCCCGCCCACGGACAGCTACCGCAAGAACCCAAAGAATAGCCCGAACGCTTGGCTGGAGAATTTGTGTTGGAATCGCGAGGGGACTTGGTTCGCCTTCACTGCTGTGCACGATGCTTATCCGGCGGAGATCGTCATCGGATCTCTGGATTGCACTCAGTGTAGAGTGGAGATTGTGAGGCGCGACAACGCGACGACGAAGTGGGAAGTCATCAGTTATGGGCGGGGAATTAACAACCCCATTCAGTGGATCGTGGAGAGTGCGATCAGCGTGCTTTCCGAAAGTGCAGGCGTCGGCACATATGCAATTGTGTCTATGAGCGGCGAGAGACCAGGAACTCATGCCGTGCTCAGGATTCCGAACGGAAAAAGCCTCTTGGGAAGTCACGATTCAGGTTCAGCAAAAATGGCGCGCGTCGTAAGTTCTCCAAAGCAATTCGCCTATGTCACACTCGGAGGTAAGAGCGGCTTTGAACCGCTGCTCGACCCCAACCCCCATACTTCCACCTGGAAGCTCCCTTCTGTCCAGCACATCACCTGGAAAGCCCCCGATGGCACCGAAGTCGGCGGCGTGCTCGAACTACCGCCGGACTACAAAAAGGGCGACAAACTCCCGCTCGTCGTCGGCATCCATGGCGGGCCGACCACCAGCACGAAGGCGGACTTGAACTTTGACCCGCACAACGGCCGGTTGTACTTCGCCACCGCCGGATATGCCGTGCTATTCCCGAATTACCGCGGCTCCACCGGCTACGGCGACAAGTTCGTGACCGACCTCATCGGCCGCGAGAACGACATCGAAGTGAAAGACATCCTCGCCGGCATCCAGCACCTCGTGAAAGAGGGCATCGCCGACCCCGATCGCGTGGGGTGCATGGGTTGGAGCAACGGCGGCTACCTCACGAACTGCCTCATCACGCTCAAAGATTCGCCGATCAAGTTCAAAGCCGCGAGTAGCGGGGCCGGCATCGTCGACACCGTCGCCGAGTGGGGCTTCAACGATGAACCGGCTTACCCCATCGTGTTCAAAAAGGGCCTGCCATGGGAACAGCCGGAACTGTACCGCAAGACCTCGCCGACCTACGGCCTAGGCAACGTGACGACTCCCACGCTCATCCATGTCGGCGGTGGCGATGAACGCTGCCCACCGGGACACAGTCGCATGCTTTACCGGGCACTGAAAGAGAATCTGAAAGTGCCAACGGAACTGGTGGTATACACCGGAGAACCGCACGGCCTGACCAAGCTGAGCAACCGCGTGGCGAAG
Organism: Fimbriiglobus sp.; assembly: GCA_043727675.1. Taxonomy (GTDB): domain Bacteria; phylum Planctomycetota; class Planctomycetia; order Gemmatales; family Gemmataceae; genus JALHQU01. Next base: position 15,333 of record JAYSYJ010000180.1, read on the forward strand.
ATGGAGTGGGACTTGGCTTGGTTCGATAAGTACCTCAAAAATCAAAAGAAATAAGTTAGCCGCGAGACGCCAGTCGAGCGCGGAACCGGCATGTCGATTGCGTGCTGAATTCCCGCGCTCGAATTCATCTCGTGGCAAATTGGAGAAACAAATGGAACATCGCCAACTTGGTCGGTCGGGTTTCATGGTGCCAGTGCTCAGCTTGGGCACGGGCACTTTCGGCGGCAGCGGGGAGTTCTTCAAAGCGTGGGGTGATACGGACGCCAAGGGTGCGGCCAAGCTCATCGACGTCTGCCTCGAAGCCGGGTTGAATTTCTTCGACTCCGCCGACATTTATTCCGGCGGACTCGCGGAAGAATTGTTGGGTGCCGCAATCAAGGGGCGGCGCGACAAAGTACTGATATCGACCAAGATGACTTTCCGCAGCGGGGAGGGGCCGAACGATGTCGGTTCGTCTCGGTACCACATTGTGAGTTCGTGCGAAGCCGCCCTCAAACGTTTGGGCACCGACTACATCGACTTATATCAGATGCACGGTTTCGACGCGATGACGCCTCCGGAGGAGACACTCGGCGCGCTCGACCACCTCGTGAAGGCGGGGAAAATACGCTACATCGGTTGCTCGAACTATTCGGGTTGGCACCTGATGAAATCACTGGCGACTTCGGAGCGATCCCATTTGCACCGATACGTCGCCCACCAAGCTTACTACTCGCTCATCGGCCGCGACTATGAATGGGAACTGATGCCTTTGGGACTAGATCAAGGTGTCGGTGCGGTCGTTTGGAGCCCTCTGGGCTGGGGTCGATTGACGGGCAAAGTCCGCCGAGGCCAACCATTGCCGACGACGAGCCGATTGAACAGCATCGTTAGCAACGACAACGGCCCGCAAGTACCTGACGAGTACCTTTACAAAGTTGTCGATGCCATCGACGCTGTGGCGAAAGAGACGGGCAAGACCGTGCCGCAAATCGCGCTCAATTGGGTCCTGCAACGCCCCACGGTGGCCAATGTCATCGTCGGTGCCCGCGACGAAAAACAACTCCGCGAGAATCTTGGCGCCATCGGCTGGAAGTTGACGACCGAGCAGATCGCCAAGCTCGACGCCGCGAGTGCGACACCGAAGGCCTACCCTTACTGGCATCAAGCCGGCTTTGCGGAACGCAACCCATCACCTGTTTAACCACAAATTCTTATGGATCGCTCATGGCCACCGCTCAACTCTTTGAACCGTTCACGCTTCGCTCAGTGACATTCCGAAACCGCATCGGAGTGTCACCGATGTGTCAGTACAGTTGCGTCGACGGCTTGATCGGCGACTGGCACCTCGTGCACCTCGGCTCCCGCGCCGTCGGCGGGGCGGGACTGGTGATGGCCGAAGCCACTGCCGTGACTCCTGAAGGGCGAATCTCACCGGGAGACACCGGCATCTGGAACGATTCCCAACGGGATGCTTGGCACCGCGTGGCCGGATTCATCGAACAATACGGGGCCGTGCCGGGCATCCAACTCGCGCACGCGGGGTGGAAAGGTTCCACGGCGGCGCCCTGGCTCGGTGGCAAAGCGATTCCATCCGATCAGGGTGGCTGGCAACCGATCGGCGTCGGCAGCGTTCCGTTCACCGACGGTTATCCGACTCCGCGAGCCATGGCGGAACGCGACATCGATCAAGCTTGTGAGGCTTGGCACGCGGCGACGGTGCGGGCTGTGGCCGCGGGGTTCAAGTTAATCGAAATTCACGCGGCGCACGGATACCTGTTCAACAGTTTTCTATCGCCGTTGACCAACCACCGCACTGACCGGTACGGTGGCTCATTCGAGAATCGCGCGCGGTTCTTGCTGCGTGTCATCCGAGAGGTGCGAGCGACAATCCCTGCCGGAATGCCGCTATTCGTCAGGTTATCGTGCGTCGACTGGGTTGAGGGTGGCTGGACGATCGACGATTCGGTGCGGCTCTCGATGCAATTGAAAGAACTCGATGTCGATCTCATCGATTGCAGCTCGGGGGCGGTTAGCCCTACGGCGAAGATCCCCGTCGGGCCGGGATATCAAACGGCATTCGCCGCGGCCATTCGCACGCAAGCGAAGATCGCGACCGCTGCCGTGGGAATGATCACGGAAGCCCACCAAGCAGAAACGATTCTCCGCAGCGGTCAAGCGGATATGGTGTTCCTCGCCCGGGAATTGCTCCGCGATCCTTATTGGCCGGGCCGGGCGGCGAAAGCTCTCGGCGTGAAAACCGAAGGGCTATTACCCGTGCAGTACGGTCGAGCTTGGTGATTTCGCTTTCATTTCAATAGGGCAACGGATTGGGCGCTAAAAACACTTCTGGCGTCTCGGCTTTCGCAACGATCACGATGCCACCATCGGTGACGGTGAAGCCGCGCCGCCGGTCGTAATCCGGATCGTAACCGAGCACGGTGTACGGTGGCAATTTCACATCTTTGTCGATGATCGCCCGGCGAATGCGGCAGTAGCGGCCGACATCGACCCCTTCAAAAAGAATCGATTCGTCGACGACGGCATAACTGTTCACGCGGACACGCGGCGACAAAATGCTGCGCCGCACCTGGCCCCCCGAGATGATCGAACCTGCTGAGATAATGCTGTCGTGGGCTTCACCGCGCTGCGTGTAACCGGGGGGCCCTACTCCCATATGGACAAACTTCGGCGGTGGGTTTTGCAAGTGCAAAGTGCGGATGGGCCAAGTGTCGTCGTACAGGTTCAGCACCGGCTCCACGGCAACCAGATCGAGGTTCGCTTGGTAGTAAGCGTCGAGAGTTCCCACGTCGCGCCAATACGGGTGGGGCTTGCCGTTGCGATCTCGAAAGCGATACGACTGCACGTTGAATCCGTTGCGAACCATCGCCGGGATGATGTCGTTGCCGAAGTCATGGCTACTCTTCGCGTCGGCGGCATCTTCGCAAAGTCGATCGAACAGCATCCCCGTATTAAAGATGTAAATCCCCATGGAACCGAGGGCGTGTTGGCTTTCTCCGGGCATCGCCGCGGTGGTGCGGGGTTTCTCTTCAAACCCGAGAACCCGACCCGTCGCATCCGTTTGCACGATCCCGAATTGATGGCACTCCCCCAAAGGTACCGGGATACAGCCGACGGTGAGATCGGCCAAGCTCGAAGCGTGCGCCGCGATCATCTCCGAGTAGTCCATTTTGTAGATGTGATCGCCGGCGAGGATCAACAAGTGTTCGGGGTCTTCCTTCTCGATGCTGTAAATATTTTGGTAGATCGAATCAGCAGTGCCCTTGTACCAGTGTTCATCAATGCGTTGCTGCGGCGGGAGCACTTCGATCCCCTCGCCGAGATCGTGGGTCAGGAAGCTCCAACCCTGCCGAATGTGTCGATCGAGGCTCCGCGATTTGAATTGGGTGAGCACCAATACCCGGCGCAAGCCGCTGTTGAGACAATTGGAAAGTGTGAAGTCGATGATGCGGTAGAGCCCGCCGAAGGGCACGGCGGGTTTGGCGCGATCCCGTGTCAACGGTTCGAGGCGAGTGCCCTTCCCGCCCGCGAGAATCATCGTCAACACATTCCGAAGCATGGAGAAACCCTTCGTTCGGTTGGCAACATCGTACACCAGGTTACGGGCGTAGGACAAGTTCGCTGAGGATCTTCCGCGTGACTTTGGCCAAAGCAACGGGGTCGCCAAAAGGGGTCAGAATCAACCCCGGCACGGTTTCGGTCTCCGGTGTTCGCATCGCCAATACCGGTTTCCCATGATCGAGCGCCGCCTGGAGAAATGGAATGCCACCGAACGGGTGGGTTCCCCACACAAGATCCGCATCGGCGATCACTGACAACGGATGGACATCCAGCAGCGCATGCACTCGCAAATCATCGAAACCGACCGCCCAGACCATCCGGAAGATCCGTTCTCGTTCCGGGCCATCTCCGACGAGAACCAAATGTAATTTTGGCGCGACGTACTTGAGCACGTGGAAGGCCCAGACGGCCAGCCGCATTCCATCGCCCGGTAAATAGTCACCGGCGACCATGACGATCTGAGCATCGGCTGGCAGCCCGAGTCGTGCTGCGGGCGTCGTCATTCTGCCGAGCCTTCTGGCAGCACGCCGATGTACGGGAGGTGGCGGTGATCGTCGTTGAAATCGAGGCCATAGCCGACGACGAATTTATCCGGGATCGAGAAGCCGACGTAGTCCGGTTCGAAGGGGATGGTCTGCCGGCCGATCTTGCGGAGGAGGACGCACGTCTTGACCGATGCTGCCCCGAGGCCGTGCAAATGCGCGACGACTTGGCTCAAGGTGGCCCCGGTATCGAGAATGTCGTCGAGCAGCAAAATATGGCGGCCGCGTACTTCAGGCAACAGTCCGGTGTTGAGCACGAGCGTGCCAGGAGTGGTGGCGGTGCCCCGGTAGCTGCTGGCCTGCAACAAGCCAATTTGATGGCGGTGCTCGAGGCGGCGCACCAAGTCGGCGAGGAAAATCAAGCTCCCGGTGAGAATGCCGACGACGGTGAAAACTCGGCCGGCGAAATCCGCGTTCAATTCGGTGGCGATCTCTCGGACGCGCTCGCGGATCGCTTCTTCGGGAATGAGCACATTCATCGCCAAACTCCACCCGTCCTAGTATGAATTTCATTCAACGATCGCCGTGCGAAGCGGACAGGGGAAAAACCGGGAAGGATCGGGTAAGATGTCGACAACTAACAAGAGACGACCTCTGGATAGACAGTCGCAGACAGAAAATTGATCCACTTTTTACCGGAGCGCTACCCCCATGATCTGGAAACTCACCCCTCTACTCCTTCTGACGGCGGTCGCACTTCTCCCGGCTGCTGACGAGCCTAAAACGGCACCCTTCTTCAACGAGAAGGATCTGACCGGTTGGCACAACAGCAACTGTGCCGCGGATACTTTCTTCGTCAAAGACAAAGAACTCATCACCACCGGCAAGCCGATCGGCATTTTGCACACGGCCAAACAGTACGAGAATTTCGAACTCGAAGTCGAATGGATGCACATCAACAAAAAGGAAGTCGGTAACTCCGGCATCTTCGTCTGGTGCGACTCACTGCCCGCCATCGGCTCACCGTTCACGCGCGGGATCGAAGTCCAAGTGTTGGTCAATTACCCCGATGTCGGTTGGGCCACGAACCACGGTGATCTATTCAGCATCTGGGGAGCCAAGTGCAAACCGGATCGACCACACCCCAAAGGGTACGAACGCTGCTTACCGAGCGAAAACCGAGCAAAGGGTGGCGGCGAATGGAACCATTACAAAATCGTCGGGAACGACGGCACGATCAAACTCAGCGTGAACGGGAAAGAAGTGTCCGGAGTCAGCCAATGTTCACCGCGAAAAGGTTACATCGCCATCGAAAGCGAAGGGGCCGAGTGCCATTTTCGCAATTTCAAATTCAAGGAATTACCGAGCACCCAACCGAAACCCGAGGAAATTGCCACGGAGCGGAACGGGCATGTCCAACTGTTCGACCACGTTTCCCTCGGTGAATGGATGTGCGAAAAAGACTCATGGGATGTCCGGGGCGAAGCACTGACCTGCTTGGGGACGAGCCAAGTGAGTCGCACTGTGGAACCAAAACATTACGAGGTGCTTTTCGACTGGAAACTCCCGGCCAAGAGCACGGCGAGATGCGAAGTGCGACTGGGAGATCAACCGTTCTTCGCCGACCGTTTGAAAGGGGCAAAACTTGGGGAATGGAACCGCGCCGTCTTCACACTCGATGCGGCTTCCGAAAATCACACACTGTCATTCTTACCAAGCGAAGGCCTTCAATTACGAAACATTTATCTGCGTGCGATGAAATGAACGACTTCCACGGCACGAAAAGATTAAAATGAATTGCCGCTAGCAAATCCATTAGCCTCATTGATATATTGCCTGCTACGGAACCATATTCTAATCTTGGGTTTCTTTGCCCCAAGCTCGGAGTTCGCGTGCAGGCGACGGTTTGTTTGTCTGGTGAAAAAATCTTTCGTTTCCAACGAGGGATGCTGCAACACGAGGAGCAAATCCTCGCGGCCAAGCATCTCGACAATTGCGAAACGTGCCGGCAGGCTTGCGCTGTTCAAGGCTTCCCTTCAGTACAGAAGCCACTGACGAACCAAGAACCTCTCACAGCACACGGATCCGAAGATACGATTCCGGACTCTCCACAAACTCCCGAGCGAATAGGGCCGTATCGCATCTTGCGGTTGATTGGTCGTGGCGGCATGGGGGCGGTGTACGAGGCCCGCCACATGAAACTCGACCGCGTGGTCGCGCTGAAAATCTTGACGGGTGCGATGAAGATCGACCGCGAGTTTCAGGAACGCTTTGATCGGGAAGCCCGGGTCATCGCTAAACTCGATCACCCCAACATCGTTCGGGCCACCGATGCCGGCGAACTCGACGGCTACCCCTTCTTAGCATTGGAACTCCTCGACGGCGTCGACGTCGCACGACTCGTGCAAGCGATCGGCCGATTACCCGTAACCGATGCTGTCGAAGTCACGTTCCAAGCGGCACTCGGACTGGCACACTTGCACGAACGCAATGTGATCCACCGCGATATCAAGCCATCGAATCTGATGCTCAGTACGGACGGGATCGTGAAAATTCTCGACCTCGGTTTGGTACTCACGAGCGAAGCGGCCGGTCGCCCGACGGGTCGGTTGACAGGGATTACTTTCCTCGGCACCCACGACTACATGGCACCGGAACAGTGGCTCGACCCGACTTCCGTGACGGCGAAAGTGGATGTCTACGGACTCGGCTGTGTCTTGTACCAGATGCTCAGCGGGCACGCTCCGTTCGCCGCTCAGCTGTTATCCCCGCAAGCAAAAATGAAGGCCCATCTCGAACAGGCCGTCCCGCCCTTGGCTGATCGCAACGATATCCCCCAGCTGGTTATTAATTTGATTCACCGCATGCTGGCGAAACCAGCGGCGGATCGGCCGTCGGCTTGCGATGTGGCGAAGGAGTTGGCTTCGTTCCGGGCGCCAAACCACCTCGTCCGTTTGCTGGAACAATCTCGCCTCGCCCCAGTGACCGGATTCACGGATGGCGATCCGACCAACGAAGCACCTCAGCTCCTTGAGGAATCGAGTCTGATTCTGAATCCGACAACCCGGCTGATCGTGCGACCGACGCCCATCCCCACCCACCGAGGCACTCCCGCACGCTGGTTCATTTACGGGCTGATCGCAACATTGGCCTTCGCGGTAGCTGTTGTCGGCGCCGCATTGTGGTTCGGTTTCAAAGTATGACCGCAGCCCGCGCCGCCCTCGATGACGGTCGACTCGCCGAAGCCCTCCAGCTTCAGAAAATCGCCGTCGATGACGATCCATTCGATTCTCCAGCCCGTCTCTTTCTTTTTGAACTGCAAGTATTGACCGGGGATACTCAGAGTGCGGTTCAGCAACTCGAACTGGTCGAAAGCGATTCCCCCAGTTGGCCGGCTTCGAAACGACTCTTCCGCGACACTCTGCGTGCCGATGCCCGTCGTGGCCCCAAACTACGCCGGCCCGATTTCTTAAAAGATCCTCCACGACATGTGCGGTGTCGATGGAACGCGGCTCGTTGCCACGCCCGTGGACAATCCGAATTGGCATCGCGTTGGCTGGATCGTGCGGATGAATTCACCCCCGAACTGACCGGCTTCGTCGATGGCCGCGAGTTCACCGGCCTGCGCGATTCCGACGACCGCTTCGCTTCGATCTTCGAAGTCTTTCTCGGTCGGCAATACGTCTGGATCCCGTTTGAAGACGTTCGGTCCCTCCGACTCCAGCCCGCCGAGCACCTACTCGACTTAGCCTTCCGCCCGGCTCGGATCACACTAATTGACAGCACCGTGCACACGGTGATTCTGCCGCTGCTCTACCCCGGCAGCGCACAAGAGAGTGACGAACTCGCACTCGGGCAATTGGTCGATTGGACGAGCGCCGACAGCGGCCTCGTTTGTGGCCTCGGCACCCGCGTGCTCACCTTCGGCGAAGAAGAGTTAGCACTCGAAAGTTGCACGATGATCGAAATGCGTGCAAGTTAGCGCAGCACGTTCAGCACCGCTTCCAGCCCCACGAGCGGCGCTTGGCAGGCAAAATCTCGACAGACGTAAACGGTCACGTCGCCGAGTGACACTTTCCCAATCAGCAATTTCACGCCGTCAGGGGCTTGGCCGGTCGCCGGATCGTGGAACGCGATCACTCGATTGGGCCGGAACTGGCGTCGCAACATTGACAATACTTGAAGTACGGCAGGGGAATCCTTCGCACCGATCACAGCGATTTCGTCGACTGGGCCGAGCCAGAAATCGAGTGCCACCAGCATCTGCCCCGCTCCCATGGGTGTGCCGGCCATGAGGGTGCGATAGCTTTTCAACGTCTCCTCGGCCTTCGCCGAATCTTTCGTTCGCCCGGTGAATTTGCTGAGGCGCAGTAATGCCGTCGCGGCCATCGCATTACCGCTCGGCACCGAACCATCTTGCAAATCTTTGGTGCGGGCAATCAGCGTTTCATGATCGTCTGCCGTGTAGAAGAAGCCACCGGACGGATCGGCGAAGCGCTCGTGCAACACATCGGCGAGTTCCATGGCTGTGACAATCCAACGTGGGTCGAAGGTCGCCTCGTACAGGCTCACCAGCGCGTCGATGAAGTAGGAATAGTCTTCGAGGTAGGCCGTCAGTTTCGCCGGCTGGCCGATGCCGCAGGTACGCAGCAATCGTCCCTCGGCGGTACGCATCTTGGTCAGCACGAAGTCGGCGGCTTGGATGGCGACTGCCAGATATTCCGGCTTGTCGAGGGCAATGCTCGCCTGGGCGAACGCGGAGATCATCAAGCCATTCCAAGCGGCGAGGATCTTCTCATCGCGGCCAGGCCAGACACGCTTCGTTCGAACTCGGTACAAACTCAAGTTGATTTCTTCGAGCTTGGCCAGAAACGCGGACAGCTTGAGTTTCTGCCGCTTGGCATCCTCATCGTCGCTGCGCGCTCGGCAGAAGATATTGTGCCCCTCGAAGTTGCCACTCACACTGACACCGTAAACCGCTTTGATGAACCGTGCATCTTCCGGTATCAGAATCGCGTCAATTTCCGCTTCGCTCCAGACGTAGAACTTCCCCTCTTCGCCCTCGCTGTCGGCATCGAGCGTCGAGTAGAAGCCACCCTCCGGGGATGTCATCTCTCGAACGATGAAGTCCAGTGTTTGACAGGCAATCCGCGAGTAAAACGCTTCCCCAGTCAGCTGGAATGCCTCGGTATACACCGGCGGCAACAGGGCGTTATCGTAGAGCATCTTTTCGAAGTGCGGCACAAGCCAAACGGCGTCCACACTGTAGCGATGGAAGCCGCCGCCGATTTGGTCATACATCCCACCGCGGGCCATCTTCTCAAGTGTTAGTTTCAGCATGTTTAGCGCTTCGCCATTCTTGGGGTCGCGCTGGGCCATCCGCAATAGCAACTTTGCTTCGAGCGGGTGCGGGAACTTAGGGGCGTAGCCAAAGCCGCCATTGCTGCCGTCGAAACCGCGCTTCAAACTGCGCAGAGCGTTCGTGAGGAGATCCATCGACAACGGCGTGTCACTGGGGGCGAGGTCGCCCATGTTCTGCAAGCCATCCGCTACATTCTTGCCGAGTTCCATCAACTCGGCTCGCTTGTTTGTCCACGCGGCCGCGACGGAATGCAGCAACCGCGGGAAGCTCGGCCGGCTCGGGGCATAGCGTTCGTCCGGTGGGTAATATGTGCCCGCATAAAACGGCGCCCCCCCGGGTGTGAGGAAGACACTGAGGGGCCAACCGCCGCCCTCGTTGCGGTTGAGCAGTTGGTGGGCCGTCATGTAAATTTGGTCGATGTCGGGCCGCTCTTCGCGATCGACTTTGATGCAGACGAAGTGATCGTTGAGGATCTTCGCGGTCGCGTCGCTCTCGAAACTCTCGTGCTCCATCACATGGCACCAATGGCACGCCGAATAGCCGACACTCAGGAAAATCGGCCGGTCGAGTGTCGCTGCCGCCGCGAGTGCCTCCGGCCCCCACGGGTACCAATCCACGGGGTTCCCGGCATGTTGTTTCAAGTAGAGCGACGTTTCGTTAGCGAGACGATTCATGAGTGGAGCCTGCTGAAGATGGTACTATCATGATAGCGATACCCGATGCGCTTCGACGTTCCGCCGATGACTCTCCGAAGCCGTGCGTTAAACTTATTTCTGCGCTCTACGGGTCTCTTCCATTATGTTCACTTGGTTTCGCAACGTCGGGCAGACTGTCGGCAGTCTTTCGGCGAGTTTGTACATCACCCTGCGCTATTTTGTGCAGACGTACCGCCGCCAGCCGTTCACCAAGAGCTTCGAATACCCGGAGCAACCGGTACCCGTGAAGCCGCGCTATCGGGGATTTCACCGCTTCGATCTCACAGCCTGCATCGGCTGCGACAAGTGCGCCCGGGCCTGCCCCGTCGATTGCATCTACATCGAGAAGGAAAAAGCGGTCGCACCCGCCAAGGGGTTCGTCGTCACCGGCTTCGCCATCGACTACACAAAGTGCATGTTCTGCTCGCTCTGCGTCGACCCCTGCCCGGTCGATTGCATCTTCATGGGGAGCACCTACGACATTAGCGGTTACACCCGGGATGGTTGCATCGTCGATTTCGCCAAGTTGCCGCTCACCGTCGCCTGGGGCCAGGACACGCTGAACCCGACTGCCGTGATGGAATCGAAACGGGTGAGTCTTCCGGTTTGGACGAAGGCAGGAGTTGCAACTCCATGACAAATCTCGTCACCGGTATCGTCGTCTTCATCGCGGTGGGAATCCTATTCCTGTTAGCGAACCTCGGGCTTGGGAAGTTGATTCGCCCAAATCGGCCGAGCGTAGCCAAGGGCGAGATCTACGAATGCGGCGAGAAACCGATCGGCACGGCGTGGATCCAATTCGACCTGCGCTTCTACGTGGTCGCGTTGCTGTTCGTCATCTTCGATGTCGAAATGGCCTTTTTCTTCCCGTGGGCGGTGGTCTTCGGCAGTGCCAACCGCGCCGGCGACACCACGCTTTCCGACGCCGACCGACTGAGTGCCGCGAACACCATCGCCCCCGGCACGACGACGGTCCCCGACCCCGTGACGATGCATTCGTTCGCCCAATTTGCCTTCGTCGAGTTCCTGATCTTCTTCGCGATCCTTCTCGTTGGTTTCGCTTATCTCTGGCGCCGCGGCGACCTCGAGTGGGTTCGAAGTTTGGGCGGACAAAAGGTATAATTTTAGAATCATCTGGGGATACCGCCGTGGCGATTCACAATTGGACCCGCGTCGATGCCGGACTGTTCCACGCGTTCCATCACCGGTGGATCGATTCCATCACCGATGCGCTCAATGGCGGCGTGCTTCCTGAGGACCATTACGCTCTGCCAGAGCAGCGCATCGGTGGGCCAATTCCTGACGTGCTGACTCTCCGGCGCAGTGCGGTCTCCGGTTCAATCTTCGCGCACGATTCTAATGCAACATCTTGCATCCGACCTCCGGTGATCAGATCGACTGCATCAGCAAGTTCAGCCATATGAAACGCAATCATCAAGAAAGTAGATGGAATATAATGCCCCTGCTTGAAAATCGCTTCGAAGACAGCCTCGTGATGACCTCGCTCGATCAAGCCATCGACTGGGCGCGGGCGTCGTCGCTTTGGCCGATGACCTTTGGCCTCGCTTGCTGCGCCATCGAAATGATGGCCACGGGGGGGCCGCGCTACGATATCGACCGCTTCGGTGCCGGCGCCTTCCGGGCCACACCTCGCCAAGCGGATCTCATGATTGTCGCGGGAACGGTGAACTTGAAAATGGCCGAGCGCGTCCGGCGATTGTACGACCTGATGCCCGATCCGAAGTTCGTCATCGCCATGGGCGCCTGCACCTGCGGTGGCGGGCCGTACTACAAGTACGGCTACAACGTCGTGAAGGGGGTCGATCTCGTCGTGCCGGTGGACGTGTACGTGCCCGGTTGCCCGCCGCGACCCGAAGCACTGCTCGAAGGGTTGATGCGGGTACAGGACAAAGTCCGCACGATGCGGACACTGCGGAAAGAAAAACCGACCAACGAACCGATGATCCCAACGCGAACCGGTCACGCGATCCTGCCACCGGAGTTGACCGATTTACAACAGGCCACAGCCTATAAAATTGCCCAGAAGGAAACAGCGAAACCGGCGAAGGCCTGAACGGGGAATGAACTATCCCCGTCCACGACTGATCCGACGTCGATGCCGAATTCCTCATTTCTTTTTCTGAATTCTCCTGCGAAAATGACGGTTGGCGTGAACCTGTAGTCACCATCCTTTCCCCGAGGTGTTGCTATGGCCGAGCCGATCGCCGAAGAACCGACCCTGACCCATTTACCCGACACTCGGGCCTACGACCCGCTCGATGCGGGAATCGCGGCCGCTTTCGCAGAGAATTCAGAGCCACCCCGACAAGCCGACCCGACCGGCGGTCGAGCCGGCGAAATCATCGCCGGCAAGTACAAGCTGATCGAAGCCATTGGCGAGGGGGGCATGGGCACCGTCTGGATGGCCCAACAGACCGAACCGGTGAAGCGCGCCGTGGCAGTGAAGCTGATTAAGGAGAGGATGGACTCGAAGACCGTCCTAGCGCGCTTCGAGGCGGAACGGCAGGCGCTGGCGATGATGGATCACCCGAACATCGCCAAGGTGCTGGACGGCGGCCTCCACGACAGTCGGCCCTACTTCGTGATGGAACTCGTGAAGGGCATCCCGATCACGCAGTTCTGCGACGCCCGTAAGCTCACGCCGAACGCCCGACTCGCGCTATACATCCAGGTGTGCAACGCCATCCAGCACGCTCACCAGAAGGGGGTCATCCACCGCGACATCAAGCCGTCGAACGTTCTCGTCGCCCTCTTCGACGACCGCCCGGTGCCGAAAGTGATCGACTTCGGCGTCGCCAAGGCGACCGGGGCCCAGCTCACGGATCACACGCTGATGACCGGCTTCAACGCAGTCGTCGGCACACCGGAATACATGAGCCCGGAGCAGGCGAGCTTCAACCAGATGGACGTGGACACCCGCAGCGATATCTACGCCCTCGGCGTGTTGCTGTACGAACTGCTGACCGGCAGCACACCCGTCGACCGCAAGTCCCTCGGCAAGGCGGCGCTGCTGGAGATCCTCCGGATTGTCCGTGAGGTGGAGGCCCCGCGCCCGAGCGCCAAGCTGAGCACGAGCCAGGCGCTGCCGAGCATCTCGGCGAACCGCGGCACCGAGCCGAAGAAGCTCACGGGGCTACTGAGGAACGAACTCGACTGGATCGTGATGAAGGCACTGGAGAAGGACCGCACCCGACGGTACGAAACGGCCAACGGCTTCGCCGCCGACGTGCTGCGTTACCTGAGTGGGGAGGCAGTGCAGGCCCACCCGCCGAGTAAGGCGTATCGGCTGAAAAAGTTTGTCCGGCGGAACAAGGGGCAAGTGGTGGCAGCGAGTTTGGTGTTCCTCGCCCTATTGGCGGGCATAGTCGGCACGTCCCTTGGCTTGGTGGAGGCGAAGCGGCAGGAGGGGATCGCCCGCGACGAGGTGACGGCGAAGGAGCAAGCCCGCGCGGCCGAAGCGGACCAGCGGGCGAAGGCGGTGGCGGCGGCCGAGGAGGAGAAGGCGGCGAAAGAGCAGGCGCAAACGAATCTGGCATTCGCCAAGAAGGGGAACAAGATTCTCGGCTCGGTGTTCGCGGGGCTGGATCCGAAGCGGAACTACGCGACCGTGGGGGAGTTCTCCGAGGCACTCAAGGGGAATCTCCAGAAAGCGGTGCAAGATTTGGAAGGCTCGGCGATCGGCGACCCGTTGGAAGTGGCCGCGATGCAGATCACGTTGGGACAATCTCTCATGGGCCTGGGCGATCCGAGGCAAGCGATCATCCTCTTTGCCAAAGCGCGGGCAACCCGGACGGCCAAGCTGGGGGCCGACCACCCTGCCACACTGTCGAGCATGAACAACCTGGCAACGGGCTACCTAGAAGCCGGCAAGCTCGACCTGGCCTTACCGCTCCTAGAGGAAACCCTGAAGCTCAAGAAGGCCAAACTGGGGGCCGACCACCCCGACACGCTCGTCAGCATGAACAACCTGGCGGGGGCCTACCATATGGCCGGGAAGCTGCACTTGGCTCTGCCGATCAGTTAGGAAACCCTGAAGCTCAGGAGGGCCAAACTGGGGGCCGACCACCCCGACACGCTCGCCAGCATAGGCAACCTGGCGGGGGCCTACCAAGCCGCCGGCAAGCTGGACCTGGCCCTGCCGCTCTATCAAGAAGTTGCAGCGGTTATGGAAAAGCGGCGCTTCCAGCACCAGTATGCCGGCCTGAGCGTCAACAACCTGATAGCCTGCCACGAGCGGCTTCAGCAGTTCGACCAGGCCGAGGCGTGGCGGCGGAAGTGGCTGGCGGTAGTGGCTGGCGGTAGTGGCTGGCGGTAGTGAAGCAACGCTCCGGGGCCGACTCGCTGCCCTACGCCGGCGAGCTGGCGGTGCTCGGCCTGAACCTGCTTCAGCAAAAGAAGTGGGCCGACGCAGAACTCGTGCTGAGCGAGAGCCTCGCGCTCCGCGAGAAGCAGCAGCCCGACGACTGGCGGACATTCAACACACAATCGATGCTCGGCGGAGCACTTTTTGGCCAGAAGAAGTATGCCGACGCCGAACCGCTGCTGCTAAAAGGCTACGAGGGAATGAAGCAGCGGGGAAAATCGATCAAACCAGTGGCCGCGATTCTGATCCCCGAAGCCCTCGACCGGTTGATCGAACTGGCCACGGCGACGAACAAGCCCGACGACGTCAAGAAGTGGCGGGCCGAGCGGGCAAAGTACCCGGACGAGAAAAAAACGGATCCCAAGAAGTGACCGCCGACGAGGCCACCTGCTGGACGCTGATCCACGCGGCGGCGGAGGGCGACCGGCCGGCGCGCGACGAATTCGCACGGCTTTACGAACCGATTGCACGAAGCTACCTCTCCGCCCGCTGGCGTCATTCGGGTAATGCCGTCCTCGACGATGCGGTACAAGATTTTTTCGTGGAATGCTTCCGAGCGGGCGGCATCCTGGCCAAAATCGACGAGAGCCACTCGGGCGGCTTCCGGGCGTTCTTCTTCGGTGCGGTGCGGAACATCGCCCTGCGCCATGAGTCGAAACGCCCGTCGCCCGGTGCACTGCCCCCCGAACTTGCGGCGGACGACACCAGCTTGGCCGCCGCGTTCGACAGGGCTTGGGCCAAGTCGCTGTTGAAGGAAGCCGGGCGGGTCCAAGCCGACATGGCGAAACGAGTCGGCGAACGCGCCGTGCGGCGGGTCGAGTTGCTGCGACTGCGGTTTCGGGAAGGATTGGCGATCCGCGAGATCGCTGTGCAGTGGGCCACCGATGCCGCATTATTGCACCGGGAGTACGCCACCGCCCGGGACGAGTTCCGTGCGGCCCTGCGTTCGGTCGTGGCTTTCCACCACCCGAACGCGGGGCCGAGCGAACTCGATGCGGCGTGTGTCGAGTTACTATCGCTCTTGGGCTGACTCACCAGACCCGGCTGATGATGCACTTCAAATATCCCGATTCTCGGCAGGCAATATTCACCGGATGATCCGATGCCGGGCCACGCCGTTCCAGCAGTTGCACATCACGTTTTTCGTCGACGGCGGTCAGGGCAATTACGCTTTCCAACATATCCATGGTGATGAGACCGGAGCAGCAAAACGACACTAGCACGCCATCGCGGTCGAGCAGGTTCATGCCGAGCTTGTGCAACCGCCGGTAGCCCTTCATCGCCTGTTCCAACGAAGCACGATCACGGGCGAACTTCGGCGGATCGAGCACGATCACATCGAACTTTCGCTTCTCCGTAATCAATTGGGTCATGTGGTCGAACACATCGGCCTGCACGAACTCCATTTGGGTTAAACCATTGAGTTCCGCATTGCGGCGCCCCAAGTTGATCGCGGTTTCGGAGGCATCCACCGATTCCACCGACGTGGCACCCGCGTGCGCGGCATACACGCCGAAACTGCCGGAGTAGCAGAAGGCATCCAGCACGCGTTTGCCAGCAGAAAGCTTGGCGACGGCGGCCCGATTCTCTCGCTGATCGAGGTAGAATCCGGTCTTCTGACCCTCCGCCAAGTTCACCCCGAACTTCAGACCGTTCTCGCGGATCACCAGTTCCGTCGGCGGAGCCTCGCCACAGAGCAGACCATCCTGCAGCACTAATCCTTCCAGCTTGCCGATGCCCTTTTCCGTGCGGAGGTAGACCCCCTTGACGCCGAGCAATTCCATGAGCAATTCACCGAACATCTCGCGTCGGTTGGCGAGTGCCAACGAGGTGAACTGCACGGTGAGATAATCGCCGTAACGGTCGACGACCATGCCGGAAAGGATGTCCGCTTCACTGAAAACGACGCGATACGCCGCATCGGAAGCGGAGTTCAATTTGAGCGTGTCGTGGCGGAGTTCGATGGCCCGCATCAACCGGGCTTTGAAGAAATCACGGTCGAGAACAACCGTTTCATCCCACGAAAGTAGGCGGACGACGATTTTACTCTGGCTGTTGTAGAGCCCGCGGCCGACGAAGTTGCCCACGGACGAGCGCAGATCGACCACGGCGCCATCGGCGGGCTTACCCTCGATCCGCTCAACGGCACCCGCGAAAACCCACGGGTGGCGGCTGTAGAACGGTTGGGCGCGTTTCGGCTTGAGAATGACTTGGCCGGACACATCGGAAGAAACAGTCACGGTGGAACCAATCGGACCGCGCCGGCCTCTGCCGAGTCGACGCACGAGAACGGAAACGCTCGGCAGAAGCAGGCCCGTAGTCGGGCGTGAATCAATGGCCTTGAAGCACGCGGCGAAAGTACGCCAAGCCGCGCTCCACTTCGGAAGTTTGTTCGCGGGCTTCGAGCAATGCTCGCACCCGCAACAGGAGTTCGATCTTATGAACGGGTTTGGTCAAGAAGTCTTCGGTTCCCGCGTCCACCGCCCGTTCGATGTCGGTCACTTGATCGAGTGCCGAGATCATGAGAACGCCAATATCTTTGGTGGCCGGGTCGGCCCGGAGCCGCTTGCAGACCTCGAAACCGCTCATCTTGGGCATCATCACATCGAGCAGCAGGACGTCCGGTCTCCACTCCCGGGCTAATGCGAGCGTTTCTTCGCCATTCTTGGCGACGTGCGTCTCATAGCCCGTGCCGTCGAGATGGGCTTCCATCAGTTCCGCATTCTGCGGGTTGTCATCGGCGATCAATATTCGTGGCATCACCTGCACTCCTTAGGCGGTTATGTTATGAGTGGAGTCCAGAATTGCACGAAAACCTACTGTTTACGCGGTGGAAATTTTTCTTCCGACGCGCCGGCGTTCTTGAGGGATAATTCTTCAGGGCAATCGATTCCAGCCGGGAGATGATTCATGACGGCGACAGTCGGCTTGGGTGGATTCTTCACCCGCATGCGCCAATCGTTAGCACCGGACAATCGGAGCGATGCTGAGTTGCTGGGCGACTACGATGCCACGCACAACGAGGTGGCGTTCACCGAATTGGTTCGCCGCTTCGCACCGATGGTTTGGGGAGTCTGTCGCCGGACGGTGGGCCATCACCAGTTGGCCGAGGATGCGTTCCAAGCCGTGTTCCTCGTGCTAATCCGCAAGTCGAACGCAATCCGGCCCCCATCGGCCCTCGGCGGCTGGCTCCATTCGGTGGCCTTCCACACCTCATTGAGAGCGCGAGCCATGGCCAAACTCCGCCAACACGATTGTTTGGAAGCAGTGGATCAGCCGACAAATAGCAACCCCGTGGAACCGACCGATCCAGATTGGTTGCGCATCCTCGACGAAGAGATTTCGAAATTGCCGGTGAAGTTACGATCTGCGGTAGCCCTTTGCGAGTTGGATGGATTGAGTCGAACTGTCGCCGCTGCGCGGCTCGGAATTGCGGAAGGCACCGTGAGCAGCCGCTTGGCAGCGGCCCGCAAACAATTAGCGAAACGCCTCCGAGCACGCGGAGTGACACTCGGCATCGGCGGGGTGGCCGCATCGTTCATCAGTTCGTCAGCGGGGGCTGCGCCAGCGGTGGCTTCGGTCACCAACGCAACTGTGGCCACACTCGTAGAACGGGCGATCCGAACCATGTTCTTGATCAAATTGAAAATGGTCTCGGCCAGCGTACTGGCCGTCGCAATCATCGGTGTCGGGCTGGCTTCGGTTCCTAGCGATGCGGGTGAACGGAAACGCGAAGCGCCACTCGTGCGCCGCAATGCCCCGGTGCCGAAGCCGCACGAGGGACGGATTCTCGTCTGGATCGGCGATCAACCACTTTTGTTCAAACCCGACGGTACGAAGCTCGCTTCACCCGAGGCCATTCCCGACGCAACGATGATGGTACTGCTGCGCAACGCCAAGTTGTCCCCGGATGGCAAGTGGATTGCCTTCTGCGGCGAGCAAGTCCCGGCGGCACCCACAGTAACTGGCAAGCACTTCACGAACGGCGGGATCCGGTTGTTACCCTTGAAGGGTGACGTTAAACCGACCACGCTCGAGCGGGTGCACAGTAATTATTGGAGTTGGCTGGACGACCCTGAGAAACTGTTCGTGATGAGCGGTCGCGATCTCAACGACGACGGCACCGACCGGGGGGAGTCTTCTTCGTGGGTGTACGACCTGAAAACCGGCAAGCGCGACGTGCGAACAATCCCCAAGAATTTCGCCATAATGGCCGTGACCCCCGACGGAAAACGGGCGGTGCTGCAACAGACGATACAACCGACGGATAAGATTCACCACCAACAGATTTACCTCGGCACATTCGACGGCGAGAAGCCCGTCGCACTCTTCGAGCCGAGTACGATCCTGAGAAGTTCACCGACTTTCTCACCCGACGGGACGCGCGTGCTGATGTACGTCGAAGAATGGGCGAATATGAAACCGGGCAAAACGGGGCTTTTCGAAGGTGATTTGAAATCCGACCGCCTTGTGGTGCTCGATGTCACCATGAGGAAGGTCACCACGATTTTCGATTCGAAAAAGAACGAAAGTCCTTCCGAGTGGAAGTGGTCGCCCAACGGCAAGCGGATCGCTTACGCCCATCGGCTACAAACCAAAGGGCTCGATGGGCCGACCACCGTGACGGTCTCAGATGCGGACGGGAAGAACGCGAAGGATATCCTCGAGGTAGAATCCACGATGGGGCACGTCGGTGACACCGGCTTAACACTGGCGTGGTCGCCCGATGGCAACCGGATCGCTTACCTCCACCAATCGGCCGGGCCGCTGGATCAGTTCAACCACGCCGTTTACGCAGCCCGTGCGGTCGTGATGGATGCCGACGGCAAGAACCCCACGCAAATCTTCGAAGACAAAGCTTGTTCGTGGGTGCTGATGGGGTTCGATTGGAAGTGATGGTGCCCAGGATGCTGATGGGTTCATGAACTGATTTCCCCGATCCATTGCCGCGCTAACGAGTAGACCCCACGACAGTCGTGGGGTCTACTCGCGTTGTTTTACACCGCCAGTGCCGTCGGCACGCTATCGGGGTGACCCTTCGCTTCGAGCACTTCTTTCAAGCGGTGGCGGGCCACGTGCAGCCGCCGCTTGATGGTGCCAACGGGGGCGTCGAAGTCGCGGCTCATCTTCTTGAGGCTGTCCCCGCGAAGATAGAACGCTTCCAAAGTCGCCCGATCCGCAGCCTTGAGCAACTTCAACCCGGCGTGCAGTCCGGCTTTCGCCTCGCTCACTTCGAGTTCCTCATCAGGCCGACGACCATCACCCGCCATCGCATCGAACTTTTCGGGTTCGGTGCTGAACGCGGGCCCACGCCGGCTCAAGCGGTTGATGGCCATGCGGGCCGTCATCCGGCGGAGCCAACCGGCGAAGCAGCGGGCTTCGCGCAGTTGCGGGATTTTTCGCATCGCCTGCACGAAGACTTCATGGGCCAGTTCCTCGGCTTCGCCGGGGTTCCGGACATGTTTCAGAGCCATGCAGTAAACGGTGCGTTCGAAACGAACCACGAGTTCGCCGAAGGCATCCCGGTCTCCGGTTTTGGCACGATCTACGAGGATCTCAATTTCGGTCCAGCTCATTGCAGTGTCCTGGCCCGATCCTGTTTTGGGGATGGGCTAGCACCTGGCGTGTCCGCGCAAACGGGCGACCTCCCCGGATCAGGGCGGGGGTCGGCATCCATCTGCGCAGGGCGGCCGCTGGGCAAAGTGCACGGCGTTCACAAGGTGTGAACCAGCCGTATGCACCGTGCGGCGGGCATTCCGCAGCGAGGGCCAGCATTCGAAACGCGGAATCGTCCGCATTTCTCAGTTCGATGAACGGTTTTGGTTTCTAGCTTAGCTTTGGGCGGTGGTGGCCGGGGCACAGCACTGGAATGACTCTTGTAAGTGTCTACCGAACCGCTGTTGACGGAACGGATGCACCTGAGATTCCAGTCGTGTTGCCTCGGCCGTCGGTTCCTGCGTGCCTGTAAAAGGCACCGGATACCCTGTCGCCAAACTGCCAGAAATACTTGCCAACTCGGCAAGCAGGGGCCAAGAACATGGCCGCGGGGATGGGAAGCCCGCCGGCGATACCTTGGCACCATTACCGGTCACGGTGCGATCCTGCATGGCGTTGCGTCCATTGACGCCGCTCATGTTTTGGATCGACAAGTCGTTTCGGTTGATGATGACCATTTGGCACCTCCAGCGAACATTTAAGAGTGGCAGGCAAAACGCCTAGCCCATGTGGGGTCGAACAACTGCTTGGGAGCACGAACGGTTAGAGTAGAAACTGTGTCTGGTATACTGACGCTTCCGAAGAGTGGTTTGTTTGCCAATCTCACGATTTAGTCAAAATATCTTAACAGCTTGTCGCCTAACGGCGACCAGTTGTGGCACAGACAAGCCTGTTCGCCAAAGGTTCGCGCTTCTTAAATTTTTTTCGCTTTCTTCAGCAATCCTTCAATCTTCCCCATCGGTTCTAGCTTGTGTCATCGACCTAAATTTACCAAACCTCATTTGTAACAAGTTCATGAATCTGTAACGACTGTGTCGGTTCGGAATCATATTTCTTTTCGGATCTGAAACGATTCGGTTCCGCGTCCGAATCTCGAATCGCCGGGCCGAAAATCACCCATCAACTGAGAAGGGAAGTTTGCAACCTTGCGAATTACGGCCTAAGTTTCGACATCGCCCTGAGGCGACTGCACCCACCCGATTCCGCGCATCTGGTCAGCTCCCCCGCTTATCAGATTTCGAGGCCAGCTGAATGTTCCCGTACCCCTGCCCTTCTTGTTCGCAACGACTCTTAGCCCCAGCTGAACGGGCGGGCCAGCGGACGATTTGTCCGAAGTGCCTTCGGCCCTTGACGATCCCGAAACCAGATTCGATGGCGATCGAGGATCCGAAAACGCTGATTGATCCTTCCGAAATGCCCTTTCCTGTTTTGGCCGATCAGCACACGCCGTATCCGGATTCGATTCCCGTACCGCAGTTCGCCGCAATTGAGTTATCGACTGCCGCGGCGGTGCACTCGGCACCAATCGAACTGCGATCCGTCGCATTTTCGGAAGACCTGACATTCGATCTTCCGGACGCTCCCGTCTTGGATCGAGCCGGCGTGACCGAAACCATTTTCCCCCAACAGTGTGCGACCGTTACCCCGCCACCCTGCCCGGCGAAGCTGCCGGTTCGGTCACGCCGGTCGTCGAATTCCGATACCCGGGGAATGGTCGTGCTCAACCCTACAGGGATGTTCGCGGTCGACATGACCGCGGATCTCACGGCTGCCATTTCGATGCGGATGAAGCCACCACCCGAGCATTCCATCGATCGCCGGTTGATCATCGGTGCTTGGGCATTCGGCACACTGTCCGGATTGGGACTTTGGCTGAGTGGATTGTTTTACAATTCGGAATGTTTGCCATTCGTCGCCCTCTTAGGCGCTGCGATGTTGATTTTCGGGTTGATTTGGCGAGCGTACTTGGTCAGCCAAGAAGAAAGCGTACTAAAGGGCGTCCTCTGTTTGCTCCCGCCATTCAACATCCTCCGTCTATTCCAAAAATCGGGTGAGAACGGCTATCGCCCACTCCGCTTCGCGGCATCTGGTGCGGCCGTGCTCGCACTTTTCGCCACCACATCCACGGCTCGTTCATTTGTCGACGATCGGTTTGCTTCGGCGAGTGCCTTTGAGGACAACTCAAATGCCGCCAAACTTCGGGAGGTCGCCGATCAGCCTGTGCAGTTACTCGGGGTGCTCCACGAAGTTGTCACACCTGACGTCGTCCATTCCAGTTCGGCCGAAGACAAGACTGCGGTGATTCTCGAACTTCAAAAAATATTGAAGCACAACCAGCTGAATGTCCGAACCTCGGCGTTACTGGCCTTGAATGCGTGGTCGGAGTTGGAAGCTCAAACTTGGGCTCACGCGGCACTGTTAGGAAAAGACGACCTCGATTTCCACGCGGCTCTGAGTGCGGCGAACAAAGTCCACAATGCTGACATCATTGCGGCCATCTCCGAAAAACTTAAAACCCGCGAGCATCGCCTCGATGCCCAACGCAGCTTGGTGGCGATTGGGAAACCGGCCGAAGAAACACTGATCGCGTTGCTTTCGTTCCCGAACGATGTCGTCGTTTTGAGTGTCATCGACGTGTTGACGCAAATCGGCGACGGGAAGTCGCTCGTCGCCCTGCGGAACATGGGCTTGATTGCACCGTCGGAAATCTTGAAATCGGAAGCGAAGTCTGCCGCTGAGCAGTTGTCGACCAAATTGAGCAAGTGATTGTCTGCGGAGCGAATGGACCACCATTCGCTCCGTCACTCCTCGACATCCGAAGAATCCCCAAACACGCTTTCATTCACGTAGATCGGTACCCGGGCGGTGATCGCGATGGCGACTGCATCGCTTGGGCGGCAATCGAGCTCGACAATTTCTCCGTCGTGGTCGATGCGGAGTTTGGCGAAGTACGTGTGGTTTTTCAACTCGCTGATACTGATGTCGCGGATGGTGCCGCCGAGCGTTTCGATAGAATTGACGATGAGATCATGCGTGAGCGGCCTCGGCGTCGGAATTCCTTTGACCCGCCGTTCAATGCTCGTGGCTTCGAACAAGCCGATGACGATCGGCAAACTCCGATCACCGTCGATTTCGTTGAGTACGATCACTTGATCTTCGTCGATCTCGTTGATGATGATCCGCTTCAATTCCAGTTGGATCGGCACAGCTTGGCACTCTCGGTGGATGGGGCACGGCGCAACCAAGTGCCATTCCCAAGTTCGTCTCTTCTATTTATAACCCGCATCCCCGACCGGAGGCGGAAAAATGCCGACACTCGACGAACGGCAACGGCTACGCCACGCGGCCGAACAGGCCCTCGCCCGTCAATTGGTCGACCTGCATGCTACAGAACCGATGCCGCGTTCCGACCGTTGGAACGTGGCACTGTTCCAGCATCATCACGATTCCGTCGGCGTCACATTGGTCACCACCGAGACCCGTGCCGATTCGACATTGCGGATCCATCTTGCCGAAGCAGCAGGTTCCAGCGTCGCCGCAGGAGTACTCGCCGCCCAGATCAGTCTCGAATGTCTCCGGCGC
>JAYSYJ010000181.1:0-4564 GCA_043727675.1 Fimbriiglobus sp.
CCACAGCACGGCGGTCCAGTCGTGGCGATTGGTGGAATGCACTTCACGCAACGTCGTCGCCACGGCACGGATGTTCGAAAACTTCTGCACGGCCTGACCGATGACATCGAAGAACTTCGTGGAATCGAGTTTCGATTCGCCCTGCTTTTCGACTTTCGGGCCTTGGATGCCAAGCCCCAACTGCAAGTCTTCCTCGTTGCCGATCAGCACATCCACGTGCTTCATAATGCGGCCGAGCACTTCCTGCGGCGAACGGTTCCCGCCCGCCACTTTCCAGAGTTTGGCCCGGTAATTCAAGTCGAACGAGATGATCGCCCCGGCTTCTTTGGCCGCCTGCATCGCTTCGAGAATCAGTTCCGAGGTCGTGTCCGAGAGGGCCGCGAAAATGCCACCGGAGTGGAACCATTTGACGCCACCGGCGAAGATTTCTTTCCAGTTGAAATCGCCCGGTTTCAGAAGTGCCCCGGCTTCGTTGGCGCGGTTGTAAAAGACCACCGGTGGCCGCACGCCGGCGCCGCGGTCGCTGTACACGGTGGCCAAGTTCGGCCCGCGAACGCCGTCGTGATCGAAGTACTTGTAAATGGGTTGCACGCCCATGACGCGAACGCTCGCTTGCACCATTTCCCCGATGGGGTATTTCGGCATCGCCGTGGCGATCCCTGTTTTTAGCCCGAAGCAGTCGGCCAAATTAGCGGCAACGTTGTACTCGCCACCCGAGACGTGGATATCGAGCGAACGAGCTTTGCGAAACGGAATGATTCCCGGATCGAGGCGATGAACCAGCGCCCCGAGCGAAAGAAAGTCGAGTGCAACGGGGCCGGGTCGAACGGAGAGGGCGGGCATGGAAACTCTCGAGGGAATCGGATGGTAAGTAGGCTCAAGTCTGCACGGGTTCCGGAACGGCAACGAGTCGACGAATCTTGGCGAAATCGCGGGTTTCCAACTCGCGCAGGCGGGCTTGCGCCGCTTTCCAGATCGGCGACGAGATCAATTTCTTCCGGTCTTCGGCCGAATTGCACATCCGGGCGAAGAGTCCGTGGAACTGCCCGAAAACTCGATTGCTGAATTCCGTCGAAGTCAAATCGGCAGTGAGCAAAGCCTTGACTTGAGCTTCGAGATCGAGGGTGTCGTTCACAGGAATCTCCTTCGATTCAGATCAGACTCATTTCCACATTGTACTGCACCTCGAAGTAGATCGCCTCTTGGGTCGTCTTCGACTTGAAACGCTTAAGAACGGCTTCAATCTCGATCAGGCCAGCGTCGTCCGTTATGACGGCGTAGGCCCGGTGATCGTCGATAGCACGGGTACCATCCGTCATCCGGTAGGCGCCTTGTACCATCCCGAGAAATGTCCACCCGAGATAAATCAGGAACAAGTCTTCCTCGGCCGCTTGGCGTTCTTCAGACAAGTCTCGGCCGTCATTATCGCGGACGGGCAGGAACATCACCGCTTTCAAACTCGCCATGGCTGAATCCTCGGATTTTCAGATTCACCCGATCGGATTCCACGCGCGGCCTTCGATGCCGAGCATCTTCTCGGCGCACTCCGGGCCTTGCGAACCGATTGCGTATTCCTGCGGCTGCGGGGCGTTGGCACCGGCGGTCGCGCTGATGATCGGATCCATGATCTCCCAAGCCCGTTCGATTTCGTCGCTCCGCATGAAGAGCGAGGCATCGCCTTGGATCGCATCGAGTAACAACCGTTCGTAGGCTTCCGGCAGCGTCTTGGTCGCAAAGGCCTCTTTGAAATCGAACGAGAGATCGCGCGGTTGGAGCCGCACACCGTCGACCTCGGGCACTTTCGTCTGGAAATTCAGGTGGATTCCTTCGTTCGGTTGCAGCACCAACTGCATTCGGTTGCACTGGAGGATTTCGCCCGGCGGCAGCGGGAACATCAAGTGCGGCGGGCAGCGGAACTGAATGAAAATCTCGCTGTAGCGGCTCTTCAAACCTTTGCCACTGCGCAGGTAGAACGGCACGTTCTTCCAACGCGAATTCTCGATGCTCAACTTCACGCAGGCAAAGGTCGGCGTCTTCGTGTCGCCCGGCACACCCGCTTCTTGGCGGTAACCGGCATATTGGCCCACCACCACATTTTTACCCGCTTCTTCGGCCGTGTGAATCTTGATGGAATCGAGAACCTTGACCTTCTCATTTCGCAATGTGTCGGCCGAGTAACGGGCCGGACTTTCCATGGCGACGAGTGCCATCACTTGGAGCAAATGGCTTTGGAACATGTCGCGAAGGACACCGCTGCCGTCGTAATAAGCACCGCGTTTGCCGACTGTACCGCTTTCGGCAACGGTGATCTGCACGTGGTCGATGTATTGGTAATTCCAGAGCGGCTCGAACATCGTGTTGGCGAAGCGGAAGATCAGGATGTTCTGCACCGTCTCTTTGCCGAGATAGTGATCGATGCGATACAGTTGATCTTCCCGGAAGTTGGCGTGCAACGACTGATTCAACTCTTGCGCCGTCTTCAAATCGTGCCCGAAGGGCTTCTCGACGATCAACCGGCGGAAGCCACCCCGCTCTTTGTCGAACCCGGATTCACCGAGGGCTTGGGCAACCTGCGGGTAGAGTTCCGGGGAGATCGACAAGTAATAAAGTCGGCGTCCGCCGTCTTTTCCTTCGTGTTCGTCGAACCACGCTTGCAGTGGGGCCATGCCGCCCGGTTTGGTGACATCGGCAGGAACGTAGTGAATGCGAGCGGCGAACGTTTTCCATTCGGATTCGATCCACTCTTCGCCGGACGTTTTGAACGCTTCTTTTCCTTTGATCGCCAACTGCTCGCGGAAGGCATCGTCGCTGAATTCGGTGCGGGAGACCCCCAGAATCTGGGCTTCTTCGGGCAATCGCCCTTTGCGGGCGAGGTTGAATAATGCGGGCACCAATTTTCGACCGGTGAGGTCGCCGGAGGCTCCGAAAATCACCACGGTCAACGGCTGTGTCATGAGTGGGCACTTCCCTACGAGTCGAAATCGCCACGGCTATTGCGGCAGAATCTATCCTAGGGACAATCCAAAACGAATCTTGCTGCGCCACTATTCGCTGCGAGTTACTTTCCGACAGTATTCAATAGGGGCGAGCCAACTGCGTGAGCGGTTGGTGTTCCACTTGTACCGCACCGACGGCTCACGCCAGTCGGCTCGCCGGGATTCGTTTTGACGCACCCGAATTCAGTCTGTAAATTTGCCAGAGGAGTAGTTCGTAGCCCGCACAGGTTCGCGCACCGGAATACCTTCCGCAGTCGGCTCACTTCCCGCGACCCGGCCATTGCTTGCAGCTTCCGCGCATTACCGCACGATTCAATTCCCCCCGAGTTGCACACCCCCGTAACCCGCGCATACTGTGGTAGGTCGTGGGGCGATAGCCTCATTGCCTACCGGGAAGGAACCCGCGCCTTACTGATGGATCGGCTTCGACATGCATTCGCCGTCGCTGCGCTCTCAGGATTGGGAGGGGTTTTCTCATGGTTCGTCGCATCATACTTCTCGGCGTGCTCGGTCTCGGTGCGTTTTCGGCGACCGGCTGCGTCTGCCGGCCAATATTGCACGGCCCATGCGGGTCACCGATCTTCCCGGGTCTCCGTCCCCTATTGCGGCCCCATACAATTGGGGCGCCGATGCAATCGGCGCCGATCAGTCTGGCCCCGATGAGCTACGGCGGGTCTGGCGGCGGTTACGAGTCGATGGCCCCGATGGGCTACGGTGCCCCCATTGGATACGGTGGTGGAGCACCGGCACCCGGCTGCACGACGTGCGGGAATGGCGGTGGTGGACCCATCGGTGGAATGCCAATCGGGCCCGCACCGGTTGGCTATTCGCAACCGATTCCGACCAGCTTGTACGGTCAACCGAATTATTCCGGCAGCGGCATGCCGCATGATTCGATGCTGTTGCCAGCCCCGACCGTGGTGCCACCATCGACCGGCAGACCTTCCATCGAGATTGACCCACCGAAATCTATGCCGAAGTAGAACTGAGTTCTTTGGCTTTCTCTTCCGCTGAACTCCCTCGAACGTAAAGTGGTTCGAGGGAGAACAGTTCGGCCCGCGACAATGTCGGCAGCTTTCTGGCGACGTTCCACAATGCGGCGATCATGCCTTCGAACTCTGGCGAGGTGGTCACGGAACCCGGAATGATTCCGCGGTACAGTTCCAACCCTGGCCCCGTGACCGTTTGGCCGATGCTCAAACTCGCACACCAGTCGATCACTTTTGCGGCCCGCAACTCGTTGATCGGCTTCCGGACGCAGTCCGTATCGGCAATGCCGAACTTCTGAACGTAAACTGTTTGCTTGAGCGCATCGGCGATCACATCTACTTCGTCGGCGTTGGTCACCTGAGCCGCCAAAGAGTGGAAGCTCGGCACCGCGATCAGTCGGCACCCCGTGGCGTACGCCAAGCTCTTCGCCAGCATCAGCCCGATGCGTAAACCCGTGTAACTCCCCGGGCCGGTGCCGACGACAATCCCGGTCAAATCTGCGGGTTTGAGTCCGTGCTTTTCCAACAACGTGTGTACCGTCGGCACGAGGTTTCGATTGTGTTCCCGTCCGCTGGGCA
>JAYSYJ010000182.1:0-13659 GCA_043727675.1 Fimbriiglobus sp.
ATGAGCGTAAGATTAACTGTTACCACAGCGATCTGTCAAGGCAAGTCGTTGTCAGTTTCGCAAGATTTGCCAATATTTACGAGAATGGCTGATTTTCGGAGGTGTCCGGAGGGTGAAGGAGTTGTCCACAATGTTACGTCCTACACCTTCGGCGAATCTTCTTGGGGAGCTTCCTCCGGCTCCACGGTTGGTTCCGGTGGGGCTGGGGTCAAACGAAACGGGTTCTGCTGGCACTTCGGTGGGCCGAGAATTTCTTGCAGGACCACCGCCATGGGCAGCGATTGCGAGTTTCCGAGTAGGGCCACCAATTGCCGTCCGAAAGGGGTCGTGGCGCCGGTGTTGCGTTCTTTATACTTGGTAGCCCCGGAGATCGACCGCACCGCGGCGGTGACCACTGGCGCACCACCCTTGGCGGAAATCGGGCTTACCGTGGGCGGCGCGAATGTGGGTAAAACCACTGAGGCGACCGGCAAATCGTCGGCCGGATTGATGGAACGCGATTGAATCGGGGCTGCGGTCGTTTCAAACGTCGTCGGGATGGCATCGCCGAGGCGGACTTTTTTCTTAGCAGCGATGGCCGGTGCCGCTTTCGTCACCGGTCGCGCTTGAACAATTGGCGCTGGCGGGGCGATTCCGGGTGCACCGCGTTGCCGCAACCGGTCGATTTCTTGCATGAATCGATTCAGGTCGGCGGCCCCGGCTTTCGGCCCCGGTGCGGACGTCACCACCGGTGCCGTAGGCGACGATGCTCGGCGCTCCCGATCGCGTTCGACCTGCTTGCGCTCTTGGGAGTTCTTCAGTTTCTGCGTGAGCCACCCGAGTAGGCTGAGGCCAACCATGATCCCGAGTGGAATGAGGAGCTGCTGCATAGTCGCCTCGACGTGCCGAAGAATCGGCGGGTCGGATACCCGCCTCTCACCAAATGCAACTAGTTACCACGACTCGAACTATCAGTGGGGCCGCCCGCGATCCCGGCGATGCTTTGACGCATCGACGTGTCGGCCTGCATGTTCCGCATCTGGTAATATTCCATGATGCCAAGACGTCCGTCGCGGAACGCGGCGGCAATCGCGAGTGGCACCTCGGCTTCGGCAAGCACAACTTTGGCGCGATTCTCTTGAACGAGCGCTTGCATTTCCTGCTCTTTGGCAACCGCAGCGGCCCGGCGTTTCTCGGCTTCGGCTTGGGCGACCCGCAAGTCAGCGGACGCTTGGTCGGCCGCGAGTTTCGCACCGATGTTTTCGCCCGGTTCAAGGTTGGCAATGTCAATCGAAACGATTTCGAATGCGGTCTGAGCGTCGAGGCCCGAGTGCAGCACGGTCTGCGAGATCATGCCGGGGTTCGCCAACACTTCTTTATGATCGTGGGCGGAACCAATCGCCTTCACGATGCCTTCGCCGACGCGGGCGATGATCGTCTCTTCCGTGGCACCCCCCACGAGCCGTTCCAGCTTCGTCCGCACCGTCACGCGGGCCTTGGCGAGGAGTTGAATCCCGTTTTTGCAAACCGCGTCGAGGTACTGTTTGCCCATGTTTTTGTCGGGGCAGTCGATCACCTTCGGATTCACACTCGTCCGCACCGCATCGAGCACATCTCGACCGGCGAGGTCGATCGCCGAGGCGACACGCCACGGCAGATCGAGACCGGCTTTGTGCGCGGCAATGACGGCTTTAACAGTTTGCGGTACGCGGCCACCGGCGAGGTAATGGGCTTCCATGTCTTGGGTGTTGACCTTCACACCGGCCTGAACGAGGGCGATCTTTTGATTCACGATCATGACGTGGGGTACGTTCCGCAGCTTCATGCCGATCATGTTCAAGATGCTGATATCGGCCCCGGTCGTCAGGCTTTGAATCCAGAGGCGGATGAAGCTGAAGAAGACGAACAAAAAGACGAGGAAGAAGAGCGCGGCGATTCCGCCGGCGATGATCCAAATCAGGTTGTCTTCGATCGGCAAAGCGGCGAGCAGGGGAGCCAGGTTCACGGTGCATTCCTTTCGGGGAAGTCGGCGGTCATTCTATTTTAGGTCTTCTAGATCAAAGTTTCGCAAATCGGTCGGTTCGTCGACCTGCCGGACAATCACACGGCCGGCGCGAACGTCCATACATTTCACCCAGACGCCCACGTCGATCATCATCCCTTCACTGAGTGCGTCGACACGCCGACCATCGATCACCACCGAACCGGCCGGCCGCATCGGGGAGACGGTTTTGCCGTAACGACCCTTGAGTTTGTCGAGTTCCACCAACTCCGGTACGGCACTGGTCACGCTGCCACCCGCACCTTTGGGATCGAGGCCACTTTTGATAGCCATCCGCTTCCAGCCGTGCATCACACCCACGCCCGCAGCGGGTAACCCCACGCACATGCCGATGGTCGCCACCGCTGCTTCGGTTCGGGTTCCGTCGTACCAAATCAAACCGACCGCGATGGCGAAGAATGCGGCAGCTCCGACGACCAGGAAACCGCCTGTGGGCAGGAAAAACTCCCCGGCGAGCAGCGCCACGCCAACACCGACGAGCAAGAAGGCGAGGGTCAGATAGGATTCCATCAAACTTCCTTCACGACGATCCGAGTGCCTTCGACTTCGACCACTTGCACCCGAGTGCCAGACGGAATGTAACCGCCTTCGGTCACAACATCAACAAAATCGTCACCGATTCGTACGGTGCCCGCCGGTCGGAGGACCGTCGCCGAAGTCCCGATGGCCCCGAGGTAACCCGCGGCTTTCATCGCACCGGGGATCGATTCCAGCGGTGACTCCGCTTCTTTTTCTTCGATACTCGGCAGCGTCATCCGGTTGAGAATCGGAATTTTGCGAATGTAACTCGCCGTCAGGAATGCAAGCAAAAACGCGCCCATCAAACTGAAAAGATACTGGGCGATTTTGGCCCCGTAGCCGATCCAATCTTCGCTATTTTCCGGGATTTTATCGACCGTCACCAGTGCCAGCGACCCGAGCATGAGCATGATGCCAACGATGCCCGCCGCGCCGAAACCGGGGAAGACGAAGACTTCCATGAGCACGAGTACGAGGCCCATCAAGAACAGCAATCCTGCGAGAACGGCGATCTGCCCACTGAAGCGGGTGTGCGCCCAGAAGACCAAAATAAAACAGAGCGCCGCAATGATACCGGGCACTGTGGTGCCAGGCACTTTGAGTTCGAGAATCAAGCCAGTGAAACCGACGACCACGAGCAGCACCGTGACGATTGGATCGCGCAAGAACGCCGAGAACCGATCCAGCCAAGCGGGGGTGGCATCTTGCACTTTGCCCGGTTCGACACCATAACGCGTGTAAAGTTCGTCGGTGTCGGTTCCATCCAAGGTGGACTGCGCGATTCCCAGTTCTTTGGCCTTGGTGGCGTTCAACCGTAAAAGTTGCCCTTTTTGTTTCACGACACCGGCGAATTGCAACGGTTCGCCCTTCGCTTGTCGGTCGCGCAGTTCGTCGTCCGTCATCAGCTCGGTCTTGGCACTGTTGATTTTGGACTTCGCTTTGACAATGGTGAGTTCCTTGCGAAACAGACCTTCGAGCACAATCGCGGGAATCCCTTTGCGTTCGGCGAGTGGCCGGAGGGCATTGGCCCAAAGTTCGACGTTGAAATCAGGGTGCTTGGCAATGTACCCTTCGAACTCGCCGAACTCGGATTCCGTCGTGGCATTGTCTTCCGCGGTTTTGTTTTCTTTCCGTTTACTCATCACGATTTCGGTGCAACCGAGGGCCACAATCGCCGCTGTGTCCGGCGCTTTGTTCGGAATCCATGCGACGATCAAAATTCCGTCTTGGCCGTTGTCCGGGTTCTGGAATTTGATCAGTTCGTCCGCCAAATCGCGGGCCGCTTGCAAGTCACCGCCGGCGCAGTCGAGTTGCAGAAATAGCACGTTCCCCTTTTGCCGGACAATGTCGCGGACGACCCGTGAAACCGAATCGCGCGTTCCTTTATCCACCTGTCCACTGAGAGTGTACCGGAAGGGCACCGGTGGCCGACCGCCGAGGGGATCGTCGCGCAGGCTGCCGGCAGAAATGTTGTAACTGGTGGCGAGCGACGCCCGATCTTGTACGAGTTGATTGCAAAGCTCGTATTTGCGCAGTTCCTCGGCGGTGAAGGCGATCACGCGACCGTCCTCCGCGAGGACTTTCTTCTTGTCCGGGATCTGAACGCCTTCTTTTTCGTACTCGCTGGCCGGTCGCCGCAAATCGACAAACCAAACGCCACCCGGCTCCTTTTTGCCTTCCCCGAGACGGACGCCTTTGTCGTACATCTTTTGGATGATCGCCAAGTGCGGTTTGTGTAGCGGGCCGACGATTTCGGTATAATCCTTGGCGATTCGTGAGGACAACGGTGGTTCGTCGGTGCCGATCACCTCGCCGAGTGCCCCATCTTTGGTCATCGCGAGTTGCTTGCAGGCCAATACGGCGAGAACCGTGTGACCGGTGGTTCGTTTATGGACATACGCGATCGTTCCGACATCGTTGAGGGCGGCGACATACTCGGCCAGTTCCGCGCAGGCCGCGTGATTCGGGTTGGTCACGTCTTTGTCGGCGGGGTTGAAATCGAATACGACTTGCGACGGGCGCTGATCGCCTTTGGAACGAGCCGCATCGATGCGATTCTTGATCCGCGTCACGACTTCCGTGGTAATCGGCGTCGGGACGGTCACGTAAAGGCCCGTTTCGCCAACGGCGTTGTCCACACCGAATGCGGTGCCGGTGAACAAGAAGCACGCCAGCAATCCGAATCCTCGGAGTATCGTCCTTCGCGTTTTCAAACCCGAGCCCTCAAAGAAATCGCAGCGGTGGGACTGCTGGAATTATAACGCCGTGCCAGCCGACACAGTTCATCGTAGGCAACTTCGTCGAATCAGTACCGCTTCCACTGGCCATCTTCGTCGAGTTCGTCGGCACGTTTTGCCCGTGTCCTCGATTGTACAACCCGTTTGACAGCTTCGGATGCATATCGGAGCGATACCACGGTCGCCACGACGAACTGCCAAGTTCTCGCCACGCTCATGGTCGTTTTCACCATAACGGGGCAGAAAAAGTCGCCGAGTCACCCCATCAGCTCGCCACCTTCGGATTCTCTCTTCCACTCTTGCAGTTTCCGGTACAGTGTTCGCTCACCGATCCCGAGCATCCGGGCGGCTTCTTCGCGGTTTCCCTCGGCGAGGTCGAGTGCGCGTTCCATGTAATAGCGTTCGACGTCGGCCAGCGGCCGGCCGATCAGCGGGTCGCTGTTCATCCCGACTGGCAACGCCAACCGTGGCCCGATCGCCGCCGGGAGTGCCAACTGGGCCGGCACTCCGAAGATGGCCAGCAGTGTGCCATCTTCGGGCAGATCGTCGAGGTTCAAAATACCGTCGCTATCGAGCAGGATCATACTCTCGAGTAGGTTGCGCAACTCGCGGACGTTGCCAGGCCAACTGTACGTGGCGAAGGCGCGCCAGACGCTATCGGCCAGCAGGGTGATCTTCTTGCCGTACTTCGCCGACAAATCTTTGACGAACGATGATACTAACAGGGGAATGTCTTCCCGGCGTTCGCGGAGGGCCGGTAAGCGGACAACGCCAACTTTCAACCGTTGGTACAAGTCGCGGCGAAATGCACCCCGTTCGACCATGGCGTTGAGGTCTTTGTTGGTCGCGGCGATCACTCGGACATCTACTTTCAGCGGTTCGTTGGAGCCGATGCGAACGACTTCGCCGTTCTCGAGCACCCTCAGTAACTTCGCTTGCAGCGATGGTGGCATGTCGCCGATTTCGTCGAGAAAGAGCGTGCCACCGTGGGCGTATTCGAACCGACCCTTGCGGAGCTTGTCGCCGCCGGTGTAGGCCCCCGGTTCATGGCCGAACATCTCATCGTCGAGGAGATTCTCGTTCAGCGCGGCGCAGTTCATGGCCACGTACGGTTTGTTCTTCCGGGCGCTATTCGTGTGCAGCGCTTTGGCCGCGAGTTCTTTACCGGTGCCGTTTTCGCCGAGGATCAGCACCGGCGCCGGCGCCGGGGCATAGGCCTTCAAAAGTTGGATGACACGCTGCATCCGCGGGCCGCTGCCGACGACGCCTTCGTAACCGAATTTCTCGTCGAGTTGCCGGCGGAGTTCTTTGTGCGCTTTCGCCAGCCGGGTCCGGTCCGCGGCTTTCTCCACGATCGCCCGGAGTTCGCTCAGGTCGATCGGTTTCATCAAGTAGTGCGTCGCCCCGAGCTTCATCGCTTCTTGAGCGGTGCGGACATCGTTGAAACCGCTGATGACCAAGACTTCCGCATCGGGCAACGCATCTTGAACCTGGCGGACGATGGTGAGGCCGTCCAAATCGTTCATGCGCAAATCGGTGAGGACGATGTCGAACTCGTCCGAGTCGATGCGGGCGGCGCCGGCCTTGCCCGACGTGGCCACACTGACACGGTGCCCCTTGCGCTCGAGGCTTTCCGCGATGGTGGCCGCCAGTTTCTGATCGTCGTCGATCACCAGAATCCTGGCCGGTTCTTCGGGTGTCGCTAGGGCTGCCATCGGACTTCGGGGGGCGAGTGGAATGGAATTAATCGAACGACTCGGTTACTTCGATGTAATATAGCGTTCCCGTTGGGCTTTTCCTTCCGCTTCCGCAGGTGCCTCATGCGCTCCCTCCTCTCCCGAACTCTTTTGTTGGCCATTGCACTTTCGGCCGTCGGCGGCGCGATCTTAATAGCGCAAGCGACCAAGACCAGCAGCCAAAAGATGACCGACGCGGCGAGCCAGCTCGTAGGAAGCCTGACTGCGGAGCAAAAACAGAAAGCACTCTTCGACTACGACGACGAGCACCGCACCACTTGGTTCTTCACCCCGGTGCAAGACAAAGACAAGCAATCGCTGCGGAAAGGGTTGCGGATGGACTTGCTCACCGCGAACCAAAAACCGCTGATGCTCGACCTGCTCAAGCTTGGCCTGTCCACCAAGGGCTACGAACAAGCGACGGGAATCATGGGACTGGAAAACTTACTCGCGGAACTCGACGGCCCGAACGGCGCGATGACGCGCAACCCGACGTGGTACTTCGTGAGTATTTTCGGCGAGCCATCCAACACCGGCAAATGGGGCTATCGTGTCGAGGGGCACCACCTCTCGGTGAACTTCACATTCGACAAAGGTGAAGTCGTGTCGGCGACACCGATGGTATTCGGTGTGAACCCGGCCGAGATCAAAGCGGGGCCGAAGAAGGGCCAGCGGACCGTGCCCGAAGTCGAAGATTTGGCCAAAGAGTTGATCGCGTCGCTGACAGAGGCCCAAACGAAAGTGGCATCGCAAGCGAAGCAGTTGGATGAAATTAAAGAGAAGCAGCCCAACGCCGCCGTGGGTGATCCGATCGGCCTCCCAGCCCAAGAGTTGGCTGCCGATCAAAAGAAGTTACTTCGCAAACTGATCGAAGCCTACGCCGGACGCCTGCCGGACGATCTCGCCACCAGCGAGATGAAGAAGGTCGATGCCGGGGACTTCGCCAAGGTTCACTTCGCCTATTGTGCCGAGGTCAAAAAAGACGGCAGTAAGCCGTACACCTACCGCGTCCAGGGGCCGAGCTTCGTCATCGAGTTTTTGAATGTTCAAGCCGATGCCGCGAAAAATCCCGCGAACCACATCCACAGTGGCTGGCGCTCGCTACCTCGGGATTTCGCACTGAGTGGGAAGTAAGAGAATATTCGTATGGTCGGAGTGCGTTAAAGGTTTTGATGCCCTGCCAGTGCCCACGCGGGGAAATACTGTGGGTAGAGTTGGTAATGCAACATCGATGTGCCGAAGAAGACCCCGTTCACGGCACCGTCGGGCCAAACACCTTCCTTAATTTGGTGCTGCTGTAACCACTGCTGTCCACGTTGAACGGAAGGGGAATCGGGGCCGAGGATTGCGATCAACGTAAGCACGGCCCAAGCGGTCATCGTCGGTTGACCGTCCGGGTGTGCCACCGATTCGCCGGTGAGCGCCGATTGGAAATGTTCGCCCCAGCCACCGTCCGGCCTTTGATGATCGGTGAGCCATTTCTCGGCGTGAACCAAACAAGAATCGTCTGCGCCAACACCCGCTGCTCGCAGTCCACGGATGGCAAAGAATGCCGAATAAGTGTGGTGAATGCCCCACGCGGCTGGCCAAGCTCCATCGGAACGCTGCGATTGGCGAATGAAACGAATGCCCTGTTCGACCGCATGATTAACCTCGTTGCCCATCGTGTCCGGGTACGCCTCTCGAAAGTGGCTGAGGGCGGAAATGCACGAACCGGTGCATTCGACATACGAGTCTTCAATCAAGCAGCGGGCGAACATCTCCGACGGATTGAGCCGCTGCAGCCAGGGGTGTCCGCGACGTTCTTCGTAACTGCCGAAGCCACCGTCTGGGTTCTGCCGCGACAGAATGAATTCGACCGCCCACCGCAGTCGTTCGTCGGAAATCCGTTCGGTCAGTGGTAGTCCAGTCCGGTGGATCGCAAGCACTACTTCCACTGCTTCGGCAGTGCAATCGCTCACAGGCCAGCACTGACGCCCTTCCGTGAAACACCAGCCACCTCGTACCGTACTTCGGTCGTGGCGTGCTCCCTCGGGAAGTTCGTTCACCATCTGCGCGCCGTTCAGAAATCGGTACCCTTTGACGAGGGCATCGCCATTCGGATTTGGGTGAGCGAGCAGAGCTTGCAGTGCGAAACAAGTGTCCCAGGTTTGCGAACGGGCACCGACGTAACGCAAGCCGGTGGCATCTTGCCAACGCCAGGCTTCGATGCCTGCAAGACTCGCTGGCCACTCGGGATGATCGGCTGCAAACAGTGCCAACGTGTTCAACAACCCGCTGACTGGAGACAATCCTTGACAATGAGACACCCGCTGTTCATACACGATCTCATTCAGGCATTTCGCCATTGCGCGACGGCGAAGAGGCTGTGCTTTCGAGCGTTCGTACACAGTCAGCAGGTCGTAGGTCCGGCGGACGATCCACGGCGGTCGGACAAATAAATCGGTTGGCGAAATGTCGTGGCGGTGCTTGGCGAATTCGATGGTCGAATCGTCGAAGAGTTCCCGCTGCAACAACTCCCCGCGGATTGAGCCGAGATCGACACGGTAACGTTGTCCGAACAAGTACGCCATGGCCAGGTAGATGGCACGAGTGTGGCAATACCACCGGCGCGGGTGGAATGGCAACCATCTCGGCAGGAAGAACGCTTCCGGGGGGATCGGGTTGACGCCGTTCCAGTGGTAAAGGCCGAGCATCGCCAACCAAAACTTGCCCCACGAGGGTATAGCCACGACCTTACCGGGTTGGCGCTGAAGCCAGTGGCGAGCTTGCACCAGCACTTCGGCTTCCACGCTAACGCCCAGTAATCGGTGGGCGATATAGGCCAATGTTGTGACGAAGACCGATCCCGTGGCTTCCGGGTGCAGGCCCCAAACTCCGTCGGCGGTGCGTGTCGATTCAAAATAGCGAAGTGCTTCGTTTCGATCATTAGCATCGAATGGCGAACCGACGATGTGGCGAACAATCACGGTCTGCGACAGGATGACCGTGCACCAGACCATCTCGCCTTCCCAGCAACCGGATGGCTGTTGCAGCGCGAGCAGGGCCTTCACAAGAACGAAACTCCGCGTCGGGCCACTCGGGGTAGCACCGATTTGCCGAGCCAGCCGAACCACGACGCGAGACCCGCACTGCCCCGCAGTGTGGTGGCCCCTCCGACGGCCATGAGGAACGACCGGACGAAGGATAGTAACCCGACGTCGTCTCCGGAGAGCAACCGCATGGTGCGGGTGCATTCGCGGGCGTTCCGACGCCACGTGGTGTACACGGATTGCCGCAATGCTCGGCTGGCCGGGTCGGTGCGGGTGAACAGCCGGTACAGTCCCTCGACCAACAGTTCTGGCCCCAAGCTCCGGGCTTGCCGATGCTTGCGGTACTGTTTGAAACTTTGGCACTTCGCCAATTGCTCCGCATCCAGGAAGCCGGTGGTCATCCCCGTGGCGGTCAGCGGATGGCAATGCCCGGCGGCGTCCCCAACTAACGCCAATCCCGGCCGGCCAAAGTGGCGTCGAGAGCGACGTTGATTGGCGGCCCATTCGATTTTGTTCGTGCTCAGTGCGGTTCGAAATGCGGCCTGCAAGCTCGCGGGCATGGCCGATTCGTAATGCTGGATCAACGATTGTGGCTTGCGGAAATCGGCGACCCCCGTCGAGGGGATATCCAGGCAAACGCGGACGGCGTCCGGGGCGATTCGGGTGATGACGACCGGCCCTGGGGCACCCAGGCAGACGTGGCCGAACCCTTCAAAGGGCAAGCGAACGCCGGTCAGTCGGACGCTGGCCATCATTGACACGGCTTCCCGTTTGTCGGCTAACCCGAGGCTGCGACGAGCCACGGAGCCACGTCCATCGGCACCGACGATTGTAGGCGCCATCAACTGATCCTGTGCAAAATGCAAGGTCTGTTCGTCGATGTGCGTGACTTGGACGCCCGTGCGAATTTCCAGTCCTGGAACAGTACCCGCCACGTTCCGGAGCCAACCAATGAGGACATGGTGTTCGCATGTAACACCCGAGCGACCATCGGGATAGGGCAATTCGATTGGTTCGGAGCCGTCTTCCGGGAAGACGATGAACCCCTGGGCCGATTCGCGGCGGGCGGTGGGTGGAAGTGGAACATCTAGTTCACGAAGCAGATCGACCGCGGCGGGATGGAGCCATTCACCGGCCAGTCGCTTGCTGACGGAATTGGCTTCCAGCAGCGTTACCCGGCTTCCGCGTCGAGCGAGTGCGATGGCGGCCACGCAGCCCACTGGCCCGGCTCCAATCACGGCGACATCCGTTCGATCCAAACCCATATTTCGACTCTGGAAGGTCATCAACACGAGCAGAATTGGCCACCGATATTCTATAGAACGAAACCGCGCTGATGCGGTCAGAGTCCGGGCCGCGGTTTCCAGGGTGTGACACGACGATTCTTGGAGTTTAATTGGCGTCTAAATAGGCAGTTTCTGATACTTGTACAAAATTCCACAACTTTCATTTGACGCCACAGCATTTGGAGCTTATAACCAAAAGTGCACTAAATTTCACTAATCTGAGGTTAGCATGTTCTACTTCAAAATGATCCATCGCGTCGGGGCACCATCGATGATCCAACCTGTTCGACTCCATCGGCGTGATGAGCGGATCCGGTAGCAACCGTCGGCCAGAATCCTATAACTCCCTTCAAGTTCACCGGCCCATTCCCGAGAATCGACGCATGAAAGTCCACGAATATCAGGCTAAGGAACTTCTGGCGGCGTACGGCGCCCCGATTCCCAAGCACATCGTTTGCAAGACGCCGGACGAAGTGGCCGCGGCCTTCGACAAACTCAGCAACGGCGGCGGGGCGATGGTGAAGGCGCAGATCCACGCGGGTGGGCGGGGGGCTGGGCAACTGAAAGGCTACGCCGACAAACTCGGCGGCGTGAAGTTCGTCGGCAACCGCGACAAAGCGAAGACGGTGGCCGAAGCGATGCTGAAGTACCCGCTGGTGACACTGCAAACGGGGCCGGAAGGGCAGAAAATCAGCACGTTGATCGTGCAAGCGGATGCGGAACCGGACAGAGAATTCTACGTCTCGATGGTGCTCGACCGGGTGACGGGGTTGCCGATTCTGATGGCCTCCGCCGCCGGCGGAATGGACATCGAAAAGGTCGCCCACGACACGCCGGAGAAGATCCTCCGCGTCCAGGTGTCGCCGGAGTTGGGTCTGCTGCCGTTTCAAGCGCAGAAGATGGCCTACGACCTAGGTTTCGCCAACGACCAAATTGCGGCCGTCGTGAAGATCATGATGGCGATCTCGAAACTCTACTTCGAGAAGGATGCCAGCATCGTCGAGATCAACCCGTTGGCGATCACCAAAAAGGGCGAAGTGATCGTCCTCGATGCGAAAGTGGACTTCGACGACAACGCCGGCTTCCGCCATAAAGATTTGGCCCCGCTGCGCGATGAAGCGGAAGAGAATCCGACCGAGATCCGGGCCGGGAAAGCGAACCTCAATTACATCCAGCTCGACGGCACCATCGGCTGCTTGGTCAACGGGGCCGGGCTGGCGATGGCGACGATGGACATCGTCAAGCACCACGGGGGCGAGCCGGCCAACTTCCTCGACGTCGGTGGTGGCGTCACCGCTGAAAACGCGGTCGAAGCCTTCCGCATCATCCTCAGCGACGCCGGGGTGAAGGCGATCTTCGTAAACGTGTTCGGTGGCATAGCCAGTTGTGCGCGCATCGCCGACGCACTGGTGAAGGCCGGCCGCGAGGTCGGCTTCAAGATACCGGTCGTCGTCCGGTTGGAAGGAAACGAAGTCGAACAAGCCCGGGTGATTTTAGAGGGCGTGAAGGCCGAACTCCCCGCGATTCGTGTGGCAGCCGGGTTGACAGAAGCGGCGAAATTGGTGGTTCAGTTGGCGAAATAGACGGATTCGAAATGGTTGCGAGAACTGTGATTCCCGTCGATGCGGTATTTGTGAATGTGCTTCTCCAACCCCTGAATGGGAGGGTGATTCGATGACTGTCATGCTGGCCCGACCCGGGTTACTCACTGCGGAAGAGTTTTTTCAGTGGTGGGATCAATCTGAAAACGCCCACTCGCGCTACGAACTCGAAGACGGGGAAGTTCTGAATATGCCACCGGCAAGTGAACTCCACGGTGCGATCTGTTTTTTAGTCGCTCACATCCTCGGGAATTTTCTTCTTCCGCGAGGTGGGTATGTCATGACCAACGACACCAGCCTCGTCGTCAAACGGAGACCCGACACGGTCCGAGGCCCCGATGTAATGGCCTTCCTCACT
Source organism: Fimbriiglobus sp. (assembly GCA_043727675.1). Lineage (GTDB taxonomy): Bacteria > Planctomycetota > Planctomycetia > Gemmatales > Gemmataceae > JALHQU01. The sequence continues at coordinate 12,811 of JAYSYJ010000182.1, forward strand.
CGGCCGATTTTCAAGGATCTGAAACTGGCACCGGTGGATCGCGTTCCGACGATGGTCGTCGAAGTCCTTTCTCCGTCGGATCGGCTCGGCAAGACCACGAAACGGATCAATCAATATTTGGCACGCGGCATCCCGCTCGTTTGGGTTATCGATCCCGAAGATCGCAACGTACTTATCTATACGCAGAATCAAGAATCGATCACTCTCGACGAAACGGATGAGCTCACCGGCGGCGAGATTCTTCCTGGCTTCCGTTGCAACGTATCCGAATTCTTCGCTTGGCCTACGACCACCACTGACACCCCCTGAGATTGATTCATGTGCACGATTCGATTGTCGATCCCATTGTTTTTGCTGCTGGGAACGATCGGCTGTGGAAAAAAAGATTCGACGCCGTCGAGTAACCCTAAGGATGCTACGGTGCCGATGACGCCGAGTGGCGAATCCGGTGCGGGCGCGCTCGGTGCGACCAAGTTTGTGAAGGCCGTGCAAGACGGGAAAGCAACGTCCGACCTGTTGACGCTGGCATTCAAGAAAGTGATCGCCTCTCCGGAACTCGAATCGGACAAGGCCGCTGGGTTTTCCGAACTCGGCGTGCAAAGTTGGTTTGCCAGTGCCAAGGCCACGGCAAAAGCGGACGACTTGAAAGTCGACTTCGCCGCTGCTGATTACGCTTTGGTCAGCACGACTGGGACTAAGCCGGGTCGCGTTTTGATCCGGATGGTGAAGGCCGGGTCAAGTTGGCTCGTCGATCACGCGCGGTTCAACGCTCAGCACAATGTGAACGCCGTAGCGGCGGCGAATCTTGCCACCGGGTTCTTTGTGGAAGCGGTACTCGCTGGCAGTAAG
>JAYSYJ010000183.1:0-4502 GCA_043727675.1 Fimbriiglobus sp.
CCGGCGTCGTAGCCCTTGAAGTGGATGTCGAGCAACAGGGCGATGCGCTGCTGCTTGGCGGTTTTCAACTCCGTTTCGAGATCTGTGCCGAGCACCGCATCTTTCTCGCGCTCTTTGAAACTGCTGTCGGCCGCGAAGAAGACGGTTCGTTCCCCTGCGGCGGCCCCGCGACCGAACATCGCCAAGATCACGGTGTCGTCTTTGCCCGTTTTGGCAAAGGCGTCGTGAACCGCTTTGAGGATATTTTCGCGCGTCGATTTCAGCGACTTGCGCTTGTCGTCGACCACAGACGTGAGCAAAACCACACGGTCGGCCGCAACGTCGGAATATTTTTTATCGGTGAAGAGGTCGTACACGGCGGTCGCGTCAACATCGGCGGTGGGGCGAGGTTGAATCGTTTTGTCGGCCGTCTCGGACACGCCGACGATGACCACATACGAGCCTTGGGTGGGTTTGGGCGGATCGTCCGCCGCCGGGGCGGAGGTGCCCAGAACGAGTGCGGCGGAAACCGCGCTCAATTTGAAAATCCACGAGAACATTCGACACGTTCCTTCCATTGCTGAACCGGCCGTGCAGCGGGGCCGGTTGGCTCCGGCATTTCTGCGAGAACCGAGTGTTGGGCCAAATGTGACCCAATTCTTCATTGTGGGCGTTGCCAAGGGTGAACGTCAATAGGTGAATGGAAAGGTGGGCGGCGCGGTGGCTTCCCGAGGCGATGAACAAGGGGTCGTCGAGGAACTCGGTGCCAAGGGTTAGCCCACGGGCAACGACTTCCCCTTCGCTTGCAACAGTCGCCCGAGTTGGTCGGCAGACAAGCGTGGGTCGTCCAAGAGCAAGCCGCCCATTTCGGTGAGGATGTACCCTTCCAGGTCATCCTCCGTCCAACCTTCGGCGATGAGCCGGGTGCGGATCGATTCCAAGGCCCCGTCGCGGAGTTTGTCGGTCTGTCGGGAAATGGTGCCTTCGTGAACCCCGAGCAACCCGGCGACATCGCGCTGGCTCATGCGGTACCGCCAACGCAACCCCAGCAGCAACCGCTCGTTGTCGGTCATGCCGCTGAGCCATTCGCGGGCCGCCGTGCAAAAGGCTTCGTGCCAGCGCGTCTCGGTCTTGGTCTTCGTCGGCAGTTCCATTGCCAAGTCGTCGTCGGGCATGGCGGACGCACCGGAGTGCCTCCGCAACTTCGACAAATGCCAGTTCTGGAAGACGCGAATCAGCCACGGGGCGAGTGGACGCTGGCCATCGTACCGCAACAGCGTCGGCGTGCGGCCCTCGGCATCCGGCACGATCAAATGGCTCCAAAACTCGGCGACGGCGCTCTCTTGCTTCTCGTCGTCACGCGGGTAAAGCCGACAGGCCCGCGCCCGCAACGCATCCAAGAGTAAGCAGTCGCTGCGCCCGGTGCGGGTGTTGAACAGTGTCTCCCATGCGGCGTCGAGACCTTCCGCGCAACCGCAAGTGACGAACCAATCGAAGGCGTACAACCCTTCGAGGAACGCTTCCCAACTCAAGGCGGGGCCGTCGGTTTTCGCCCCGTAGGTTTTGTAAGCCCGTTCGAGATGACTCCGATACGCCGCTTCGGGGATGGTCAACTTCGGATATTGGATACGACCGAGGTAGTACAACGCCGCGATCCGCGCCGAGTCCCGGGCCGTGCAGACGGGTGATGTGGTGGAGTGTGAATCGGGCATAGTTCCGTGCCGAAGGCGTGGTTACTGCGGCGTGAAGACCAACACCTGGAGGTACGACGATGGCAGAACCCCCTTTTCGATCACCGGCGACGGACCTTGCCCCAATCCCAAAGGCGTCAGCTTCCGGGATGAGACCAAGCCGGTTTTGAACGCCTTCTGCGCTTTTAGATATTCCGCAACGCCTTCGGCTTGTTTCTTCGTGAGTTCTCCCGCCGACGATGGCGTTTGGCCCACGTGCGCCGGATCGCACAAGGCTGCAATCACCACGTCCGACTTATGGTTGGGGAGTCCTTTGATCCAAGCGCTCACTTCGTTCAAGTGCCCTTTGCCCGTCTCGGTGAGGATGGCGGAATCGGTCTCGAATAAATCGTTCGTACTGTACGTCACGAGTTCCCGGCGGCTGTCGGGTCGAACCAAAATCGCCGCCGCATCGGTGACGTAACTGCGGATCAGGGGCAACTTCTGCACCGCGTCCGTCCCCTGCTTCACACTCTTCAGCGTCTCACGACCATCTTTGACGAATTTATCCACGTCGGTGACCTTTTCCTCGACGTTGCCAACGGCATTGTCGGCCCGCCGTACCATTTTGCGCGAATCGCCCGCCAGGCCGGTGATCTCGTTGTAAAGCTTGTCGTCGTTGAGCAACTTCGACAGGGTGCCGTTCCCGGTGCGCACTTCCTTCAGTAACAGTTTGGCTTCGTCGGCCGTATTGCCAATCTTCGCGGCGGCGGTGGCAATGTCGGGCGTTTCTCGGGCGGCGAGTCGCCCATCCACAAGTAAGCCCGACTTCGGGTTCCCCGGTTGGATGGAAATCACCTTGGCACCGAGCAACCCGGTGGAATGCACTTGCGCGAAGGCGTCGGCGTACAGGCGGGGGGCATACTTCGCGTCGATCTGCATCCGCACGGTGACGGCGGCACCGTCGCCATCGTGATCCGGATATTCAATGGCCACGACTTTACCAGCATCGACGCCGCGGATGCGAACGGGCGTACCGGGAGCGAGGTCGTGGGTCTCGGGGAAGGCGACCGTGACTTCGGTCGTCTCGGCCCAAAGGCCCTGCTTGCCGGCAGCCCGCGTGAGGCTGAATGCGGCAAACGCCACAAGTGCCACCACGATGATCCCGAGCAGAATCGCTTTCCAGCGCGAGAGCGTTTGCGACACGGGCAAGACCCTTGTTCGAGTTCCAGAACCTCTTGGGATAGTATACCCACCGCCGAGACGAAAGGTTACGCCGACTCGAGAACGGCGTTCCGGCGGTGGATTCCGTATCTTGAAACCATCGAATCTGCGATCTGTTTTCGGAGCAATTGATGCGGCGAATCGGCATTCTGACTGCGGGCGGCGATACTCCGGCCCTGAACGCGACCATCCACGGTGCGGTCACGCGCGGAAACCAACTCAACGTCGAAGTCATCGGTTTCATCAAAGGTTTCAGCAGCCTGTTCAACCCGCGTGTGCCGCACGTCCACCTGAACCCGCTTTTCCAGACCATTCCGGAACTCGACCCGGTTATGGGGGGGACGCTGCTCGGAGCCTCCCGCGATTATGTGGACGCCGACGATAAAGAGGCCATCGCCCTGATTGCCGGGCGTTTGAAGCAACTCAAAATCGACGGTCTCATTTGCATCGGCGGCGACGGCACCCTCAACGGGATGCAGGCCCTCAGCGAGTCGATCCCGACGGTGCTCGCCCCGAAAACCATCGACAACGACTTGGGTTTGAACTTTCCGAACGAAGCGGACGAATGGCAGCGCTTCGGGGAAGTGAAACCCGATGAGCCGAACCCGCCGGCAGCGGGCATGATCGACGGCGGCGGCTTCTGGTACAACCGGGCCGAATCGCGGGCGAGTTTCCACCTCGAACGGATGGTGAATTACGTCACCCCCGGGTATGCCACGGCCGTGTTCGTCTCCGCGACGGGCGTCCAACGGGTTCGCACCACCGCCGAGAGTCACCGCCGGATTGCCATCGTCGAAGTCATGGGTCGGCATTCGGGCTACATCGCCCTCGGCTCGATGTATGGACAACCCGATATTTTGCTGGTGCCGGAAAGCCCGATCAACATGGATAGCCTCCTCGAACGGATCAAAGAGATTTACGAACTGCAAAAGCACGTCGTGATCGTCTGCGGCGAGGGGGTGATCGACGAACGGGGCCAGGAACTCGGGGCCGAGCACCAATCGACCGATCCGGCCGGGAATAAGATCCTCACGGGTGCTTCGGAAGCACTGCGAGCCGTCCTCGTGGCTCGCCTGGGCGACAAGTTCTTCACCAGCAAGCGTCGCAACGAAAATGCCCGCGCCGCCGTCTTCACACGGAAAATCGGGCACACCCAGCGCGGGGGTCGGCCCATTTCTTTCGACCGCTTCTACGCCGCGCAACTCGGTGGGCACGCCTTGGATTTGCTGTTGCAACGCCGGATGAACGCGGTGGCGATTTTGAATTGGAATCGAACCAAAGGGTTCCACTTGGGCGAGGTGTACGCCAACGATTTCCGCGACAAATGGGGCCACATCCACGCACGCAAGCTCCACCCGAGCTTCTACGATGCCAAGATGCTCCGACCCTCTCAAATAGGCATCGACTACCTCTTACCGATCTTCACCAATGCCATCGGCTCGGATGATATCGAAGCCATGCGCCACGATCTCTTCGACCCCATCCATCTGACGTTACCGTTTCATTCCGTGAACACCGACATCAACAAGCGCATCCGCTACTTGGCCGATTAGGTGCGCTCGGATTCGGTTGACCGTACTTCCACGATGATTATTAAACATAGAGCCGACTGGCGCGAGCCGTCGGTGC
>JAYSYJ010000184.1:0-13540 GCA_043727675.1 Fimbriiglobus sp.
AGCTATTTTACTCGGGCAGTGCGGCGGTTGCGGCGCGGGCGACCGATTCGATGGTGATGGCGCAGAGAGCCGCCCCGTAGTCGAGATCGATGTTCTCCATCGTGTCGTGAGTGTCGTGATATCCGGCGCGATTGATGTCGTAGTTCTCCATGAAAAGCACGCAGGGGACGCCCGCGTCGGAGAAGACTTGCCCGTCAGTGTTGAAGAGAGTGCTGCGCGGGTCGAGCGGCGTTCGCACTTCGCCTGACAGGGCGAGGAACGGGGCCACATCGGGAATATCGGCACCGCGCGGGCTCCGGCGCGATCGGGATTTCCCGACCCGCTCGCCTTTCCGATTCCAGACCGGCACGGAGGCGTTCCAGATTTCGGTCGCGACATGCGCGTGCTCGGCCGCTCGGAGCGACGCGGCATCGTCGCCCGGGGAAATCTGGAAGATATCCCGCTGGTGGTCGTTGTTGTGCGCGATCATGTCCGACACTTAGAGCGCGCGGACGACCGTGCGGGAGAGATCGCGGACCTTGCCGTCCGGCAGATGGAGTTCGAGCGTGCCTTCGACCAGCCGCTCGGTGAGCGCCCGCGCGCCGAGGCAGTCGGCGGGGAATTCTTCGCCCGTCAGGTGTATGAGCCAGATGTCGCGGGCCAGTTCGCCCTTCGCGCTCATCTCCAAGAATATGTGTGCGGCGAGCATCATCGCAGCCGTGGCGGAGTGATTGTCGTCGGCTCCTGATGCCGCCAAGCGCGCCCCGGTCTCGGCTCCTTCCCCGTAGAATACGTCGGCCATGTACGCCGTGTCGTAATGGTCGGCCATCACGACTGCTTCTTTGCGGTTGCGCCCCGGGATCACGACGACGATATTCCGCTCGGCGGGGATCTCCGCGTTCTTCAGCCATCCGCCCATCCAGGAGAAATCGAAGTCGGTCCGCCAGCGAAACGGGGCACTCCCCGCGAGGGCTTTGCCGGTCATGCCGACTTTCGAGATCGCCCGGCGGTAGTGGGCGAGCAGGTGATCCCCAAGCATGTCGAGGTGCCGCTCGGGGTCGGCCATCCGCTTCAGCGACTCCGCATCGAGAATGCAATCGGCGTTGTTAACGTTGACGTAAGTGCCCTCGCTGAGTGACGCGATCGTCTTCCAGTAGGCCACTTCGAACCGGCGCGATGCGGTGCGCCCGTACGTGAGGGAGTCCGGCACCTTAGCCATCCGGCCGCGGGGGAGTGGCGTTTCGGCGGGTTCGATCATGGCGCGCACTTCCGCCGCCAGCGGTTCCGCGAGGGTGTCGAGCACACTCTGCCGTCCCCGAAATGCCAGTTGCCGGGCGAAGGAGTACGGCAGCGGTCGGCCCCCGCGCTTGCCGAATGCGGCGGAGAGTTCACGTACGGGTTTCAGCGCCCTGGGTGTGGCGAAGGCGGCGAGCACCGCGGGGCGGCGGTGGAACCGCGGCCAGAGTTCGACGGCGAGCTTTGCGTTCGGCACAGCGGCATCGTACGCGGTGAGGTAGCCGGACGGCGCATCGGAGAGCACCACCGGCTCGCCTTCCCGGTCGACGTATCCGACGAGTGGCCGGTGCCAGTAAACCTCGTGGTGTCCCACGCGCATCGCCGGGAACTGGAACCGGTAGCCGAATACCCCGCCCGCCATCGCCGCGTGCATGGCGCGCTTCAGTCCCTCCGGCGACGCAGTCGGTCCGTCGAGCAGCAGTCGGAAATCCTCCGTCCACATCTGGACGTTCCGGGCCATCGGCTTGTCGTAGAGGTCGATGTCGTCGGGCAGCGTGCTGAAGAGGACGTGCAGGAGCTTGTCCTCCCGATCGATCAGGGCCAGTTCGTCCTGATCCCGCAGGATCTTGTCCCAGCGGTGGGTGCGCTTGTACGTATTGCGGACGTGCCCCGCGTGACGAGGCGCATCGGGATGAGCGGGCGACGGCTCGTGGAGGTAACCGCATTGCGGAACGCGGAAACCGTCGGTCATCCGGTGCCGGGCGACGCCGAACAGCAGCGGGATCTGTCCGGCCAACGGGAGTTCGCCGGCGAGTCTGCGATATCCCGGCACACCCCAGTACGCCAAGCTGCCGGGGAAGGGGAGTAGGTGCAAAGTCCCGGAGAGGTAGGCCTTGCGGATCGCTGCGGGAAGTTTGACGAAGGGACGGAAAGTCAGGAGATACTTCGCGGAAGTCGCTGTAGGGCGCTGCGGGAGGAGGAACTCGGCGGTCCATTTCGGCAGTTTCTCGGTCCAATATGCGAGGAGCGGTTCGTCATCCGGGAGGATCCGGAAGCCGATCCGCTTCAACCCGTCGGAGCCGTCCGCGCACTCGGAGTAGAGTTCATTGAGCAGTTTACAAAAGAAGCCGACCGCTTCGCCGGCGGGTACTTCCTTCTGCGGGGCGGTGAAGAACGACTTCCAAAATGCGCGGCCGGGGCCCTGCTCGCTGTTGCCGAAGAGTGTCCAGCGCACTCGCCCCTTGTCATCCTGAGTGCGGGAAAGGGCCAGAGGCAGTAGCGCGACGCAGCGCTCGTGCGCGAGCTTCGGATGATCCGCGAGCTCCGCCGGCCAGAAGGGATTGTCGTGCAGGTCACCCTTCGGCAGTATCGAGCGATCCCCACCGAGGAGCCGGGCGAGCTTGCGGAGGACTTGCCGACCGACTTGCTGGAAACCGTGCTTCAGTTCGAGGGCTTCTTCGAATTCGCCGACCCACCAGCCGTGGGGGTCGGAGTCCGCGAAGAGTTCCGGATCGGGCGCGCCGCCACCGTAAGGCTTCCACCCGACACGAGGCGGTGGGAGGAATTCCGAGTAGGCGTCGATGCGGTAGTTTTCGGCACCGCGGAAGCAGCCAGGAGGAGGAATGAGCTTTTGCCAACCGGTCGTCATCGGGAACCCATCGGGAATTGCAAGTGGTTGGATGATAACCTAATCGATTTCTCGGGAGTGTCTCGGGACCTACGACCGGATAGACAGGAATTCGCCAATAGTTGGAAAAAACTATTGAGGATAGGGATTTCGATATTGAGCAGCACTGCGAACTTGCGCCCAGAACTATAGGCAATCCGAAGGTGTTATCTTGCGCGATACCGAGTCCCGAGGCTACCGTTACCTTCCGATAGAAGGAAACCCGATTGCAGGAGATGCGAGTTGTGTTTCCGACGGGGCCACGTCAGCACTTCTGACAAGCCGAAGCGTCCGTACGCTGGCGGAACGATGGAACGCCAATGCGAAGCCCTGCGCTTCAAGGAAAGGCACCTCGGCGCGGATCCGAATGCCGACGCCGTTCCCCCGGTGGAATGATCCGGCGAACCTGGTGTTTGGCATTCACGTCTTTGAGGGCCGCTTCTAAACAGGGTGCGGTTCTTTTCCATCCGGCCGGCGGGAGAGTGGCCAACCGAGCGGCGTGAACTTCGCGGAAGGTTTTAAGGCTGGCGGCGCGGTACCGGGCTTTGGCGAGCATGGCGGATCTTCGGAATGACGCAACCAGGTCTGTCTGATAGTTCGACGCACCCCCTGAGCGGGGTAGAGCGTGAAAGATTATCGGAATTGGTACGGGGTGCGGAAAGCGGTTCGAATCTTGGCTGGGGCACTATTCCACAATCACAACGCCTTTTTTTGGAGGTGGGAAATCGACATTTGGACGTTTTCCGGGTTTTCCGGGTGTGTCACCTCGTAGACTGAAAGCATTGACTTCTGTTTGATGAGTGAACCCATGCCGCAAGTTGTTTTCTTGACGCCGGCCGATCTCCGGGACACCGTACGCGCTATGGCAGTGGTTTCGTTACTCCACGATAAAAACCGCGATGTCCGCTTCTGGCACGATCCGTCGATCCCGTCCGATGTCGCCACGTGGAAGGATGCGGTGGGCAACGAATGCCGCTTTCTCTTTCACAAATCCGGCGCCGTGATTGTCGGATTCGACCCGAAGTCGGTTCTGAATCCGTTCACCCGTGCGGAATCGCCGGAGCAGATCCAAGCGTATCCCGGTGTCTACGACGCATTGCCGGCGGCGTTGAGTGCGCTGTTGGTCGCACAACCGTTCGACGACGAATCGGAACACCACACGGCGACGTTCTGCCTCTGGAACACCGGCAAAACCAAAACCTGGACGAAAGGGAGCGTCTCGATCCCCGCTGGATCGGGCAAAGATGCGGACGGCCAAGAGCATCTGCTCGGGCGCATCAAAGGATACTACACCGACTTCGTCACGGAGTTCCTCAATATGGACAAAGTGGAACTCGACGAAGACGCGGTGACCGAATTGCTCTCGGGCGATGAAATCAGCACCGACTGTTTGAAGAAATTGAAGCCGAAACTCGACGTCGATGATGTTCGCGAAGACCTCGTCATGATGGGATTCATCATCGGGGACTGAAGTCGTTTCTGCGGCAAATCAAAAAACCCGGCAGCACGACCTGCCGGGTTTTGTCGTTCACTTTCCCGCCCAGACCTGCACCAGTTCCACCAGCACTTTCACGTTCGCTTCCATCTCTTCGAGGCAGGTCCATTCCAACGGGCTATGGGGATTGTGTTCGCCGCACGAGATGTTCGGAGTCGGTAATCCCTTGGCTGTGAGTTGGGCACCGTCGGTGCCACCGCGGATCGAAAGTTGCCGTGGTATTTGGCCGGCCCGGCGTACCGCTTCGAGGGCAAACGGAACCGCCCGTGGCTCCTTTTCCATCCCGTCGCGCATGTTCCGATACTGGGCGACCACCGTTACATCGACGCTCGCTTTCGGAAAATCGCCCACGAGCTGCCGACCGTATTCGCGGAGCATCTCGGCTTGCTCCGCGAGCTGCACCGTCTCGAAATCACGCAGCAAGAATTGCAACTTCACCCGGCCCACACCGCCTTCGATTGTGTACGGGTGCACGAATCCGTCGCGGTCGGCCGTGGTCTCGGGCGACAGACGATTTTGCGGCAGGAATTCGAGGAACTTGGCCGCGAGTTTGACCGCGTTGAGCATCCGCCCTTTGCCGATGGACGGGTGGATATTCACACCGGTGATTGTGACCATGGCCCGATCGGCGCTGAACGTTTCCCCTTCGATTTCCGCCGTCCCTTGGCCATCGAGCGTGTACGCGACGTCGGCGCCGATCTCGGCCGGTTCGAGGTGCAGCACCCCTTTACCGATCTCTTCGTCGCAGGTGAACACAATCTTGACGTCGCCGTGCGGGATGCTCGGATTCTCGACCAGTGTTTTCGCCAATTCCATAATCACCGACACGCCCGATTTGTCGTCCGCACCGAGCAGCGTCGTGCCATCGGTGGTGATGATGGTGCGGCCGTGGAGGTGGTTCAATTCCAAATTGTCCGCGACACGAATGATCTTGGTTGGGTCACCGGGGAGGACGATATCACCACCGGCGTAATTGCGAATCACCTGCGGGCGGACGTTCGCGGCTGTCGTTTCGGGACTCGTATCGACGTGCGAGTTGAACGCCACCACGGGTGCCCCCGGAACGTTGCCGGGGATCGTCGCGTGGACAATCCCAAACTCGGTCTGGCGGGCATCGCGCAGCCCCATCGCCAACAGTTCGTCGCGCAGAATTTTGCCGAGCACGAGTTGGTTCGGGCTACTCGGGTAGACGCCACTATTTTCGACCGCTTGGGTGTCGATGGCGACGTAGCGGAGAAAGCGATCCAGCAGGGTAGACATGGTTTGAAATCCGATGAAAGAAGTCCGGAAAGAACGGCCGTCGCACCGACTGGCCGTTCTTTGGTTATCTTAGTTCGGATTCACTCAGCGATCCTTCTTCGGTTCCAAGTCGCCGAGCTTCTTTTTCCCGGTGATGTACTTGATCGCGTCCTCGGCCACGAGGCGCAGGGTCGGGTCGGGCTTCCAATCTTTCGGGGCATCGAGTGGCTTGATCGGGTCTTTCGAGCCTTTCTGGATCTTCTCCAGTTCCACCACCGCGGCACGGGCTTCGGTTCCGATCTGGGCCAACGCCGACATCGCGGCGACCACCAGCTCCGGTTCGGCGTACGTCAGCGCGTCCATGAGTTGCGGAATCACCGGGGCGGCTTTGGGGCCGAGCGCCGAGCAAGCGTTGATCGCGTGCATCCGCACCATCGGCGAGTCCGGATTCTTGATGTACGACGCGATCTTCTTCACGTGTTCGGGGAGGGCGCGATCATCGTACATGATGTTCAACAGGTAGAGCCAACAGAGTACCCCGGCATCCTTTTCGACTTTCAAACGCCCTTTGACAGGCTCGACGTAAAGTTCGATGTCTTTGATGTAATCGAGCGGGTTCTTCGGTTTCGGTGGCCCGATTAGCAACAGCGATTGGATCGCTTCGAGTCGAACGCCAGCGCAGGAATCTTTCAGGAGCGTGTTGAGCAAGAACTTCGAGGCCGCGTCGTTGGGTTCTCCTTTTTCGCTCGGGGGGGAACCGATGCGGCCGAGGGCCGCCGCCGCCGCGAACCGCGTTTCCCACGACGAATCGAACCCGGCCTGTTTGAGCTCCGGAATGGCCGAGACCGCTTCGGTGCCAAACGACATCAGCGAGCGAACGCAATACAGCCGCACGATGCTGCCGCTGCCCGTCATGGCGATGCAAGTTCGCAATGCGCTCACGGACGGTTTGATCTGATCGCGGATATCGTAGCCCATGTTGCTGATGATGGTGATCGCCACGATGCGCACCCCCGGATCGGGGTCTTTGTAAATCATGTCGGTGATCGGGCCGATCGACGGCTTGCGGGCGTCCGGCCCAAACTGCGGCAGAGTCTTCAACGCGAATTCGCGCTGCTGTGGATCGGGTTGGGTGATGTGGTTCATCTGCTTGATCCACTCCGCCAACGGCTTGCCATCCACGAAGGTCGGAAATGTGGTTTTCTTCAGCTCCCGGAGCGGTGGCTCGATTGGCTTCGGCGAATCGGTTTTCGGAGTCTCCGGTTCCGGAGGTTTCGGCGCCTGAACTATAATGACCGGCTCGATCACCTTCGGGATTTCCATCGGTTTCGGTTCGAGAACTGGCGGCTGGATCGGCTTTGGTAACACCGGCAGAAGCGTCGGGGTGGGGCCGAATTCGGGCTGCGGTTCCGCAGCGACCTTGGGCAGATCCGGTTTCGCGGCCGTTGGTTCCACCTTGGCAATCACCGGCTCGGGCACCGGCGCGATTTGGGCCACCGGTGCCGGCGCTTTCGAGCAGCCGAGACTCAACAAAACGAGCCATCCTGCGGCCAACCCATTTCGACGGAAAGAACCCATGTCGCAACTCCTGCACGAATAACCCTACCCATAGAATACGCAATCGGCTGCAACCGACGCAACACGGCGGGTCGCAGTTCCGTTGGCCAATTTTGCCCGGCACCGGCATCACCCGCAACTGGAACCGTGTGGAACCGATTGCACTCCAATGGAAAGGACGCACACGCCGCTATTGGCTTGCGCGGCCGCACCTGCCGAATTCCGCTTTGGTGCTGATGCTCCATGGTACCGGTGGCTCAGCGCTCCTCGCTATGCAAGAAACTGGGCTGGCGGACTTCGCCCGAAAGGCCGGCTTTGCGGTCGCCTTCCCAGACGGGCTGGCGGTCGATCCCGATTCCCCGGCCAAGTTCCTCAGCAATCCGCAGCGTTGGAACGACGGCAGTACCCAGCCCGGAAACAAACTGCACACCGACCACGACGACGTCGGCTTCTTGGCGGCCGTCATTGCCGATGCGACGGGACAGGTTCAAACAGACACGACCCGGGTTTTTCTCACCGGCTTTTCCAACGGGGCGGGCATGGCCTTTCGCTTCGCGGCCGAACGTGCGGAACTGATCCGGGCCGTCGCACCGGTGGCCGGGCACTGCTGGATTGAGAATCCGCAACCGAGCCGGCCAATTCCAACACTATTCTTGATCGGGAACCGAGATCCGTTGATTCCCCTCGACGATGGAGCCGTGACATTGCCATGGTTCCCAAATCCGGTGCCCCGACGGGGGATCGGGCATTCATTGGCAAAGTGGGCCACCGGCCTCGGCTACGGTACCATTCCGACGAGGCGCACCCACGCCGGTGGTGTTTTGGAAGAAGAATACGGCCCGTGCTTCCACAGCCTCACAATCGACGGATTGGGCCACCACTGGCCCGGTGGCCGCGGCCTGCTGAACCCCCGCATCGGGGGTCACCCTTCCAACGTACTCAATGCCAACGAGCGCATCTGGGAGTTCTTCCAACAGAGTCTGACGGGTTGAATTCCATCGTGTTGCAAGCCCGGCACCCGCGTTCCTCATACGTTTTCCCGGCCCGTTCCCTAAGATTTCTACTTGACCAGCGAACCACCTGCAGACCTGGCCCGCCGACGGAATCCGTATGGCTTTGCTTTGCCCCCGTTGTTCTCGCGTCCTCGCGGATTCCACCGACCGGTCGGAATCGCCGCTCTTCTGCATGTACTGCGGGGAAAAACTCCGCGGTTCTGTGGCCCTCGGCGACGAGACCATCGGTTACGTACCGCAAGTGGTCGATTCTCAGCACATGGTCACCCGCTCACTCGATTCGGGCAATACCGCGCCGGATGAGGTCGTGGAAATGGCCCCGAGTTCCATCTCGGGCTACAAGCTGTTGCGATTCATCGGCGCCGGGGGAATGGGCAGCGTTTACGAAGCGGAAGCGGATTCATCGGGCCAACGGGTCGCGGTGAAATTGCTGGCCCGTCGACTCGCGGCCAACCCGTCGTCGGTGGAACGCTTCCGCCAGGAAGGGCGACTCGCCAGCCAGATCGCCCACCCGCGTTGCGTCTTCGTGCTCCGGGCCGACACCGACGCCGGCCGGCCGTTCATCATCATGGAATTGATGCCGGGACGGACGCTGAAAGACATGGTCGATGATCGCGGGCCGCTGCCCGTCAGCGAAGCGATCCTCCGCACCCTCGATGTGATCGACGGCTTGATCGAAGCGCATCGTCTCGGCGTGATCCACCGCGATGTGAAGCCTTCGAATTGTTTTCTGACGGAAGACGACCGCGTCAAAGTCGGCGACTTCGGACTCTCGAAATCGCTCGGGAACAACAATCCGGACAAGCAACTGACGCACTCCGGGGCTTTCCTCGGCACCGTGCTGTTCGCCTCGCCCGAACAGATTCGCGGCGAACCGGTCGGGTACGACACCGACGTCTACGCCGTCTGCGCGACGCTCTATTATTTGCTGGCGGGGCAGGCTCCGCATCAGCACGAAAGCTTGACGGCCGTACTGGCCAAGACCATTTCCGAAGCGCCGCCATCGGTGCGAATCAAGTGCCCGTTGGCGACGGCGGAGCTCGATCGACTGGTGCTGAAAGGGTTGGAGCGCGATCGCGAGCGCCGTTTTCAGACTTTGGACGACCTCCGCGAATCGCTGCTGGGCCTCCTCCCCGAGCGCCAGCAGCCGGCCCGGCCGCGCTCGCTGTTCCTCGCTTACTTTCTCGATGCCGCCCTTCTGCTGGTGCCGACGATCCCACTCGAAATTCTCCGCCAATACCTCGGTGGGCACTCGGCCGATGTCGAGCATCCTCTCGATTCCAGTTGGGTGTCGATCGCGCTGACGTTCGGCTACTTCTGGTTGTTCGAAGGGTTGACCGGCAGTACCCCCGGCAAGCGCTTCTTGAAACTGCGCGTCGTCAAGCTCGGCGGAACCGGGGTGCCCGGCCTGCGCGTGATCGCCCTGCGCACGTTGGTGTTCAACCTCATTTGGTTCTGGATGTTCACACTCGCCGGGCTTTTCGTCGGTTGGATCGGGCTGGACGCGTCCAAAGTATTCGCCTTGGTCACGTTCGTCACCGGCCTCCTGGTCCTCTGCATCCAGTACCGCCGGACGGCCCACGGCTACCGCGGCGTGCACGACTTCGCGTCCGGCACGCGGACGGTGCAACTGCCCCGCACGTCGCGGCGGAAGAAGCTGATCAGCCCGTACCCCAACCCACTCGACCGGGTGATGAAGGCCAGTGCCGCATTGCCCGAGATGCTCGGCGGCTTCAACATCGGCGGGAAAATTTGCGAGATCGGCGACGGTGCCGAAGTCTGGATCGGCGAAGATAAATCGCTCGGTCGGCGGGTGGTCATCCGCGTCGAACCGCCGGGCATCGGCGACGATTCCCTCTTCGATGAACCGATTGTCCGGCCCACCCGACTGCGCAGCGTCGGCCACGGCACCATGATCTGGGGCGGCGGCGAACGGGCTTGGATCGCCTACGTCGCTCCGGCCGGCTCCCCACTGCCCGATGTCGTCAAGCCGACGGCCCCGGCGAGTTGGGCCGAAACGAGGCCGATCCTCGAGCAATTGGTCTGTGAACTCGGCGATGGCACCGATGACGGCAGTTCCCCGGACGTACTCTCCCCGGAACAAATTTGGGTCGAACCGAACGGCCGGCTCCAGCTTGTCGATTTCCCCATGCCGACGGGCAAAGCCGTAGCGGCCGGGGAAACGAAGTCGCGCTATCCCGGTGGTTCGTTCACATCGATGGGGTTTGTGAAGCAAATCACCGCGCTGTTGCTCGAAGGCACCGTGCGCACGGGCCGTGGCCGCATCCTGGCACCGCTGCCGGCACACGCTTCCGAGATCACGAACCGAATCTTCAACGATGGCTACGAGTCGCTCGGTGAACTTCGCGACGACTTGGCCGCGAATCAGAGCCTACCCGCTTCGGTGACGGCGGGCAGCCGGATCGGACACCTGACCCTTCAAGGATTGTTGCTCGGTAACGGCCTGTTCATGATGTTCGTGCTCAGCGGGTTCTTCAATTTCTTCGGCGGCTTTGCAATTTTCCAAGAGAGCCACGCACCGGAACGTCTCCGGGCCGGATTGGCGACTGTCGAACAACGCGACGCTTTCATGACCCGCGTTCGAAACACGGAATCGGTCAACTCCCCCATCCGAGAGCGGCTGGAAGCCGCGTTCCATCCGGATCAATTCGAAGCCACGGACGCGGCCTTGAAAAACCAAGAAGAGGTGACCCGTGCCGAAGGACTCGACTTCCAAGAACGGCTGAATCGACCCGAGAAATACGTTCTCCAACTCTGGACGAATTCGAGAGGAGACGATTTCGATATCGCTAGCGTACGCCCGGGATTCGTCGATTCTCGAATTCAAACGGCCAAAAAAACCCAATCGCGTGGGCGGGCGGGTGTTTTCCGGGGCGAAGGGATCGTGTTCCTCTGGGTGTTCATCGGGCTGGTGCTCTCGTGGCCCTTGATGAACTGGCCGCTGTTCGCGTTCATATTCCGGGGTGGAATTGGCTACTGGTTTTCCGGCATCGCCCTCGTCCGCAAGGACGGTCGCCCCGCCCAGCGTTGGCGTTGTGCTGTCCGCGAATTGTTGATCTGGGTACCGCTGACGACCTTACTGATGATGTCGCTACTACTCCAGTGGTGGTTTCCCACGCTGGTGACCCTCCGCTCGCTGATTTGGATCGCGGGAGTGTTATTGCTGCCGCTGTCGTTCGTGATCGCCCTCCGCGACCCGACCCGCAGCCCCGTGGATCGATTAGTCGGTGTCTATCTGGTACCGCGATAACCCCGCACGGTGCAAAAGAAAGCAGCCGGGGATGCCCGTTTCACGGACGTTCCCGGCTGCCGAGTGAAGAGGAATTCCGCGTTTACTTCTCCGAGCCTTTCAACTTCGATTCGACAATCTTCTCGATCTGCTTTTTGGCTTTATCGTCTTCGCCGGCCGCAACCGCCTTCTTCCCGAACTCGGCGGCTTTTTCTTTGTTGCCCAGAGTGAGCTGCAATTCGAGCGCCGCGAGGAACAGGCCGACATTCTTATCGTCGAATTGCAGCGCCGTTTCGAGCGACTTCGTCGCCAAGTCCATGTGCTTCTTATCCGGGTTCAACTCCAGATCGGCCAGGATCATCCCCGTGTAGGCGCCCGGCATCGCGGTCTTTTTCGACACCGACTTGGCCAACAGCGCTTCGCCGACCACCTTGGCGTCGTCGAACTTCTTGGCTTTCATCAACAGCACCATTTTTTGCACGCCGAACATGTCCTGCTTGGCTTTGCTCGCGTGGGTCTTCTCGAATTCCAAAAGCTTCGGCAGGGCCTCCTCCGGCTTCTTCTCGGCGAGCTTGTTGATCTCTTCGAGTTCGTTGTTGGCAATGCCGATGGCGTCGATGTCGTCTTGGCCCTTCCAAGTGCCCGCGATCACTTTCGGCAGCACTTCATCGAGTTCCATCGGGTGGCCGATGTAGGCGACCTTACCGGCTTTGTCGACGACGAACGAACAGGGAATGCCGTCTTGCTTGGCGGCTTCCATGTAGGCTTTGTCGGTCTCGCGGTCGTCGCTGTACGCGAAACGATAGGTGAACTTGGCTTTGTTCTTCTCGAGGAACTTCTCGACCGATTCCTTGGTATTGCCGTTGGAATCTTTGCTCGTCATGCCGATGACGACGAGGTCTTTCTTGTACTCCTCTTGGAGTTCCACCAAGTGGGGCATGGCGTTGATGCACGGCCCGCACCAAGTGGCCCAGAATTCGACGACGTAGACTTTGCCGGGGGTGAACTCTTTCACTTCCTCCCCTTGCAGCCACTTCGTCACTTTCAGCGGCGGGGCCGGGTCGCCGATACCGAG
Source organism: Fimbriiglobus sp. (assembly GCA_043727675.1). Taxonomy (GTDB): domain Bacteria; phylum Planctomycetota; class Planctomycetia; order Gemmatales; family Gemmataceae; genus JALHQU01. The sequence goes on from JAYSYJ010000184.1 coordinate 12,511, forward strand.
GGTTTGCTTCCCGGGGGCGGTGACTTTGGTTTCGGCGGCGGTGCAGGCCGAAATCGAGCCGAACCCCGTGGCCATCAGGATCGCGACAATCAGTTTGCGCATCGTGCCATCTCGTAACAATGAGAAATGTACCCGGCGAAATCACCGGGAAACCTATTTTATAGACGAGCGACCCGCCGCGAAATTCGCGGGACCGCCCGGAGTCTGGAACCATGCTCGCCCGCTGGCGTACGTTTTTGCTGTTCCAAGCCTGGCTGGCTTGGCAGGGTGGCTTCTTCTTTTACGCGGCCGTCGTGGTGCCCATCGGCTCGGATGTCCTCGGTTCGCCGATCACGCAGGGCTTCGTGACCCAAGAAGTGACCCGCTGGCTCAACATCCTCGGCGTCGCGTATCACCTCCTGCTCGCATGGTCCCTCGTCGCCGAACGGGGCACCAAGTTTTGGCGACTCCGGCTCGGGATCAGTGCGGTTTCGGCCGTGCTGTTGATCGCACTCTTCGTCCTCCACCCGATTCTCGATTCCTTCCTCGATCCGGTCAGCCAAATCGTCGATCGGCCAAAGATCTTTTATCAGTGGCACAATGCTTACTTGTGGATCAGCACCGCACAGTGGATTCTGGCCCTGGTTCATGCGTGGTTGATCGTCGGGGTGTGGCAGGGTCGATCAAGGTGACCACCTGAAACAGACCCAACAGCCGAATTGATCACTCGGTTAGCTCCGAAGCCAGGGCGCCCGATTCTTCGTAAATCTCATCGATTTCGGCAATGTCTTCATCGGTCATTGTCAGTCCGACGCGGAACTGCTCCGCAACGTGTTCGGCGACGAAATCAATTTGACCGTGATGTTCTTGGACTTGAGACAAAATGTCATCGAACTTGGCACGGAAAAACTCTTTTCGCGGATTAACTTTGTTGAGGCGACTAGTGCTGAAAGCTCGATGGAGTTCGGATTCCAACCTGGGGGCATCGTCGCATTTGATCATCATGTGAACGTCGAACGGAAAGGGAACCGACGCATCACCGAGCTCTTTG
>JAYSYJ010000185.1:0-13506 GCA_043727675.1 Fimbriiglobus sp.
AGGTGCGCATCCGCGTGGCGAGCAGCGATTGGTGGGCGTCCCGCATCGTCGTATCGGTGATGAGCAGCCGCTTTTGGGCGCGGACCCATTTGGCGAATCCCTCGGCGCCGAGCCTCTTGAAGATGTCTCGCGTCCCTTCGGGGAGCGGGCTGACATCACGCTTCATTTCCCACGGACGATCCGCCGACGACGCAGCGAGCGGAATTTTGGCGGGCGGTTTCTTCACCTCCGGGTGGCCGTTGACTATGACATCGGCGATGTAACCGAGCACTTTCGAGGCGCGGTCTTGGCGGACGGGCATCACGAACAATTCGGGCGTTTCGTCCAAGAATCGCGTCGTCACGCCACCATCGAGAAAGTTCGGGTGCGTGACGAGGTTGATGAGGAACGGGATGTTCGTTTTCACGCCGCGGATGCGGAATTCTTGCAGGCAGCGCTCCATCCGCCGCGCGGCATCCTTGAAGCGCAGCCCGCTCGCGGTGACCTTCACCAGCAGCGAATCGTAGAAGGGGGTGATGACGGCACCGCCGAAGGCGGTGCCGGCGTCGAGGCGGATGCCGACGCCGCTGGCGGAGCGGTACGCGGTCAGCCGGCCGTAGTCCGGCATGAAGCCGTTGGCGGGGTCTTCGGTCGTCACGCGACTCTGGATCGCGAAGCCCTGCGTCAGGATTTTCGATTGATCGCCGAGGCCGATGTCGTCGTCCGCCAGCGGTCGACCTTGCGCGATGAACAACTGCGCCCGCACGATGTCGCGGCCCGTGATGACCTCCGTCACGGTGTGCTCGACTTGGATGCGCGGGTTCACCTCGATGAAGAAGAACTTCTTCGAATCGGTGTCGTAGAGGAATTCGACCGTGCTGGCGTTGTCGATGCCGACGGCCCGGCCGACGGCGAGCGCCGCATCGAGAATGCCTTGACGCACATCGTCCGGGAGGTTCGGCGCCGGGGCGATTTCGACGACTTTCTGATGACGCCGCTGGATCGAACAATCGCGTTCGTAGAGGTGGACGAGGTTGCCGTGGCGGTCGCCGATGAGTTGCACTTCGATGTGCTTGGCGCGCTGGACGAACTTCTCGAGGAAGCAATCGCTGTTGCCGAAAGCCTGCCCGGCTTCGCGCTGGGCTTGCTCGAGTGCGTCGGCGAGTTTGTCGGCCGCATGCACGACGCGCATTCCGCGTCCACCGCCGCCCATCGACGCTTTCACCATCACGGGGTAACCGAGTTTCTCGGCGAGAGCCGCCGCGTCCGCCGCCGATGACACCGGCTTGTCACCGCCGGACAGAATCGGCACGTTCGCTTTCATCGCGATGGCCCGCGCCGAGACTTTGTCGCCGAGCTGCCGGAGGACTTCCGGCCGCGGCCCCACGAAGGTGATCCCCGCGTCCTCACAGGCTTGGGCGAAATTGGCGTTTTCGCTCAGGAACCCGTAGCCGGGGTGGATCCCGTCGACGCCGACTTCTTTGGCGAGCGCCACGATTGCGTCGATGTCGAGGTAGGCCCGGATCGGCTCCCCGGGGGTACCGACGCGGTAGGCTTCGTCGGCCTTGAACCGGTGCAGGGCGAAGCGGTCTTCGTGCGAATAAATAGCGACGGTGCGGATGCCGAGTTCGTGGGCCGAACGGAAGATGCGGATGGCGATTTCACTGCGGTTGGCGACCAACAACTTCGTGATGGGCTTCGACATGGACGGCGATCCTCGGCGACGGCTTCGTTTGCGATTTGATACGGAATCGGTGCGGGCCGGAAAAGCGACAACCCCGGCCGGGCCGGGGTTGTCGCCGCATCGATTCGCTCCGACCGCTACTTCTTGACCAACGCCGACACGTTGACGATCAACTTCGGTTGCGTCTTGCTATCGGTCACAATCTCGATGGTCCGCTTGATCGCACCCTCGGTGTCGGCGGCCACATTCACTTTCAAAACGTGCGCGGCCCGCGCGCCTTCGGTCACTTGCGTCACGGTCACGGCCCCTTCGGGCACTTTCACTTCGAGGATTTTGAACGGCGTCTCCCCGGTCAACATCACCTGCTGCGTCGAGGGCGTTTTGCTGGGGTTCACATCTCCGAAGGTCACCTCGGCCGGGCTGACGGCGATCGTTTCGACGATGTTGACGGTCACCGGCAAACGGATCTTCTCGACTCCGACGGCGTTCGTGGTCAGGTAGATTTCGGACATCCAATTGCCTTTCGGGCAATCCGGGTCCAGCGTCGCGGTGACTTCGTACGAGACTTCGCCGTTGCCATTGTTCGCGGCTTTGGTTTCAACCTTCACGAACTTGCCGTTGCTCTTGGCCTCTTTGATTTCCCACTTGGGCTGGCTGAACAGCGTGACCTTCATCGACACTTTACCACCGGCCGATTTCTGGACCGTGCCGAAGGCGAGCGAATCGGGGGTGAAGAAGAGGTCTTCCCGCGCGACGCACGAGACTTTCAGCACGACTTCTTCTTGGACCGGATTCAAGAACGGGACGGTCACCGTCACGGTCTTGAATGTGTTCCGTTGGTGCGTCGGGATCTTCTTCGTGTCCATGTAAGCGACGATGTAGGTCGTTTCGCCGGCCGTGAGTTGATTCTTGAGCAGCGAGGCCGAGACGCAGCCGCAACCGATACGCGGAGTGCCGAGGTTGATCGTGTCTTTGGTCGTGTTCTTAATCGGAAAATAATGCACGAGTACCGGCCCGATCGACGTGGTTGCGAAATCTTTCGTAGTCTCGGCGAAATATTCCGGCGCCGCGGCTCCCGCCGTCGCCCCGATCCCGGTCATCAGGACCACCGTGCAAACGAAACGCCACATAGCGAACTCCAATTGTGCGGCGAAGGCGTCGTTTCCCCCCGAAACGACACCGACCACCGTTAGAAAGACTATACCCGGTTCGCCGGCCGAACCACATCAGGAAAAAGAGGTGCCACGACAATTCGTGCATCTTCCGCGCCGGCCCTGCCCGAAAAAAACCGGAGACAGCGTAAGACCGTCAGGATTTGCCGAAGGCGGGCCATCTTCTCTGCTCTTATCGGATCAGCGGGAAGGCACCCTCGACTTGCGCGGCCATGCGGGTCAGAACTGCCGCGCTACCCGCTTCCGAAGTCGCGCCAATCGCTACAACCGGCGACTCGATCCGCTCAACGGTGGGCCAACACCGCCACATCGACTCGCGCGGCTCCGACGGCCAGTAGTGCCGTGGTCGCGGCGTCTGCCGTTGCTCCGGTCGTCAGCACATCGTCGATGAGCAAGATTCGCAGTCCCTCGACCCGGGCGAATCGACCGCCGCCGAAAGCGCCGACCACATTCTTCCGCCGCTCGGCCGGCGTCTGAGTCGTTTGGCTTGGCGTCGGGCGAATCCGCCGTACGGCCCACGTGCCGATCGGCAAACCCAGCGCCAACCCCAAGCCGCGCGCCAGCGATTCGGATTGGTTGTAACCGCGCTCCCAGCGACGACGCCAATGCAGCGGCACCGGGACGAGCACTTGCGGCTGCGATTGCAGTAGCCGCATACGGGAGTGCTCGCCCCAAAAAAGACCGAGGGATTCCGCGAGGAGTTCCTGCCCCGGGTTTTTGATCGTCAAGATCGCGTCCCGCAACGGGCCGTCGTACAGGCCCAAGCGTTGGGCGCTCGCGAAATGGTACTTCTCTTTTTCACAACGCGGGCAGCGGTCGGTGCTCGGGACGTGCGGGCCGATGTTGCTCGCGCAGCGTAAGCAGGTCGAAAAGGGATCCGTGCCGAGCGCGGTCCGACATGCCGGACACAAGCAAACGGGCGCGGGTCCGGGCGGCATGGCCGCGTGGCAGAGCAGGCAATCGCGCGGCCAAACGAGTTCGCCGAGGGAGTGCAGCGCCGAGCGGAGGATGCCCATGCTCAAGCCACTCGGCGGATCGGGGCGTCCAGTAAAGGGATGGCCTTGGGGAGCGTCAGTGTGAACCGCGTGCGACCGGGTTCGCGGCCGGCCCAACGGACGTCGCCGCCGTTGTTCTTGGCCAGCGCCCAAGCGATCGACAAACCGAGGCCGCGCCCCCGACCGGCGGATCGCCCGGAAAAGAAAGGGTCGAACAGGTGTTCGATCGCGCTCTCGTCGGGTCCCGGCCCAGCGTCGTCGATGTGGATCTCGATGCGGTCGTCGCGGATTGTCGAACCGAGCGTCACGCGGCCGTCCGGGCCGACCGCTTCGAGCGCGTTGCGCACCAAATGGCCGAGTGCCGCGCGAATTTGTTCCCCGTCGGCGCGTACCGCCGAGTCGGCATCGGGGTGAATATCGATCCGGCCTTCGGCTTCGACCGTATCGCCCCGGACGATTTCCAAGAGCGCAGCCAACGAATGCGATCCCGTCTTGACTTGACTCGGGCAGGCGAACTGTCGGGCGCCGGTCAGGAGGTCGTGGATGCGCCGCGTTTGGCGGACGATGGTCTGGAGATACTGGGCTTTGTCCGGGTCGGCTTCTCGGGCCCGCAGCCATTGCGCGTTGCCGGAAATCACGGCGAGCGGGTTGTTGATCTCGTGGCTCGCCCCGGCCGCGAACTCGGCGAGCGCCGCCAACTTCGCATCGCGCAAGCGATGGTCGAAATCGAGGCGGGCCTCGGCCAACTGGCGGACCAACGAATCGATGCGATCTTCGAGCGGGGCGATCCAACTCCGGGCCGTGCGGCCGCGGGCTTGGGCCGTTTTGCGGAGCAATCGCGGGAGGAGCGCCCGGGCGGGGTCGCGGGGAATTTCGCGGAACGCCGGGGCGTCCGCATCGAGTGCGATCCCCTGCGCGTCGAGATCCTCGTCCGGCTCATGCAATTGGGGAAGCACGGTCGTTCCGCTCGCGCGGATCGCGGCCCGCAGCACGCGGGTGAGGCCCCGATGGGCGCCGAGAGCCAGTGTTTCTTCGATCGGCAAATCGAGGTAGCCGACCGCCGCTTGCAACCAGAGTGGGAGGCGCCAACGCGCGCATGCGCGCCGCCCGAGTGACACGACGTTGTCATTGGCGCCGAGGTAGCGGCCGAGCGGCGCGAGCAGCCCGGCGGCCCAAGCCGCATCCGGGGAACAGAGTTCGGTGTCTCTGGCAAGTCCCGAGGCGGTGTGCGCGAGGCGTTGGCCCAGTTCTTCCGCGGCTCGGTTTATCGCCGCCGGACCGCCGGGCTGTTCCAATAGCACCGCCGCGGTTTCGCAGAGCCCCGGCTGGGCGAGTGTCGCGTCGTCGAATTCGAAGGTCGTGGGATCGGGCGTCGGCCGCGAGTATCGCAAAATATGCAGAACGAGGCCGGTATCGTCGCGGAGGAGGCACGCATCGGGGAGATCGTCCGTCAGGGCCAACAGCGAGGCGGTCGCGGGGCGGAGCCACGGGTCGATCATCGTCGGGGGGACCGTCTCCGTTCTCACCCTTGACCCCCCCTCTGGCAAGAAGTGCGGAGTGCGGAATTCGGAGTGCGGAATAGAAGAGTGACTTCGATTCCGCACGCCGCACACCGAACTCCGCACTCTCAAATTAAGCGACGGCTGCGGTTTCCATGTCGAGCAGCCGGCACATTTTGTCGATGAGGATTTCGACATCGAACGGCTTGCGCTCGAAGTCGTCGGCCCCGGCGAGCCGCAACTCTTGGATCTTGTCGTCTTCCACCATGCCGCTGATGCAGATGATGCGGACTTCTTCGAGACTCGCATCCGAGCGCACCCGCATGCAGACTTCCTTACCGTTAATATCCGGCAGCATCACGTCGAGCAGCATGATGTCCGGGCGGTATTCCTTCACCATCATGCCGGCGTCGAAGCCGTTGGCCGCGACCTTGACTTCGAAGCGGCCGTCGTCTTCGAGCAGACGGGCCGTGACTTCCACCAGTTCGGCGTCGTCGTCCACCAGCAGCACTTTGCGCTTGCCGCTTTCGAGGGCATCGGTGGGAATCTGATTGTCCCGCATGAAGCGGTACAACGATTCGCGCGGGATGCGACGGAACTTGGAACCCGGGACCCGGAACCCTTTGAGTTGCCCGTTGTCGAAGCAGCGGATGATGGTCTGCTGGCTGACCTTGCAGATCTTCGCGGCTTCGCCGGTCGTGAATACCGTCTTCATGGCCATCCATCCTTCCGGCTCCTGCCGGCTGCATGAAGGAACCCGCGCAACGGCTGACGAAGCCGGTGTTCGGGTGTGGAACCATCCTTGGAACATGGCGACCGGAATTGCGGGTTTTGTGAAACTGCACAAAACGCCGAAGCCCGGTCGGATGGATCGCGGTCGTCGACTGCGGAAGCGGCGCAAGTTGGGGTGTTCAAAGTCGATCGGACGCGGGAAGTATAACCCGCAGGTTTACCCTGTCAACCCGGTGTCACCGAGAACCCGCGGCTTAACTCCCTCCCCGGCGAGCCTTCCGTTGGAAGAACCCGCACACGGATTAAAGTCGCCCTGCGTTCGCCAGCCCACCGAATCGTCACATCTTCGCCAGTTGACCTCGGATGATTGCCGCCTGCGGGCATCCGGCATTCGGATGGCTTCCGCGGCACCAACTGCGGGCACCGGCATTGCCGGTAACCCCCAAGCTGTGCCGGAGCCAATAGCGACTCAATCCAAACAAAGCAACCGCACTGCCGAGAGCGCGCGAATTGCCCGGTTTAGGCGAGCCGGCTGGCGTGAGCCGCCGGTGCGGTACTGGTGAACCACGAACTGTTTCAAGAACAGGGAACAGATGGAAATATCGCAGGTACCGCACCGACCCCTCACGGGGCCGGCTCGCCTCAATCCAAACTCAGCAGCAGCACCGCCAAATCCGCCGGGGTGATGCCGCTGACCCGGCCGGCTTGGCCGATGTTGGCGGGCCGGATGCGGCCCCATTTATCTTTGGCTTCTTTGCGGAGCTGCGGGATCGCTGCGAAATCGAAGGTCTCGGGGATGCGCTTGTCTTCCATCCGCCGGAAGCGTTCCACGTCTTGGGTCTGCCGGTCGATGTAACCCGCGTATTTCGCTTCGAGCACGACTTGCTCGATCACATCGGGCCGGGCGTCCCAAGACGCGAGCACCGGCGACCGAGCAACGATTTCGGTCCACTCGGTCGTCGTGCGCTTCAGCCAAATCATCAAGTTGTCGCCGTCCGATTTCGTCGTTTTCAACGATTGTTGAAGTTCCGCAACGCCCTGCTCCTTCTGTTGAAGGCGATCCCACGCCGCGGTGGAACTCGAGCCGATGCGATGGGCCAGCGGCGTCAAGCGGCGGTCGGCGTTGTCGTGTCGCAGTAGCAAGCGGTACTCGGCCCGCGAGGTGAACATGCGGTAGGGCTCATCGACCCCCTTGGTCACGAGGTCGTCGATGAGCACGCCGATGTAGGCTTGGGCGCGATCCAGTATGAAGGTGGCTTCGCCCTTCAGCTTGAGCGCGGCGTTCAACCCGGCCATCAACCCTTGGGCCCCGGCTTCTTCGTACCCGGTCGTGCCGTTGATCTGCCCGGCGAAGTATAACCCCGCAACGGGCTTCGTTTCGAGCGTCGGGTGCAGTTGCGTCGGCGGAGCGTAGTCGTACTCCACGGCGTAGCCCCAGCGCATCACCTCGGCATGTTCCAAACCGGGTATCAACTTCAACATGGCCGCTTGCACGTCTTTGGGCAGGCTCGTGGAAATCCCATTGACGTAATATTCGTGAGTGTGCAGCCCCTCGGGTTCGAGGAACAACTGGTGCGAATCTTTCTCGGCGAAACGCACGACTTTGTCTTCGATGCTCGGGCAATAGCGCGGGCCACACGAACGAATTTGGCCAGAATACATGGGAGCGCGATCCAGATTCTCTCGAATCAGGGCATGAACCGCCGCGTTCGTTTCGGTGATGTGGCAGATCCGCTGGGGAATGGTGATTTTGTCGGTGCTGAAGCTGAAGGGGCGCGGCACCGCGTCGCCGCGCGACTCGGCGAGGTTACGAAAATCGATGGTGCGGCCATTCAACCGGCACGGAGTCCCCGTTTTGAAGCGTTCCAGTGTAAAACCGCACTCGCTCAAACTGTTGCTCATACCGACCGACGCGGTATCGCCGGCCCGGCCACCCACGGTCTTGGCTTCACCGGTGTGCATAATCGCTTTGAGGAACGTCCCCGTGGTCAGGATCACCGCTCGGGCGCGGTAGTGGGTATCGCCACTCGCCACGACACCGACGATGCGCTTCGTGGCGACACTGCCCGAATCCGAATAATCCTCGAGCAATAGCCCTTCGACGAGTTCTTGGCGCAGCGTCAGGTTTTCTTGTTCTTCGACCCACTGTTTCATGGTGAATTGGTAAAGTTTCTTATCGCATTGCGCCCGCGGGCTGTGCATCGCCGGGCCTTTTGAGGCGTTGAGCATCTTGAACATGATGCCGGACGCATCGGTGCACTTGCCCATGACGCCGCCGAGTGCGTCGATCTCGCGGACGATTTGCCCTTTGGCGACACCGCCGATGGCCGGGTTGCAACTCATTTGCCCGACCGAATCGGCGTTCATCGTGAGCAAGCAAGTACGGAGGCCGAGGCGCGCGGCTGCAAAAGCCGCTTCGGTACCGGCATGGCCTGCACCCACGACGACGACATCGAACTGGAACGTAAGTGGCGGCATGATGATGCGGTCTGTTTTCGCGTGTAAGAGATTGTTTATTCTACGAGTGGGCACCGATTCGACTTGCCTGGTTCACAGTGTCGTCTGAAGGAATTTGTAAATATTTCAATAATTTTCAGATTCGGGCGTGACAAATTGATTTGAACAGGATACTCTGAGTCCAATTAGTTTGTTTTGGAGTGAGAATGTCTGAACGACTACCACATCCTACCGATCGACCTTCCTCTGCAAATGAGGGAGTGACCGACGATTGGCGGCCACAAACTGACTTAATTCCGACTCCTTCTGAAAACAGTCCGACGGCCACCTACGACGAGCATTCGACTTCGGGGCCAAACAACTCTCTCCGATTCACCATCGCGCAGGAAAAAACCGAAGTCGTCGAGGACACTTCCCGATTTCCGCAGTTGCCGGGCCTGAAAGTCGTCGGCTACATCGATTGTGGAGGAATGGGACACGTCTATCTGGCCGAGCAAGAAACACCACGGCGGACGGTCGCCGTGAAAATCGCCACATCGGCCAACCGGGCTGGCATGGTCTCTCGAGAGCGATTCGACCGGGAAGTGCAAGCCCTGGCCGAAATCAACCATCCGAACATCATGCCGATTTACATTGCCGGAGACTGGCACGGCTTCCCGTATTACGCCATGCGTTTCATGGCCGGTGGGCCGCTGAGCAAGCAACTACCTCGGTTGGCGAATAACACGACGGCCATGGTGCAGATCATGCGCAAAGTGGCGATCGGATTGCAAGTCCTCCATGAAAACGGCATCATCCATCGCGATTTGAAACCTCTCAACATTCTGCTGGACGAACACGATGAACCGGTGATTGCCGACTTCGGGTTAGCCAAGTGGATCGACGGTAAAAATTTCGACCTCACCGTCACCTCCGCTGCTCTGGGTACGAAGTATTACATGCCACCCGAGCAGACTCTCGGTTTGAAAGAGACCTACGGGCCCGGATGTGATATTTGGTCGTTCGGAGTGACCTTGTACGAAATGCTCGTTGGCAAACGGCCATTTCGGGAAGAACTCGATTCAGATATTTACGACCAGATTCGGAACTTCGAACCACCGATACCCGACACAGTCCCGAAAGATTTGGCCACGATTATCACCAAGTGTTTGCAAAAACTCCCGGAAGACCGGTATCTGACTGCGGCCGAATTGAGTGCTGAACTGGAATGTGTCCTCACTGGAATGCCAATCGGCACACAGATGCCGGTGAAGAAATCGAAACCCGTCAAGCGAAGCTACCGTCGCGCGATCTTAGTGGGTGTTGGCTTGGGGATGGTTGCCACCGTGGTGGCCCTGTTGATCCTTTGGCCAACGCCACAGGTGAAACGGAGCATTTCGGAGCGTTTGCGTGCCGGCGAAACGGTGACGATCATCGGCGAAAACGGTTTGCCGGAAAACGGCGGAGAATCGATCCAGGGTTCCGCGAAGTTGACCAAACATCCGCTCGGCTACTGTTCGCTCGATTCCACAGAAATCGCAACCGTTCGATTGGTACAAGAAGAGTTGACCGAGCAGTTTGTTCTTTCGTGCGACTGCGCAATCATCGGAGCTCCGAGCCTGTTGAATTATGCGGGGATCATGATCGCAAGCGAATCGCATCCACTCCCAAACGGCAACCGAAACAGCTCATTACAGGTCATCCAGCAAACGCGTGTAATAAATGAAAAAGATGGAAGTGCAACACGCATTGACAAAGCGAAGTTCATTTTGATGAATTGGACTGATAAGGCAAACGGAGACATTAACGAAGTTGATCAGGTCGAGAAAGCAACGGCAAATTCGCAAGCGCGACCTATCACGGACACCACAATCGCTTGGCACAAAATGGAAGTGCGCGTGGATCGTTCTCAACTTTTTGTCGGCTGGGAAAATGAACGCTTCCCCGGAAATCCGTACCGTCTCGGCGATTTTGGGAAACTGTTTCCTGGTCCACCCTTCGAGCCTAAATCCGTGACTGGGTTCGGACTGACAGTTAACGGTACGTCCGCCCTGTTTCGAAATCTGGTTTTAACTCCTTTTACCCCCATCACTCAGTAATTGAGGACAGTCCATGCTCGATTCCGCCACACTCAACAAAATCGCCAGCGTCTTGGCCGATTTGCTAAGATCAGCAGCACCACTGTATGAATATTACCCCTACAACGGTTCGTTCCCGCAATTGGTCACCCCGAAATCCGGGCATTCGTTCGCGCTCGGGGAGACGATTCAGAGCAGTGTCGCTTCTAACATCCCCGGCGGCTACCAAGTCATCTTGACTGACAATAACTCGACGTCAATGTACACCCGTTATGCAGATGTGATCGTTGCTGGGACACCTGATATGGCATTTTCATTCCCGCCGATAAATACTGCTGGTCTTCCTGCCGGAATGTATGTCCTGCAAGTTCGCAAACAGAGTCCCACCTCACTCGACAACGTCCACACCATTCGGATCACAATCGGAGTGGCGAGAGCAGTCGCGGAGTGCGATGCCCCCGTTGAGGTTAAACCAACACCGACTACGAAATTGCCCGCGCCAAAACCTTCTTGATTCTCGATAGAGAGACCCTGCTTGACGGGGGCGACTCTTGTAAAATCCCCAATCCTATCCGGGTTTGAACCAAAGTCACATTGTCCTCACCCAATCCACTTGCGAAGTCCCCTCGCAGAATGGGTCGCCGTTCCTAAGATGTTCTTTTGTTACACCCACGACCTTGTAGAACCCTCGACGTCCCATGAAGCGCACCGACATCCGCAATGTTGCCGTCATCGCCCACGTTGACCACGGCAAAACGACTCTCGTCGATCAAATGCTCCGGCAGTCCGGCCTGTTCCGCAACGAAGAACTGGACAAACTCGTCGGTGGCCAGCACGGCCTGATCATGGACAGCAACGATCAAGAGCGCGAACGCGGCATCACGATCTTGGCCAAGAATTGCGCCATCCGCCTCGGCGATGTGAAAGTCAACCTCATCGACACACCCGGGCACGCCGACTTCGGTGGCGAAGTCGAACGAATCCTGAAAATGGCCGACGGTGTGTTCTTGTTGGTCGACGCCGCGGAAGGCCCACTTCCGCAGACGCGCTTCGTGCTCCGCAAAGCGTTCGCTTGCGGTCTCAAGCCGATCGTGGTCATCAACAAGATCGACCGCCCGGATGCCCGCATCGACGAAATCCATTCGATGGTATTCGACCTCTTCATCGAACTCGGCGCCAGCGAAGACCAAGCGAATTTCCCGGTGATCTACGCGTCGGGTCGCAACGGTGTCGCCACCACCGATATGACCGTCGAACCGAAAGATCTCACGCCGCTCTTCACGGCGATCCTCGATACCATCCCGCCGCCAGAAGGCGATGACTCCGGTCCGCTCCAAGTTCAGATCATGGCGTTGTCGTACTCCGAATTCGTCGGCAAGATCGCCATCGGCAAGGTCTTCAGTGGCAAAATCAAGAAGAATCAACGCGTGACGGTGGTGAAGCAGAAAGACGGCACGACATTCACGGACGTGGTGGTTCAAGTGTTGGAATTCGACCGCCTCGCCCGCCGCGAAGTCGAAGAAGTCCGCGCCGGCGACATTTGCAGCATCGTCGGGATCGATGACGCCGACATCGGTGACACGATCTGCGATTTTGAGAATCCGTTGCCGATGGAAGCACTGACCATCGACGAGCCGACGCTCGACATGCTGTTCAAAGTGAACGATTCGCCGTTCGCAGGGTTGGATGGCAAGCCGTGCACGAGCCGCGAACTGCGGGATCGACTCACCCAAGAACTCCAGGCCAACGTCGCCCTCCGCGTCCGCCCAGGCGAACGCGAGAGCGAGTTCATCGTCAGCGGTCGGGGCTTGCTTCACCTCGGCGTGTTGCTGGAATCGATGCGCCGCGAAGGGATGGAAATCGCCGTCGGTAAACCGAAGGTGATTTACAGAGAAGTGGATGGTAAGACCCACGAACCGATTGAGTATCTTGTGGTCGAAGTGCCCACTGAGCATTCGAATTCGGTGATGCGGTTGGTACTGGAACGCCAGGGCGAATGCGAGAAGATGGAGATCCACGGTGCCAGCACGCACATCGAGTTCTACATTCCGGCTCGGGCGCTCATCGGATTGCGCACGCGGATGATGACGGGCACCCAAGGCACGGCCATCTTGCACCATAACTTCCACGAGTATCGGCCGCTGAAGTCGAACATCCCGGGCCGCGCCTTGGGGGTGCTCATCAGCATCGAAACCGAAAAGGCGACGTCTTACGCCATCGATGGGCTGCAAGACCGCGGGACGCTGTTCGTCTCCCCGCAGGAAGCAGTGTACGGTGGTCAAATCGTCGGGGAACATTGCCGCGAGAACGACCTGACCGTGAACGTGACCCGCAAGAAGCCACTGACGAACATGCGGGCATCGGGGTCGGACAAAGCGGCTTCGACGAAGCCACCACGCGATTTCAGCATGGAAATGGCCCTCGAATATATCGAAGACGACGAACTCGTTGAGATCACACCGAAGGCCATCCGGATGCGGAAGATCTTCCTCAACGAAGGCGAACGGAAACGCGGTGGTCGCAAAGGAAACTGAGTTTTCTCACCCGGGGTTCGCCAGTCGCGTGCGACCCTGGGTTGATGGATGCAACCCCTTCGTGGTCAACATAAAATCGTTAACTACGCATGAAATTCACCCTTCACTTCCTCTTGCTGCTCGCCGGCGTCGGCTGCACCCGACCGCTTCAAGATAATACCCCGACTCCACCGCCATCGGAACCACCCCGATTCAGTGCCATCCTGCCGACGGGAGGCATCACGGGCCGGGTGGCCTGGGTGGGTAAAATCCCGGAAGCGAAGCCCATCAGTGGCCTCATTACCACCCGTGACGGCTTGCGCTGGGGGGATATGCCCAACCATTTGGCCCCGCGAATCGACCCCGAAGCGAACGGTTTGGCTAACGCGGTTGTTTACCTGAAATCCGTCGATCCCCA
>JAYSYJ010000186.1:0-13503 GCA_043727675.1 Fimbriiglobus sp.
TCGAGTTGTTCGGGGAACCGTTGGGCTTCTTTTTCGGCAGACGCCAAGTCGACTTTCGCGCCATCGACTCCGGCAGTGGCTTGGAGCAACCGGGCCTTGGCGGTGGAATCGTCGAGTCGGAGGATCTCCTGACCCTTATCGAGTGGTTTGTTTTCTTGGGCGAAGATTTTCAGCACGCGGCCGGCTTGGCTCGGTTCGAGCGACACAACCATGCCGGAGGAATCCACACGGCCGGTGCAGAGGACGTCCAACTCGTCGATGGTGACGAGGGAGTTAGGAGCGGCCGGTCGACTGAGCCACCAACCGACGACCGCCAAAGGCACGACCAGCAAGCCGATGGCGAGCCAGCGTACCCACCCCGATGTCCGTCCCTCGTCCGCCATTCCAAAGATCCTCGGTGAACGTCAGCGAATATTATGAGCCGGGTCGACACCCTGCACCGCACGGAGTGCAGCGAGACCCGAGAGCAAGGCCATGGAAAGCGTGATGACGGCGGCCCCCAAAACAACCAGAGGATGCAGTGTGACTTTGATCCCGATGGCGGTGGCGATTTCCGACACCACCAACGTGACGGGTGCGGCGACAATCAACCCGAAAAAGCCGACCCAGAACGACTTGGCCATCACGGTCATGCGCAGTCGCCAGGCGGGGATTCCCATGGCCCGCAACGTCGAGAATTCGCGCTGACTCGCGGCCATCGCCGCATAGAGGGTCTGACTGGTGACGACGGCACCGACCAACAACCCCAGCAGGGCGGTGAAGCCGACCGCGATCCCAGCTTTTGTGGTGGTGAGCCAGTGCATCCTGGAGCGGATGGAAAATTCTTCGGCATCGAACGTCGACATTTGGTCGTACTTTTTCAGCCGCTCTTTCACGATCTGCGCATCGGCGGGCGACTTGCATTTCGCGAGGAGATACGTGCAGTCACCGGCACGTTCGCGGGCGATGACCCTGGCCGTTTCGAGGGAGCAAAAGACGTACGGCCCACCGAGCGATTTGTAACCTTGAACGAGGCCGACGATGCGCACAACACGCCCGGCGATTTCCCCTTGGTCTCCGATCCCTTTGACGCCCAGCCGTCCGACTTCGGATTCGTCGACGACGATGGTATTCGGTTCGGTGAGCTTCACCATCAACTCGGGGTTGTCACGCAGTTGCTCCACCGCGCCGATGGAATCTTTGTCGAGTTTGCAGCCGACGATCAGGCAGACGGCTGGGCTCGAGGGTGGAGCGTTGCGGTCGATCGGAGTCCACATCGAAAATGAGATGATCTGCGGCTCGGCACGGACGACTTCTGGCTGATTGGCGACGCGGGCGATCCAACGTTCGGGGATCTTCTGACCGAGATCGACGCTTTTGACACCGGGAGAACCGATCCAAACGTCGGAGGTCGCTTTGTCGACGGGCACGGACATCATCGAGAGTAAACCGACGACGAGTCCACCCTGAACGACCATCAAAATGGCGCTGAATGAGACGGCCAAGATAGCCGGGAGGAACCGCTGACGTTCATACCAAATGGTGGCGAGGGCGAAATCCATTACCGTATTCTGCGAAAATAGCCGGCATTCGACAGTCTTAAAACAACGAAACACCCACGACGGAGATTCCGTCGGGGCATGTCATCGAAAATCGGCCGCACATTTAGCGCGACTTCGAGGCGAGAACAGCAGGCTCTTTCGCGTTTTTAACGGCTGCGATCAGCTTCGGGAACGATTCCGTTAAGACTTCACCCGAGCGAACTAAAACGCGCTTGGTTTCCGTAACCACAGCACCGTCGACCATGATTTCCGCTTTCAAATCGTAGAAGAAGGTTTGGTCTTTCGGCAGTTCCGGTGTGTGGAAATTGCGTGTCGAACCGTCGCCTTCGGTCAAAGTGCCATCGACGAAGAGCTTAGCGTCTTCGGGCACGTCGATCGTCAAGCGGGCCGGCGCCGCATTCGGCTTCGAGCGTGCCGCTTGGAATTCCATATTAGCAGAGGGGATCGAGACGTGCGGCACATCGTCGCAGCCGCTCGATGAGCCGATGATCGCACCGTTGTAGCTGCCGTACGACGAGGTCGACCCGTAGCAACCGCTGCTGCCACTGTGGAAATCACTGCCGTAGTAAGTGGCGCCACTGCCGTAGCAAGAGCTACCGTAACACGACGAAGAGCCGTAGCAAGAGCTACCGTAACACGAGGACGATCCGTAGCAACCGCTGCACGACGAACCGCGGCAGCCGAAGATGCTCGAGAGACGATTCGAGACACGTTCGCGGAGTTGCGGGAACAACGGGAAGATGCCTCCACCGCAGCCGTGACACGATGAAGCGTAGCCGCTGGAATAGCAGCCTGAACCGTAGCAACCGGCAGACGCCCCGTAACTCGAACTGTAGCAGCCGCCACCGTAGCAGCCGACACCGTCTCCGTACGATGGCATAGTCCCGCCGGTCGCCAGCGCCGTCATTAAAACGAGTCCGTACATCCGTTGCACCTCAGAGTTGTGAAATCATAGTTTCCCCGAAGCAGTATGCTGGGGAACCTAGGGTGCATGGTAAAAATATCGGGGGGCTGCGTCAAAGGGTAACTGGGATAATTGGCGGATCTACACAAAATGGGATGTCGTCGCATTCGGTGTGATTACTGCCAACCGCGCCAACGGAACAACCAACCGGCGATGGTCATCCAAGTGGCCCCCAAGCCGAACGTGGCGAGGAGGTGGATCCAATGTTTGTGTTCCACCGCTTGCGTCACAGCGGCATGCAGAATCTTCGGCCCGTGAAATTCGATGGCCAAATACGGCAGGGACGTGATGCCGTTCGTGGAGCAGATGAACAGGAGCAGCGACACGCACATGAGGTAGCACATCGACCCCATAAACGCACTGCGTTGAGTTTTGGCAAGCGTCGACACAGTCATGCCGATGCCGAGGAACCCACTCGACATGGCTAAAAGGGCGAGCCAAAAAAAGAGTGTGTTGAGTACTTTCGGGTTGTAAATCCCGGCGAGAATCGCGGCGAGTGCCATGCCGGCGACCGGGTAAAAGAGGAATTTCGCAATCACCAGTTCCGCCGGCGAGGCCGGCGAAAGTGCTTGGGCCAAGAGCACACCGCGTTCGCGCTCTTCGCAATTCAGTGTCGGTAATAAGTAACAGCAGCAAAAATAGAGCGCGAACACCACCATGGCGGTGGCAATCGCAGAACGGAAGTCGAGGGTATTCGCCCCGATGGGCGCCCGTTTGATCTCGAGCACCGGCAACTGTGCGAGTGGATTGTTCGAGGCGAGCCGACTGGTTTCTTGGTCGAGTGCTTCGAAGGAATGCCGCACCGCCCAGAGGTCGTCGCTTTGCGGGGGAAGGGGAGTCAACTGTTTGGAATCGACTCCGCAGCGATCAAGGTTTGCCTTGGCAAGCTCTTGATAGAGTTCACGAAATGTTCGGAATAGCCAAGATTCGTAAGGTGCTACCGCTCCGGGATCACCCGGTGGATGCCAAACCGCAATTTCCAGATGTTCGCGGCCGTCGATCATCTTCTCACTCAACCGAATGACGCAGGTACCCGGCGCATCACTCACCAAACCATTTACCGATTCCGGAGAGCGACTACGAAACAGGATCTGCGCTTTCAGCGCTGGCGGAACACGTTCTCTCAGTATGACATCGAAGCCGGGAAATGTTTCGATGTAGCAGTGGTGGATGCCCCCGACGAGGTCACCCCCGGCGGTGCCACTGTCGACCGTCGTCGGATTGAAGACGGACAGCAACACCGCGGCGACGATCATCAGAACCGCGAGGACAATGCCCCCGCGGTTGGCAACGTGGCGCCGGAGTTCTTTTTTGAGCAAAGCCCGAATGATGTACCATCGCATGCAGTCAACCTAGAACACGATGCGGCACTAAAACTACAACATCACTTTTTCTCGGGCTTCTGCCCGGTTGGCTCGGGCGGTTGCTTGTTGAATTTCGCCACGTATTCGGCAGCGAACTTCGCTTCCAATTTCGGATCGCAAATGAAGCACTGATTCTGTGCGCGTTGATGCAATTCGCACCAGTTACCGTCTCGTTTGCACGCCTTAGCGACCTTCGAACTGCACATGCTGCACTCCGCTTCTTTCACACCGTGCTCGTCGCACCACCAGTCGTGCCCGACCCCGGCCGAATCGGCTTTCTCTTTCTCGTCGATCTTGGCAACCGTGGCAGGCTTCTCGGCTGTGTTCGCCGTGGGTTTTTTGTCGCACCCCATGACCAACACAAACCCCATCATCACCAACGAACCGATTGCAATCGTCTTCACAGCAAAACCTCCTGAAAGTATGCCCATCACTGGGCGGAAACCAAGTCGACCACCACGGTCGGTTTGCGGCGTTTCGGAACTTGGAACACGACGAACAGCACCCGCAGCACCAATAGTGACATCACCATCGCGCTGATCACACCACCGATGACCACGGTGGCCAGCGGTCGTTGGACTTCTGCCCCCATTCCTTCGCTCAGGGCCATGGGGATGAATCCGAGTGACGCCACGAGCGTCGTCATTAGTACGGGTCGCAACCGCGTCAACGCCGCTTCTTCCACGGCCTGTTCGAGCGTCCGCCCACGTTTCTGGAGTTGGCGAACGTAACTCACCAAAATCATGTCGTCGAGCACGGCCACACCGGACAGGGCAATGAAGCCAATCCCTGCGGAAATCGAAAAGGGCATGTCGCGGAGCCAAAGTGCAAAAATACCGCCGACCCAAGCGAAGGGCACCCCGGTCAACACTCGCAACGCATCCAAGATGTTTCCGTAAGTGGCATAAAGCAGCAGGAAAATCAGCAGCAATGCCACCGGCACCACGATGAGTAAGCGCAATTCGGCCCGCTGCAATTCTTTGAAGGTGCCGGTGTAACCGATGTGGTAACGACCCGCTGGCAGCGCGACTTCAGCGCCGATCTTCCGCTGCGCCTCGGCTACGAACGATCCCAGATCGCGGCCTCGGATATTGCTGGTGATGGCGATCCGGCGCTGGCCCCATTCGCGCGTGATCGTCGATGGTGTCTCCAACTGTTTGATGTCCGCGACCCGGGAGAGTGGGATCAGCTCGCCGTTCGCGGCGGGTATCAGGATTGCACCGATGGCCTCGGGATTCTTGCGCCACGTTTCAGGGAGCCGCATGATCAGTGGAAAGCGGTACGGCCCTTCGACAACTTCTCCGACCGGTTTGGAACCGATGCTTTCGATGAAGTCGAGTACGGTGCGGGCGGTCAGGCCGTAACGGGCGATTTGATCTTGCTTCACCTGAACTTGCAACACCGGCTGACCGGTGATCTGTTCCACCGAAACATCCGCCGAACCGGGGATTGCCTTCAGCACCTTCTCAATTTCGTCACCCTTGGCTTTGAGTACTTCTAAGTCGTCCCCGAACAAAAGTACTCCGAAATCGGTGCGGATGCCCGTTTCCATTTCGCTCATCCGCATCTCAATTGGCTGCTCGAAGGCGATCTTCTGCCCCGGCATCGTCCGCAGTTCCTTGCGGATCAAGTCGGTCAATTCATCTTGCGTCTTCGCCTTTGTCCAACGGGCTTTGGGCTTCAGTGTGATGTACATGTCCGTCAATTCGACGCCCATCGGGTCGGTGGCGATCTCGGCGCTTCCCACCCGGCTCCAGACGTGTTCGACTTCGTCCGGAAACTGCTTCAAGACGGTCAATTCCATGGCCGTGTTGCGAGCCATCGACTCGTCTAAACTCGTGCCCGGTTGCCGGATGATGTTGAGTGCGATGGCCCCCTCCGAGAGTTTCGGAATGAACTCGGATCCCAGATTCGGGGCGATCAAGCCGAAGGCGATGGCGAGGATCATCGCGCCGAAGAGTAGCACCGCCGCCTTGTGGTGCATCGTCCGTTTCAAGATGGGGGCGTAGATCGCTTTGATCGCCCGTAGCAATAGTGGCTCACGGTCGCGAATTTTCTTGGGCAGCAAGATCGTGGCCAAGGCCGGCATCAGAGTCATCGAGAGTAGCATCGAACCGGCCAACGCGAAAATCACCGTCAGGGCCATCGGCCGGAAGAGTTTGCCCTCGGTGCCTTCGAGCGTGAGAATCGGCAGGTACACGATGAGGATGATCAATTCGCCGAAGAGTGTTGGCCGACGTACTTCCGTGGCCGCCTCCAGAATGATGTCGTTTTTACTTTTGCCGTCAGGGTTGTGCGATAGTCGACGGACACAGTTTTCGATGAGCACGACGGATGAATCGACGACCATGCCGAAGTCGAGCGCACCGAGTGAGAGAAGGCTCGCGGCGATCCCGAAGCGCCACATGCCGGTGAACGCGAAGAGCATGGACAGTGGGATCGCGAGTGCCACGATAAACGCTGCCCGAAGGTGGCCAAGGAATAAAAAGAGCACGGTGACGACTAGCAAACCCCCTTCAAAAAGATTGGCTTGGACGGTCTGGATCACGTAGTCAACCAATTCGGTTCGGTCGTAGACAGGTTGCACTTTCACCGACTTCGGCAGCGTCTTCTTGGTATCATCGAGCTGTCGTTTGAGGTTCCAGGTCACCTCATGGCTGTTCTCACCCATAGTCAGGAAGCCGAGGCCGAGCACGGCTTCGCCATGGCCGTCGGCGGTGACCGCCCCACGCCGCATTTCACTGCCGATCTTGATCTCGGCCACATCGCCGACCAGGACGGGTACTCCATCTTGAGTGGCCACGACGATCCTGCGGATCTGCTCCATGTCGCTGGTACGGCCGACACCTTGGACGAGCACCATGTTGCTGCCTTGGTCGATGCTGCCACCGCCGACGTTAAGGTTGTTATCGCGCAGCGCGTTTGCCACGCGGTCGAAAGTCAACTGGTACTTGGTGAGCTTCAGCGGGTCGATGCGAACTTGGTACTGTCGCTCGTGACCACCCCACGAGTTCACCTCAGCGACGCCCTTCACCTGGCGCATCTGCGGCCGGATCACCCAATCATGGATCGTGCGCAGCTCGGTGACGTCGTCGCCTTTCCCGGTGACAACGTAGTGGAAGATTTCGCCCAATCCCGTGGAGACCGGCCCCATTTTGGGTCGCTCCATCCCTTGCGGCAATTGCACCGTCGCCAAGCGCTCGGTGACGAGTTGCCGGGCGAAATAGATGTCGGTGCCCTCCTCGAAGATGACGACGACTTGCGACAATCCGAACTTCGAGATGGAACGCAATTGCGTGATCTTGGGCACGCCATTCAGCGATTGTTCGATCGGATAGGTGAGCTGGCGCTCGATCTCCTCCGGTCCGAGTGCCGGTGCGACCGTATTGATCTGCACCTGCACCGGCGTTGTATCCGGGAAGGCGTCGACGTTCAGTTGGGTCATCGCAAAACCACCGAGCACCGCGATGGCCACGGTCGCCAAAACGACGAGCCAACGGTAGCGGATGGAGAAGGTCAGGAGGGCGGTCAGCATGGGCAGTGGTCAGTGGGGGAGTGGTCAGTGGTTAGAAAAATCCATGTTCGCGACACAATCAGCTGGAGAGAGAACGGATCAACCCGTTCAAAATACGGCCTACCTCGGTGGTTCGGGAGGCTATTTTTTGGCACTCGGTCTCGGACAAATATTTCAAGCGATAGCCAAGCTCGATTTACGTTTCCACTTCTTGCAGCGACCCTTTAGAAATGTGCAAGAAGTGCACGAAGTCTTTCGTGGTCGAGCGGCCCTGGCCTTCGGCGATGTTACAGGGTATCCACACAGCAGCGCGGCGCAATTGGTTCGTCAACGAGAACACTTCGGTCTTCGGGAACGATTCCGTCAAACGATAAACCTCGACGACTAGATCAATTGCCTTTTGCCAAGCGATTAATTCGCGGTAATGTTGGATGGCCACTGGTTCACCTCGTTTCAACCACTGTTTTTTTGCTGTTTCTGACCACTGTTCACTAACCACTTTTCACTGACCACTGCTACTTCGCCCCATGGCAAGCACACCCTTCACCCAGCCCGCCGCGGAGTAATTCGCTCAACAGCATGCCACTACCCGCAGTGACAATTCGCTCACCCGGCTTCAGGCCTGCGATGATCTCCGTGCGGCGGTCGTCCGTGGCCCCGATGCGTACTTTGCGAACGTCGAAGACTTTCAGCGAACCTCCCTTCAAAAAATCCTTGTCGCAGACGAAGACCACCGTGCAGCACCCTTCGGTATGCACGGCAGCATTCGGTACCACAATGGCCGCTGGCTCTTCACGCAACACCACCCGGCCGATACCGAAAGTGTTAGCCTTTTGCTGACCGGCGCCGTCCGTGAGGTTCGCTCGGATTTTCACCGTCCGCGTTTTGATGTCGGCTTGGGTACTGATCCAGGCGAGAGTGCCCGTGAGTTCCGCCGCGCCGGAATCGGATTTGAAGCGGACGACTTGCTTGGATTCGAGCTTCAATTTCGAAGCATCCTCGATCTTCACGTCGAGGGTCAGCCAGAGCGAACTCGTGTCGGTCAATTCGAAGAGCGTTTTCGTGAGGTCGACGATTTCGCCGACGACCACATCGCGTGACACGATGGTGCCGTCCATCGGGGCGAGTAGTGGCAACAGACTCGACGTGGTTTTCTTTGGATCGAAGCCAGCGGTCACTTCGGGGGGAATCGCCAAGAAATGCACTTTGAATTTTAACTGGTCTGCCGTCGCAAGTCGCAACTCCGTTTCGTCGAGGGTCAGCCCCAAATTCACGAGTGCTTGCCGTGCGGCATCCAGCCGCAGTTCCGTTTCGCGCACGGCGGCTTCCGCCTCGCGCAGTCGCAGTTCCGGTACGGCCCCGGCCGAGCTTTTGATGCTGTCCAAAATCTGCGATTTCAACTGGAACAAACCGAAAGCGATGAGCAGTTCGGACTTGGCTTTCCCGACCTCGGCCGCTTCGATGATCGCCAGCACATCGCCCTGTTTGACCTTGTCGCCAAGACGCTTGAAGACACGCACGACGCTACCTGGGGAGCGGCTCGACAAGTGGGCCACTTTGGTTTGGTCGTAGCCGATTTCACCCGGGGCCGAAATGAACTCGATGACGGGATCGCGTTCGGACGCGTTGCCGACGAGTTCCGTCTGGATCCCCGACTTCGTCACCGCGTCATCGTCGGCGAGTTGAATCCGGCGTTCGTGGAGTTTACAAGCTTTGAGGTTCGTCGGTCGCGGTGCGAAATCTAACGCAAGTTTAGCCTGTTGCAAGCCAGCAGGATCCCCGGATTGGCAAAGCGTGCAGTCGGGGATGCCGTGGGTATTGCACCAGCCTGTCGAAGTTGACTTCGGTAGCAAATCGGGATGACACGCGACGCAGATCGACTCGGGAACGTTGTGGTCGGCGCACCAATCGTCCTTTTCGATTTCCTCGCCACGCAACACTGACGCCTTCGGCATTTTCCAGTTGTGGGCATGGCCCCACCAGGCGAGAGCGCCGACGGCACTCAGCACAAGCAGTGTGGGAATGAATCCACCGGCGTAACGTATGGCTCGGAAAAACCCGCCATGGGTAGTGATTTCGCTCATGCGCGAAGACCCTCGGAATCGGAATAAGATCGGACGGAGACAATTGACCGAGAAGCGGTCAGATGAGCAGCGCACAACGCAGAGAATAGAGTGAATACGAAGTCCGAACAGAATTGGATTTCACAAGAGTTTGTGGGATCAGCGCGCAGCTTCGCACGACTGCTGGGACTGTTGTCTCGGTATCGATTACCAAATCATTTGAGATCGAACTTGAGGTACTCGGCGCCACGTGATCCAAAAGCACCACTGCTAGACAACCAGATTCATGACTATCGGGTTTAGGTTGACCCGAATACGAACGAATCCCGGATAGACCGCCGTCATCGTGGTCGTGATCGTGCGAACAGCAGTGCTTTTTCTTAACCGGTTCAGATTGGTTCAACTGCGATTGCGAAGGATTAGACTCGGAGCGTGGCAAGTCAAACCAGCCCAATTTGCAGATGCAAAAGCCGGGCGGCAACAAGAGTGGCAGGCAGGCCACGATCAGGATTGTGCGAACTCTCAAGTGCAAGAACCGACCCCTCCAGAGTCTTAGTGTATTATAGCCGTTTCTTCACTGCTCCGCTCGTGGCGACGTACTTCGCCGGTTCAGATTCCCCAACGCTCTTCAGCAGGTCGGCCACGATGTCGTCGCTCGTTTTGCCTTCGGCCTGGGCTTGAAAGTTGGCCGCCACGCGGTGCCGCAGTACTGGAGCGGCCGCTTTTTTGATGTCGTCGATGGCAACGCTGAAGCGTCCATCCATAGCAGCAAACGCTTGCCCGGCCCGTACTAAATATTGCCCGGCCCGCACGCCCGCCCCGACGTCGACCATCCGCCGGACATATTCTGGGGATGTCGGATCTTTCGGTCGGGTCGCCCGCACCAACTTCACAACATAGTCGGTCACAAAATCGCTCACGGGCACGCTGCGTACGAGTTTCTGCAAGTTGATGATTGCTTTGCCCGTCATCACTTTCGTGAGTTCTGGCGTTTCGTCTTTGGCCGTCTGGCTGACGATCCGCTTCTCTTCGTCCAAAGTCGGGTAATCGACGTAAATGTTGAACATGAAACGGTCGAGTTGAGCTTCGGGCAACGGGTATGTCCCTTCCTGCTCAATCGGGTTTTGTGTCGCGATCACGAAGAACGGTTCTGGCAGTTTGTGAGTGTCTTGGCCGACGGTGACTTCCCGTTCTTGCATGGCTTGCAAGAGGGCCGCCTGCGTCTTGGGTGGTGTCCGGTTGATTTCGTCGGCGAGAACAATGTTCGAAAAGATCGGGCCGCGGACGAAGCGGAACTCGCGCTTACCTTGATCGTTCTCGTCTAGCACCATCGTGCCGGTGATGTCCGACGGCATCAGGTCGGGCGTGAACTGGATGCGTTTGAAGCCGACGTCCAGAATCTGCGCAATACTGCTAACGATCAAGGTCTTCGCCAGTCCGGGCACACCAACGAGGAGACAGTGGCCACGGGTGAAGACAGCCGCGAGGATTTGCTCGACGACTTCGGCTTGGCCGATGACGACCCGGCCGAGTTGCTCGGTCATCTGGCTGCGAGCCTGCGAAAATTGCGACAGATAATCTGTGATTCGGTCTGCGGACACCGGTTGATCCTTTCGGTGAATGGCGACGATTCCATAAGCATGTTAGTCGGATGCGGTTCGGTCTGCGAGTGCCGCGACCTCCGGCAAGTCGATCCCGGCATAGATATCGGTAAGCGGGATGTTGGCCGAAACAGAGTGGAACGCGAGTGTATCGGCTAGCCCCACAAACGAAACGAAACCCCACGAACCATCGGCTTGGCGGATGAATCGTTCGCAAACCGCTTCGTCCTGGGCTACGAGGATGTATTCCACCAGGGTCGGGATTTGTTGATAGTTGCGAAACTTCGCTCCGCGGTCGTATTTCTCGGTCGACGGTGAGAGGATTTCGATAATGGCCGTCGGGTTGATAATGGAA
The DNA here is from genome assembly GCA_043727675.1 of Fimbriiglobus sp. Taxonomy (GTDB): domain Bacteria; phylum Planctomycetota; class Planctomycetia; order Gemmatales; family Gemmataceae; genus JALHQU01. The sequence goes on from JAYSYJ010000186.1 coordinate 11,403, forward strand.
TTGGCATCATCATGGGCAAACACGGGAGTTCCACAGACGACAAGTATGTCCGGGTAAGTATACAACCCGGTTGGTTCGACTTTGACCCGTTGATCGGACGACATAGTGCGACAACGCCCGCCTTTGATCCGCGAGCCCAGTTCGACGGCGACATTCTCTTTGATGAAATTGTGCCTTGGACTGGCCCCGGCCATCGCGAACATCTCGCCGTCGAAGAACTCGCTGCGGAATTCGGCGGCGTTCTCGATATCGAGGTACTGCAACGCGTTCAATCTCGTCTTGGGTAAGGCACTCATCCGTCTTCCCCCTTAGAGTTAAAGACTGTAACAATAACTTATACAAATTCGTTTGACTCTGCGATGCCTGCTGACGCGAAGATCGGACAGCCGATAGCCCAGGGTTTGTACTGAGACCAGTAGTGAATGAGCTGCACCTCGTAGTTGTCACTCAACCCTGTGGTTCTCGCTTCCCAAACCCCATTGATACTCTGCACTTCTGTGATTCCGGCACAGCTGTTCCACTCCGGCCCGATTTCGGGGTGGGTGTAATCGTAGTTGATACTGCGAAAGTACCGGTACAGCAGCGCTTGATCGGCTCCCGGACAAGCGAACAATTCATGCTTGGTGAATCGGGAATGCTCGGCCAACGGTGCCACGGCATTTTGCACCGCGAGGATGGCCGTAAGATCGTAGAATTCGGGATCGCCCACGAGTTGAACGCCGGAGTTCAAAAAGGGGTTCCGGTGCGTACGTGGATCACCCGGCACCCATTGGTGGTCGATGCCAATCCAAGGTTTGGAATTTCGGCGGCTCCACAGATACTTGAGATTCCCAAGAACGTAAGTATCGGTATCGAGGTACAAAAATGGATAGTCGAGAGCTGCGAGATTGGGGAGCTTGAACCGCAAGTTGAAGTGCGGGTGCCCGATGTCGTGCGATCGGCATTTCCGCAATTCAATGTCGATCGTACGACGGTGATGCGCCGACACTCGCGGTATGTGCTCCTCGTAAAGGATGGTGATGCTTTCGGCTCCGGCAGCGATGACCGAGTCGAGAAACAGCCCACACATCCGCTGGAAGTTTGGCTCCGGCGGGTAATTCATGATCGTGACAAGTTTCAAGCGAATTTCCGCCACAGCATCGGGTATTACAAGCATTTTATACGCCCAGACCGCTCGAAATCAGCCAGAGTCTAAAACCAAAGATGGATTTTGATGTCAGCCAAAACGAAGCGGTTTTTTCGCAAGGCTGCTTCTATCATGCACGTATGAACTCTGCCATTCATGTCCGCGATTTGGTCAAGACTTACCCCGGCCGACCACCGGTCGAGGCCGTCCGCGGGGTGTCTTTGGATGTACAAGTTGGCGAATGCTTCGGCTTACTCGGCCCGAACGGTGCCGGGAAGACCACGACACTCGAAATTATCGAAGGGTTGTTGGCACCGACCTCGGGGGAAGTGACTGTGCTCGGCCGGAGTTGGGCGACGCACGAACCGGAGTTGCGGGAACGGATGGGCATCTCCCTCCAGGAAACACGACTTTCAGACAAATTGACCGTACGCGAAACGGTGACACTCTTTCGCAGTTTCTACCAGAAGGGATTAGAACCGGACGTGGCACTCGGGTTGGTCTCGCTCAACGAAAAGGCACGATCGTTTGTCGATAAACTCTCGGGTGGACAAAAACAACGGCTGGCCGTGGCGTGCGCGCTCGTCGGCGAACCTGAACTTCTTTTTTTAGATGAACCGACGACGGGTCTCGACCCGCAATCACGCCGTCAACTTTGGGACGTGATCCGCGATTTCAAAGCTCGCGGACGGACGGTTCTTCTCACCACGCACTACATGGACGAAGCGGAGCGATTGGCGGATCGTGTCGCGGTGATTGACCAAGGTCAAGTAATCGCGCTCGGAACACCCCACGATTTGATCCTGCAAGTCGGTGGTGAACATGTCATCGACTTCACCGTCGATGCTCCTGCTTCACTTCTGGATGAATCATTGCAAGCACTACCGACGGTGAAGACCGTGAAACGCGGTTCGGACGGTGCGTTGTCGCTGTCGGTGGCGGAACCGGCCCACGTGCTTCCCGCTCTGTTGATTC
>JAYSYJ010000187.1:0-4480 GCA_043727675.1 Fimbriiglobus sp.
TGTCGAACTCCGTTGACGAATCCTATCGTTCACGTTCGGAGGGCTACCCATGTTCCGTTTCGACCATCTCTCGGTACCGTCGATTCACACTGCGTTGCCCGGCCCGATTGCCACGGGCTTGCTGGCCCGGGATGCGGTGTTTGTCTCGGGGTCGTACACGCGCGTCTATCCGCTCGTTGTCGCAGAAGGCTCGGGGGCCGTGATTATCGATGTGGATGGGAACCGCTTTCTCGATTTCACCGCTGGGATCGCCGTCGCCAATACGGGTCACTGTCACCCGGCTGTCGTGGCCGCGATCCAAGATCAAGCGGCGACGCTCGTCCATATGTCCGGCACCGATTTCTACTACCGGCCCCAGATCGAACTCGCCGAGCGATTGGCGGCGCTCGCGCCGGGGCCGTCGCCGAAGAAAGTGTTCTTCTGCAACAGCGGTGCGGAAGCCGTCGAGGCCGCGCTCAAACTCGCCCGTTGGCACACCCACCGCACCCGGGTCATCGCGTTTCTCGGGGCTTTCCACGGCCGGACTTACGGGGCCATGTCGCTGAGCGGTTCCAAGGTCACCCATCGCCGGGGATTCTCGCCACTGGTTCCCGATGTCCACCATGTGCCGTTCCCGCGCGCTTGCAATCCGTCCTGTGCGACAGCGAGTTGTCAGTTGGTGCGCGATCTCGAAGAAGATCTGTTCCACCGCACCGCCCCGCCGGATGAAATCGCCGCGATTTTCGTGGAGCCAATCCAAGGGGAAGGCGGTTACCACGCCTTACCCAGCGGATGTTGGCCCGCACTGCGAGCACTCTGCGACAAGTACGGCATCCTGCTGGTCGTCGATGAAATTCAATCGGGGATGGGCCGCACGGGTACGATCTTCGCGGTGGAAACATCGGGCATCGAGCCGGACATTATCTGCACGGCCAAGGGGATCGCCTCCGGCTTGCCCCTCGGTGCCATCATCGCTAAAGCGGACGTCATGGACTGGCCGCCGGGTAGCCACGCCAGCACGTTCGGCGGAAACCCCGTCGCCTGCCGGGCGGCATTGGTCACACTCGACTTGCTCGAAAGCGATTACTTGGCAAATGCCCGCGAACGGGGTGCGGAACTGCTGTCCGGTTTGCGCGAACTCGCAAACCGATTCCCCATGCTCACCTCGCCGCGCGGGCGCGGCTTGATGATCGCCGTCGATACGCCGAGCAGCGCCGTTCGGGAAGTCATCATCGACCACTGCTTCCGTGCCGGTCTGCTCTTGCTCGGCTGCGGAGAAACGGCCATCCGATTCTGCCCGCCGCTGTGCATCACTTCAGAGCAGGTGGTAACGGCCCTGCAAATCCTATCGACTGTTGTCCGAGAACTGGCTAAAACGTGCAGTTGAATCCGATTTTCGCGGCGAGGCGATCCATGTCCCGAGTTCTGGTCACCGGCGGTTGCGGGTTCATCGGCAGCAATTTCATCCGGCAGTTACTCTCCACCGACACGGCCGTGACGGTGGTGAATTTCGATGCCCTGACCTACGCCGGGAATTTGGCCAACCTCGCGGATGTGTCCGACAATCCGCGCTATTCGTTCTTCAAAGGCGACATCACAAACCGAGACGATGTGAGGACCGCGTTGAATGCCGGCATCACCGATGTCATCCACTTTGCAGCCGAGAGCCATGTGGATCGGAGCATCCAAGATTCCGGCCCGTTCGTACGAACCAATGTCCTCGGCACCCAGATATTGCTCGACGCCGTGCGCGAGTTCAAAATTGAAAAGTACGTCCATGTGTCCACCGACGAAGTGTACGGCAGCCTCGGGCCAACGGGGGCCTTCCTCGAAACGACCCCGCTCGATCCGAGTAGCCCGTACAGTGCCAGCAAAGCCGCGTCAGACTTGCTCGTGAAGTCGTATCACCACACCTTTGGCATGCAGGCCGTCATCACGCGGTGCAGTAATAATTACGGGCCGTACCAGTTCCCCGAGAAGCTCATTCCGCTGTTCGTCACGAACTTGCTGAACGATCAACAAGTCCCGGTGTACGGTGACGGCCTGCAGATCCGCGATTGGATCCACGTGCTCGATCATTGCAGCGGAGTCGAAGCGGCGTGGCGACGCGGACGCTCCGGCGAAGTCTACAACTTCGGCGGACGCTGCGAGAAAGCGAACCTGCACTTGACACAATTACTGCTGGAATTGCTCGGCAAACCGCACACGCTCATCAAGTATGTGCCAGATCGCCTCGGCCACGATCGCCGTTATGCCATCGACTGCACCAAGGCCGAAACCGAACTTGGCTGGTCGCCCAAGATCAGTTTCGAGCAAGGCCTGCAAAGCACCATCGATTGGTACCGAGCGAACGCTCAGTGGGTGGCGACCATCAAGAACAAAGACTATCTGAGCTATTACGAGAAGCAGTACGGTACTGCAGTGGTCAGTGGATAGTGGTCAGTGGTCAGAACCAAAGCAGCTGGAAATCCGCCGGCCTTCGGTTGCTGACCACTGACCACCATCCACTATCCACTGACCACTATCCACCGACCACTGACCCAAAAGGAGCATCTATGATTCGCGGAGTGATTCTCGCCGGCGGTAAAGGAACCCGCTTGGGCGAACTGACGAAAGTCACCAACAAGCACTTGCTGCCCGTCGGGCCATATCCGATGGTGTACCATCCGCTCAAAAAGTTGACCGGGGCCGGCCTCACCGACATCTTGCTGGTGTCGGGAACCGAGCACATGGGCGACTTCATCGAACTGCTCGGATCGGGCAAAGATCACGGCTGCCGGCTGACCTACCGCGTGCAAGATGAGGCCGGGGGGATCGCGCAAGCTCTCGGGTTGGCGGAACTCTTCTGCACCGATAGCCGTTCGTGCGTGCTGCTGGGCGACAATATTTTCCAAGCCAGTTTGAAACCGATGCTCGAAGCGGCGACGGCCAAACCCGATTGGGCCTGGATCGGTCTGAAAGAGGTTCACGATCCGGGTCGGTACGGTGTCGCGGAGCTCAATGGCGAACGGGTGATCGGCATCGAAGAGAAGCCGAAGAATCCGAAGTCGAACCTCGCCGTCGTCGGGATCTACATCTACCCGCCGGATGTGTTCAGCGTCATCAAAACGCTCAAGCCCTCGGGTCGGGGCGAACTCGAAATCACCGACGTGAACAATTACTATTTGAAATCCGGCCGCATGGGATTCAGCACCCTCGACGGCTATTGGACCGACGCCGGGACACTCGATTCGCTGGATGTAGCGAATGATCTGGTGCGGAAGGTGGCACCGACGTTTTGAGGGAATCACCGAAGTTGAATGCTTCAAAAATGACTTGGCTCGGAACGCACCGCACAAGTTGGAGTTGTTTCGACAGCTTTAGTTAGTCTGTTCGAGGATTCTTTGGAAGACCCCGAGCAACTCACCGACTTCTGAAATCAGCCGACGGGTCGGATCGAGTTTGACAGCGCTCCCGTCCAAGCGTAGGAATTGCCAAATCTCGGCCGTAGTCACGCAGCCGAAGACGGGGCCGGTTTTTTCGTGACGCTCGTTGAAGATGCGGGCGGCGACCATTTGAGCGATACACTGGCCGAGACCGGCATCGATGTCTTGTTTCTTGGCTTCGACCAACGTGATGACCGGTGGGCGGACGACCGGAAGCGGATCGCTCAAACTCAGTAGGAAATCGCATTCGCCTACCAAGCCTTGATCCGGCTGCACATCGAACCGAATCCCGGATAGAACCGACATCCGGTCGGCACTCATCTCGCGTACCGCCAGCAAAATCGGGCTGATGACCAGTTCGCTGCGGGCCTTCTCGCTGACGAATGGCAGCGTCGAGGCCCGTTTCAATTGATCGATTAACCAGGCGGGAACAGGATGCGATACAAGACCGGGGAACAGGTCGGCGGTGTGCACAACCACACCCAACCGAGTCTCGGCCATTTCGATATCGAAGTCGGCGTATGCCATTGATGCTCCCGGGATTTACAGCAAACCGTGGTGACCCAACCAACGTTCCGCATCGAGCGCCGCCATGCAGCCGGTGCCGGCGGCGCTGACGGCTTGACGGTAGTAATCGTCGGCCACATCCCCGGCGGCGAAGACACCATCGACGCTCGTGTAGGTTCGAGACACCGTCGTCCAGAGGACATAGCCGCCCTCGTTGAGCTTCACTTGGCCATCCAGAAAGCCGACGTTGGGCGTGTGCCCGATCGCGCAGAACATCCCGGTGACGGCCAGCGTTTCATCGGGGCCGCCGAGCAAGTTTTTGATGCGGATGCCCGTCACGCCGGCTTTTTCTTCGCCGAGCACTTCCTCGACGACGCTGTTCCACTTGATCTCGATCTTGGGATTATTCTTGGCCCGCTCGGCCATGATTTTGCTCGCCCGCATTTCGCCGCGGCGGACGATCATGTAGACCTTGCTGCCGAACTTCGTGAGGAAGTTGGCCTCTTCGGACGCGGAGTCGCCGGCACCGACGACGGCGATCGGCTTGTTGCGGAAACGCGGCAACGCCC
>JAYSYJ010000188.1:0-4470 GCA_043727675.1 Fimbriiglobus sp.
ATCGGCACGCGGAATTTGTACATCGTGGCACTGACTCGACTCGGACGCCGTGACGACGTGGCCCGCGAATTGACCACAGTGAAAACGTTGACGACCGATTCCGATCGCTTGACGGAATTGATCCAAGGCCCCTTGCAGAAACAACCGAACGACCCGAATCCCCCGTATGAAATCGCCGGCATCGCCCTGAGAGCGGGTCAACCCGACGAGGCCATCCGCTGGTTTCACACGGCTTTGAAACGCAATCCGTACCATGGCCCATCGCACACCGCCTTGGCCGTGATCCACCACGAAATGGGCAACGCCGTATTGTCCACCCAACACCGGGCACTGGCGGCCCAAGCGAACGACCGCCGTTGATATGCCAATTCGTAGCGAGCTCACCGCGGAATCAGGGGCGGGAAGAGTTCGTCGTCGCCCGAGTAGAACTGGATACCCCGGATCACGACGCAACCGGTTTTATCGGCTTGAAACTCCAATTGCCAGACTCGCCCCTTCGTTTTCGGCAACGTGACCACGCCATCGGCGGCCTTCAAATCCGCTTTCAGCACCGATTGGAACTTGCCTTTGGAATCTTTCACCGAAACGCGGATCGCTTCGGTGGCGTGGTATTCGCCGCTGTGTTGCGAATGGATGCCGAGACGGGTCAACTCGACTTCGTAAGGCAACGTGACTTGCACCGTGACCCACCCGGTCTTCGAGTTGGACGATTGCCACATCGTGCTGGCATCGAAGGTCACTTGGCCCGTCTTCACGCTCGGCAGAATCGATCCCTGCACGATGTTCCCGACTTTGCTTTTGTATTCTTCCCCCGCGTCGGTGGCGACGGTCACATTGGCATGCCCCGGGATCGTCATCGGCCCGAGTGGAACGAGCTTTTTCGCCAACTGGTACCCCGCCGGCACATCCGTTTTCGGGTCGAATTTGAGCTTGGGAAAAGCCCGTCGATTGAGCGAAAGCCCCCACAGATCTTCCGGGTTCAGTTTGCCGGGCGTCTTGCTCAACGTGAGGCCTTTGGTGTGGTGCTTGGGGTTGTACGACATGATCGAATCGTTGGATTTCAAGTCGTATCCGTAAACATCCACATGGGGCAGTCCGAAGCTGTGGCCGAGTTCGTGTTGGAGTGTCGATTGAAAATTGGGCAAGCGATCCAGGGCGAACGTCGACATCACGATGATCGCGCCCCCGGTGTTGAACCCACCGTTGAGCGGCCGACCACCCCCGACGGGGAATTCGTCTTTCTTGTTCATCACCACCACGAGCATCACATACGGGCAATTGAAGCGGGTCACTTTCAGCTCCGCCAGCATCTCGGCGGTGATCTGCGGGGCGGCATTTTCCGGTTGAGTCCGGTAATAGGCCAACCCCTTCTCGGCACGATAGACGCGCGGCTTCTCTTCCGCGATGGTGAACGTCTCCTGATTCGGCAAGAGTTCGCCATAACGGGTTCGAGCCAGTTCGAGGTGCTGGAGGAGCCGTTTGCTCTGATCCGCCGTCGGTGCCTCTTCTCCTTTGGGAACGAAGAAGATCGGCAGCACCGCAATCGCTTTCGGAGGGAGTGACTCTTGCGCACCCGCGGAGCCGGCCCACCAACCGATGACAACCCAAGCCCAAACCCACGTTGACCGTCGAGACATCGCTAGCCCCCGCCCAGGGATCAAACAAACTCAGCTTAACTGTCGAGTCTGGCTGACACAACCGGTTTGGGTCGTTGCTAGACTCGGTACCCCTTGCCACGATCCCATGCGGCGCGGACAATGCCGGTCACGCTCTAGCCCCATCGTCTTTGGAGTCCGGAATGAAAATTGGCATGAACCTGCTGTTGTGGACCGGCTTCGTCACCGAGGCGGACTACCCCACCATTGCCAAGATTAAGGCGGCCGGGTTCGACGGCGTGGAAATCCCCCTCTTCGATGGAACCGTCGCCCATTACAAGACCCTGCGTGCCGAACTCGACAAGCAAGGGTTGGCCTGTTCCACCGTCACCGTGATGAATCCCGAGACGAACCCGATCAGCCCGGACGCCAGCATTCGTGCGGCGGCCCTCGAACGGTTGAAGTGGGCCATCGACATCAACCACACGCTCGGCAGCTTCGCCATGTGCGGGCCGTATCACTCGCCGTTGGGCGTCTTCAGTGGGGCGGGGCCGACCGCGACGGAAAAGGGCCATGCCGCGGAAGTGCTCCACCAAGCAGCCGATTTCGCGGCCCAGGCTCAGCTCACGCTCGCCATCGAATATTTGAATCGCTTCGAGTGCTACTTTCTGACGACGGCCGCCGACGCGCGGGCGCTCGTGAAGGCGGTCGATCACCCGAGCTTCCGCTGCATGTACGACACTTTCCACGCCCACATCGAAGAGAAATCGCAAGCGGCGGGCGTGGCGGCGTGCCGGGATGTGTTCGCCCACGTCCACATTTCCGAGAACGACCGCGGCACCCCCGGCACCGGCCAAGTCCGTTGGGACGAAGCTTTCCGAGCCATCCGCGACACCGGCTACGACGGCTGGTGCGTCATCGAAGCCTTCGGCCGGGCCCTCCCCGATTTGGCCGCCGCCACCCGCGTCTGGCGCGACCTGTTCCCGTCTCCGGAGGAGGTGTACACGAAAGGGATCGCCTTCATCCGCGAGAAGTGGGCAGCGGCGGCGAAGTGAGGTAGGTTCCCCGAAGCGAATGTCGCAAAGAACCCGTTGGATAAACTCCTGGATAATTTGGATTGTGTAAGAGGAACGAGGATGGCGAATTCAAGCTCCCCTTCGATTCGGTGGCAAGATGGAACCGACGGAACCGTCTTCTACACTTTGTTCGACCGCGAAATTAAAGTGATGCTGAGCGATGGTGGCTCTCAGGCATATGCTCAATGCTGCGCGAACATACTCAATTCGCTTTCGCAGAAACTGATCGACGACTTTTGCGCCGCCTCGATTCGTTACTGCAATGGTTTTCTCGAAGAGGTAGGCGAGCCTCTGCGAGAATTCCCCCATCGCGCGAGCGTGCTAAAACTGATCGAAGATGGGGTGCTGATCGTGCCCGAAACGCCCGATCATCAACTACCCGTCGTGCACATGGAGCTGAACTGCGATTGGGAATCCGAACATGGACTCGAACTGATCATTCGAGATTCTCGCCTGATCTACCTCGGCAGCTACGACGGTTACGACCCGATTCTTTCCGATCAAACCTTCTACGGCAACTACGCGATCGAGAAAGAAGCTGGCGGCGATGATTAGTGAGTATCGACGGATCGGGCTTTTGAACCGCAAACGGTCTTCATAGCCTGAAAATTGAGGCTTTCTCGATGCTCTCTCTGCCGCAACTCCTGGCCGAACTCGTGCGGTTGCCATCGGTGAACCCGATGGGCCGCACCGACCTTCTGCCGGAGATCCTCTACGAATCTCGTGTGATCGCGCGCTGGGAAGCGGAGCTGCGGAGCCTCGGCGTCTCCGTGATTCGTCAACCTGTCGCGACGGGTCGGGATAACTTGATCGCCACGTTTGAACCGTCGAACACCAACGCACCGACGATCTTGCTCGAAGCCCATACCGATACTGTCCCCGTGGACGGGATGACCATCGACCCGTTCGGCGGGGTCATTGAAGGGGGCAAGCTTTACGGTCGCGGGGCCTGCGATGTCAAAGGTGGTGGCGTGGCCATGTTCGGTGCCTTCCGCCGCTTGGTGTCGGAGAAGCCGGCGAACGCCCCGCGGGTGATCCTCGCCTTCACCGTCGATGAAGAGCACACGTTCCTCGGGGCGCAAGCCCTTGTGAAGTCTGGATTGTGGGCCGACTTCGCCATCGTCGCAGAGCCGACGAGTTTGAACATCGTGCGGTCGCACAAGGGCGTCGTGAGGTGGCAGATCGAAACCACCGGGCGGGCGTGCCATAGTTCGCGCCCGCAGGACGGCCTCAACGCCGTCTATCGCATGGGGGCCATTCTGACCGCGATCGAGAGTTACTCGAAGGAACTTCAAGCACGTACGCCGGATGCGGATCTCGGGCCGCGGACGCTCGTGGTCGGTATGATCCACGGCGGTGTCAGCCCGAACACGGTGCCCGACCGCTGCGTCATCGACATCGACCGCCGGTTGTTGCCGGGCGAATCGGCGAGCGAAGCGATTGCCGATCTGAACCGCCATTTGCAGGGATTCGAGTTCACCGCGGTGCCACCGAAATTAGTCTGCCCTGCATTGTTGCCCGAGGGTGGGCACGAGTTTGTGCAACGGTTGGGGGCCGCCATCGACCGCGTGCGCGGTGAGCACGAGGTGTGGAACGTCCCGTATGGCACCGACGCCAGCACGATCCAAGAAGCGGGCATCCCGGCAGTGGTGTTCGGCCCCGGCGACATCGCCCAGGCGCACACCAAGGACGAATGGATTGAACTGGAACAGTTGGACGCGGCCGCTGAAGTGTTGTTTGAATTTCTGCAGAGATGAATCGAGATTAGCCGCGAGACGAACGTCGAGCGCGGAAGCGGA
>JAYSYJ010000189.1:0-13393 GCA_043727675.1 Fimbriiglobus sp.
CGTCTTCAGCCGCACCGAGGCATTCCAGCAACTGAAGGACAAGCGGGACGTGACGAGCACGGATGCGTTGACGGACGTTTTCAAAGTGTTGACCGACCACGGCTACATCCGGCCGGTGGATCCGACCGGCACCGGACGCCCCGGCCCAGTGCCCGAGGTGTACGCGGTCAACTCACTTTGGAAGCGAACTTAGAAAACCGTCCCCTTAATCCCCTGAATCGTCCGAGCGACAAGATTGGGGGATGTTTGAATTTCGGGGCAGTGAATGGGGCAGTGAATTCCGGATTCGGGGCAGTGAATCCGCATTTTAGGGCAGTGAATCCGGTGTACAATAGATTTGCCGGGCGACCGCAACATCGCCCGACCAATGCACGAAAGCCCTAGGAAATCAGGCTACTTTATCGAGTGCGAAGGACGGGACTTGAACCCGTACAGCCTTGCGGCCGCAAGAACCTAAATCTTGTGCGTCTGCCAATTCCGCCACCCTCGCGAGAGGCTAGCTTATGGCATTTTTATCAGTCCGCCAGCGGGTCGATTCCGCGGGGTGTAGTTGCTGAGGTAATCGGTCAGGCTCTTGGCGTAGGTGGTGCGAATGTTGCCCACGGAGGTCATTTCGTCGATGGCGTCGTCATTGCCCCAGCCGCTGTATTCCATCCGATAGATGGCCACCAATGCCCCGGTGCGGTGTTCGCCCGCGAAGCAATGGATCAACATCGGCCGGGGTGTTTCTTCTGCGTTCCCCAACAACTTCAAATAGAGCCGCACCGTCTCTTCTCCTGGGATTCGGTCGTCTTTCCATTCCCAACTCGGTATCGGCAGACGGTGGAATTTACGGCCCGTCTCTTCGCAAAACGTCTGCTCGAACTCATCGCTTTGCTCGCTGCCGGAGAATTTGGAATCGCGAATCGAGAACACCGTCCGGATGTTTCGCTCGTGGACGACGCGCTCAAATGCTTCCGGGCTGAGCTGACCACTGCGGTAAAAGATGTTCTGTTCCACGGTGCGCAGGTTCCGCACCGTCCGGACTCGATTCACTTTATGCAGCAGCGGAATGGCCACGATGGTCGCGACGATGGCCACCGGCAACAGGACTCGCAAGAACACGGTTCGATTCCTTCCTTCAAACAGCCAGACTCGGAGCCGTACCCAAATTGGATGTTCGCCGCCGCCGCAACCAGCCAAACAACACTCTCCGGTTTTGAATCGGGGGTTGGAGTTCCGTCGTCGTCGGTCGCAAGATCATCAAGATCACCAGCGGGGCGAACCAAAGCATGTAAGCACCCCCGCGATCCCCGAACCAAAACTGGATTCCAATGAGCAATGCGGCATTGGCCGCGAGCAACTGGCCAAAATCGCGCACGGTCGGCCAAAATAACGAACCGACCACCATCACAATGTAAATTATAAAAACCGGTAAACGATAAGCCCAATAGACCCCCGTCCAAATGCTTTCGAGTTTGGCCACACGCCAGGGGAGCCAATCGGCGAGGTTGAGCGTCTGCCAGATACCGGAGGTGAACTCACCACCGAAAACGAGTGCGGGCACAGTGCAGGCCAAACTGATCACCAAGAAGCCGGTGTACCAAGCCAAGAACGTACCTAGCCCGCGGCCGCGGTAAAACTGCATCCAGACTGGCAACAACAAAACCGGGAAGAACGACGTCCCCACCGCAATTCCGAACAGAATGCCGGCGGCGACTGGCCGGCGATAACCCAAGAATGCCCCTAGCAACAGTGCTGTCGGCCAGACGTGGTGCGATTGGTCGAACCGATACGACGTACTCGGCAGCAGTAAATAAAGCCCGGCGGCGCTGGCTCCGATGGCCGTTTCGCGGTAGACAAGGGTGCCGATCAAAATCAGCAGGGTGACCACGGCGATTTGGCAACCGATGGCGATGCCCCGGCTCACGAGGATCTTCGTTTCGGCCGGCTGAGCCAATTGCACGACTTCCGTGACACTTTCTTCGACGCCGTTCAATTGACCGGTGCGTTTCCCAACTGGTTCCGAATCGACCGATTTCGTGGCAGCGTTCACACACAACGCCAAAAGCAACGCCCCACCAAGCCAATACAACCCGATCGTCGAGAGGTTCACGGCGACTCGGGGTCTTTTCGTGGCCATCACGTCGATCAGGCAGCGGACGAACCAGAATAGGCAGGCGACCAGTAACCAAACGTAACCCAAGAACACAATCGAAGGATCGCGGCCGGCACCTTCAATGATGAGGAAGCCCGGTGCGAATAAGAATAGGGCCACGATGTCGAAGTTCCGCCATGCGAACAGTCGCTGGAACTGGAAATAGATCGCCAGTGCCAGCGCGAACGTGCCGTAGAACCAGACAACTGGATTGGGAAGTTCCAACGGGTAAAAAAGGCTAGTCGACAAGACCACTCCGAATCGGGGACGTTTAGGAAAAGGGTATCTCTTTGGGGCTTTTTTTGCAAGGAGAGCAGCGGCTGGCGTGGTCGGTTATACTCGCTTTTACCTTTCCGACCCGGATGGCCCCACCCTCCATTGGAAAGTAACTTCCTGCCCAGAAAGCGACCAACTTTCTGGAACGACCATGCCGCTGCCCCGAATGGCCCTTCTGTCCGCACCCTGCGCCGCCGATAAGCTAACGCCTTCGTGCGATGTACCTGTTACCTTCCGGAGCTTCTCCCAGTGGCCAAGATCAAAGTTTTGAACCCCGTTGTCGAGATGGACGGCGACGAGATGACCCGCATCATCTGGCAGAAGATCCGCGAAACTCTCATTCTCCCGTACCTCGACATCGACCTCAAATACTACGATCTCGGCATCGAACACCGCGATGCCACCGACGACAAAGTCACGTTCGACAGCGCCGAAGCGACCAAAAAGTACGGCGTCGCGGTCAAGTGTGCCACCATCACGCCGGATGAAGCACGCGTCAAAGAGTTCGGTCTCAAGCGGATGTACCCCTCGCCGAACGGTACCATTCGCAACATTCTGGACGGAACCATCTTCCGCGAGCCGATCGTCTGTTCCAACGTCCCCCGCCTCGTGGGCCACTGGGACAAACCCGTGGTGATTGCCCGGCATGGCTTCGGCGACCAATACAAGGCCAGCGAAATTCTCTTCGACAAGCCCGGCACGGTGAAGCTCACGTTCACCCCAGCCGACGGCGGCCCAAGCATCGAGAAGGAAGTGTACAAAGCCCCCGGCGCCGGCGTGACGCTAGCGATGTACAACCTCGATGCGTCGATCAAAGGCTTCGCACGGGCCTGTTTCAACTACGGCATGGGCCGTGGATTCTCCGTCTATTTATCGACAAAGAATACAATCCTCAAAGTGTACGACGGTCGCTTCAAGAACCTGTTCCAAGAGATTTTCGATGCCGAGTTCCAAGCGGCCTTCGACGCCAAGAAACTCACCTACGAGCACCGGCTGATCGACGACATGGTGGCCAGCAACATGAAGTGGTCCGGCGGCTATCTCTGGGCTTGCAAAAACTACGACGGCGACGTGCAAAGTGATACCGTCGCCCAAGGATACGGCTCGCTTGGCCTCATGACGAGCGTGCTGATGAGCCCCGATGGAAAGACTGTCGAATCCGAAGCGGCGCACGGCACGGTGACCCGGCACTACCGCGAGCACCAAAAGGGCAAGAAGACGAGCACGAACCCGATCGCATCGATCTACGCCTGGACGCGCGGGCTGATTTACCGCGGCAAAATGGACGGTACCCCGGATGTGGTTCGATTCGCCGAGACGGTCGAGAAAGTCTGCGTCGATCTGGTGGAATCCGGCAAGATGACCAAGGATTTGGCCATTTTGATCCGACCGGATGCCCCGTACCTCACGACCGACGAGTATTTGGAAGCCGTGAATGTCGAACTGAAGAAGCGAATGGCGTAACAACTTGAAAGTTTTCCAAGTGCGCCGAGGCGGCGACCCAAGGCTGTGTATTGTTTTAGCCCCGTGTGATTCGATACACCACACCTTTTGTTTTGCTGCCGTGGGGGCCGACCTTTTTCGGCTTGAGTTTGACAGTCATCCCGACACTTTCGAGCATGGCGCGGAAGGGTCGTGCCGAGACGCGATCCGGGTCGGCGATCAACGCCAACCCGTTCGCTGGCAGATGGGCCATCAAAAACGACACGGCCGAGCCGGTCATGTCTTCGTCGTAGAGCACGTCCGCCCCGAAGATCACCGGGTACGCCAGAGTGGTCGGGGGTGCGCGAAAGTCGAGGGCGAGGATAGCGGCGCCGGGGTAGCCGTTCAGTGCCGCATTCTCGGCGGCCAGTTGGCAGGCCCCGAGGTCGATATCGGAGAAGGTGACTTGCAACCCGCGTGACATCGCCACGATGCCGCTCAACCCCAAACCGCAGCCGATTTCGAGGGCGCGACCGTGCGTGGCTAAGTCCCACGGTTCATCGAGGATCTCGCGTGCCAGCATCTGGGCGGCGGGCCAAAGGTCGCACCAAAAGGGGATGTACAAATCGCTGTTGTACGCGGCGCGCACTTGCGGATGATCGAACACAAGATCGAGCCGTTCGGGGCGATCCAATAGAAATTCCCGGCCGTCGAGAGCGATGGTTTCGCGGACGCGCTTGCCGAATGCTTCCTTGGGCGTGTGGTGCAATTTGGCGGTCATGGGGGATCGTAACCGCCGGGAAAGAGTGGATTGCAGCGGCAGAGTCGCCACGTGCCCTTGGCTGCTCCGATGATCGGCCCGTACTTTTGACAGGCCAGAATCATGTAGTCACTGCATCCGGGTTCGAACCGGCAGACCGGTGGTAGCAACGGCCGAATGAGATACTGGTAGCCACGCACCAGCCATGTGATCGCTTCGGTGAGTAGCCGGCTCGGCGTGCGATAGAGCCAGCGGATCATGCCAGCCTCGGGGTCAATTTGCGGGCCGCGTCGCGGGCCAGTTTCACGAGCGATTCGCTCAATTCCGCAACCGTTGGTTCCCGAGGCACATTCCTCGGGATCATGATGAGATCGACCCCGACCGGCAATTCGTGCTGGCTCAATCGGTACGCTTCGCGGAAGAGCCGCTTGCACCGGTTCCGGGCCACGGCGTTACCGATTTTCTTGGACACCGAGAGGCCGACGCGGCGAAGCGATCGTGCATTTTCCTTGGCGCAAATCACCATCAAGGCATCGCTCACCGAACGCTTGCGGTCGTAGACGGCTTGGAACTCGGCCGGGGTTTTGAGCCGTACGGTCTGCGGGAATGAAAAGAGTGCGGGCACGGCCCAATCCTCATTTTAAAAGCTTGACCGACACGTTGTCCAAGGCCGGCCCCGCGAACGGTTCTTCGGTCATCGCTGTCGCAATCTCGATGACGGTCTCATCCGCATCGGCCTTGAAGTCCCACGTTTTCTTGCTCCAGCCCATCTCTTCGATCGTTTTGTCGGTGCAGTCGAACTCGAACTTCTTCGACTCCTTGTTGGCGTAAACCGCGAGCGTCATCAACTTCGTACCGACACCGGGGTTGCCCGCCATCATGAAGGTCACGCGGTAAGTCTTCCCTTGTTCGGTTTTGATCGTCTGCTTGACGCCGCCGAAACCGGGCGAACCGTGGAGGTCGAGGCTTCGCTTGCCGTCGGCCGCTTTCCAGTGAGCTGCGATATAGTCGATTTGGCCGCGTGTCACCGTCCAACCCTTGATCGAAGTCGACTTTTCATCCAGAGAGACATAGACCTCGGTGTCGGGGCCATCTTCGAAGCTACCGTTGACGATCAGTTCCGGGGCTTTGATTTCGCGCGGGATCGGCGCTGCCAAGGCAACTGCCAAGAATGCGACACTCGACAGGAGGATTAAGGTTCGCATGGGTTGCTCAAATGGGGTGTTGGAGGTGGCATCCTACACCATACTTCACTTCCATGCCACCCCCGCGCGGACATCTTGCGGGTTGTGTTCGGCGAACTCTTCGAGCAATTCCTTGGTGCGTTCGTCGAACGTGGCCGGCACTGCGATTTTGAACACGAGATACTGATCGCCGCCGGCGATCCCTTTGCCGCGCAACCGCAACCGCGAACCGCTCGATGTGCCACCCGGTACTTTCACGGTGAGAATCGAACCGTCGAGTGTCGGCACATCGACCTTCGCTCCGAGCATGGCTTCGGGAACCGAGATCGGCAGATCGAGCAAGATGTCGAGGCCTTCCCGGCGGAAATACGGGTGCGCCGCAATCTTCACCTTCAAATAGACGTCGGCCGAACCGGTCGCACTTGCCGGTACCCGGAGTTTCTTACCCGATTCGATGCCGGCTGGAACTTTCACTTCAATCGTCCGACCGCCCACCGAAATACTGATGGAGCCACCGAGGGCCGCCGTGTTGAATGGCACGTCGATATCGGTTTCGACATCGGCGGGTTGTTGGGGTTTGCTACGACTCCCACGGCCTTTGCCGCGCTTCGCCCCACTGCCAAACATGCCACCGAGATCGAACCCTTCTGGCCCCCCACCGCCCCCGCCGCCGAACATGTTGCGGAACAGTTCCTCCGCTTCTGCGGGGTTGACGTTGCCGCCACCGGGAAAGCCACCCCCGCCGGGAAAACCACCGCCGCCGCCACCGGGGAAACCCTGCGCCCCGGCGTGTCCGAAGCGGTCGTACTTGTCCTTTTCGGCGGAGTCCGACAGGACATCGTAAGCCGCCGAGAGTTCTTTAAACTTGGCTTCGGCTTCTTTGTCGCCGGGGTTGCGGTCGGGGTGCAACTGCCCGGCCAGTTTACGGTAGGCTTTCTTGATCTCCTCCTGCGAGGCCGACCGTGGGACGCCGAGGATTTCGTACAAGTCTTTGGGCATGGTCTTTCTTCAGATGGTCCGTGTTCACCGCATTTTAGTTGAGATTCACCCCACCAAGATGCCCATCCGCGCGACATTCCCCAAGGCGGCGTCCAGAATCGTTTCGAGTGCTGCGCGGATCTGCGCCGGGTCTGTCAGCGGGGCATCGTGTTGGCGAACCGTGATCGCGCCGGCGATTGACGCTTCTGTCAGCTTCGTCACCAAGGCCGCGCGGTCGTTGGATCCGTCGAGCAGCGGGATCAACTGGCGATCCAACTCGTTCAACTTCACAACTTCGTGCCGACGGTTGGCGATGATCCCCGTTTTGGCCGCGTGGATGCGGGCCAACGCTAACGCCAACGGGTAAGCGCCCGCCGCACGGGCAAACGTGATCGGCATGCCGTAGAGTTCGATCAGATCGGAACTCATGTAGCAGTTCAACAAGCCGATGGCGACGAGTTGCGAATCCTCCGCCATCACCCGCGGGCTGTTCTGCTCGTCTCCACCGACGAGTTCGCGGGCTTGTTTGCGGAGCAAATCGAACGGGATCGATGCCGGGTAAGCGTTTTGGAGCAAGTGCATCGCCACTTTGAGGAGCGGCCGGTTGGTCGCCATGGTCATGCCGACTGGGCTGCGGTACGTCACGGTCTCGTCGTTCAACACGTTAATTTCGGATTTGCCTTCCGGCAGCACCGGCTTGGCCGACGACGCGACGTGGAGCGCTCGCAACGAATCGGGAACCACAGACCAACTGACCGGGTGCCGTTCGGCGCAAAGCAGGGTTTCGCGGAACATCCGATTCCGGAGGAAGTCCATGTACTGCTCGGCCTGAATTTGATCCGAGGCGAGCAACCGCAGGGTCTTTTCAATTTCCGCACCGAAGTTACCCGTCACCATGGTGCCGACACGGGCTTCACCCAAGTATTTCAGCCCGCGATTCTTCGCCAACGCTATGAAACGATGGAAGTAGACCGGCTCGTTCACCTCTTCGAGGTGCTCGTGATACAGGTAATGGTCGGCCTGATTTTGAATCGAATCGGCTTCTTGCTTGAGCAGTTGTGGGTAGGCCCCTTCCGCGCGGATAATGTCGGCAAAGTCGTTCAACTTGCCGCGGGTCGCCGCGGCGGCAAATTGGATCGCGGCTCCGTCGAATGGCTCGACCAAGGCCGCCGCTTGCAAACTTTGCATTTGCCGTTGCAAGCTGTCGACCGGGAAGAAGTTCGTGAACTCGGCGACGGCTTCCGCCGTCTGACTCACCCGGGTTGGGATCTGCGTCGGATTCATCCGACCGCTCGCCAGGGCGTCTAAATTTTGACCGATGCCATTGAGGAGTTCTGGCAGGCGCGGGTTCGTTCGGTTCACCGATTGCGTCAGGAACTTCAGCAAGGCCCGCGCTTGTTGGATTCGGTCTTTCGGGGCTTGAAACCGCGCGGCGTGGAAACGCATCATGTCGCGGATCATGCCGCGCATGTGCCAGCCGGGATACGTGTTGTACGAGACGTAAGCGATGCCGTTGGGCGTGAGTTGCGTCCCGCAAATTTCCAAAATTTTGAGGCGCACGTTCTCGGGCACCCACGAAAACACCCCGTGGCAGATGATGTAATCGAATTGCCCGTAGGCCGCATCGACATCGAGAATGCTGGCGTGCTTCAGCGTGATGTTTTCGAGGCCGAGTTGCCGGATCGTGTCGAGGCCATCTTGAATCTGGAGGGCCGAGTTATCGACACCCACAAACTGACTTTCGGGCAAGTAGTCGGCCATGGGGATCAGGTTACCGCCCGCGGCACAACCGAGTTCGAGCACCCGACACTTCTGCACCGGCGTCGGCCGCATTCCAAAAAGCGTGCCGATGCTGAACAACCGGCTCGGGTGAGACTGCGCGAACGGATGGCTCTCGTAGGGAACATCGTCGTAGGCATTGTCTGGGGGCAGATCGGCCATGGAGAACCTCGGGCGCACGCGATTCGCAGTAGATGATACTTTAATACGGAATCATAAAGGTCAAGCGACGGGTTATCAAACGAAACGAGGCGACCCAAATCGGGTCGCCTCGCAGCGTTGATTGGTCACCGAGATCAGCGGGCCGTCGGGGCGTGCGGCTGGCTCATGATCTCGGCCATGTCTTGAACCGACATCCCTTCCGAGAGATACCCGGCGGCACCGGCGAACAAGGCGAAGCGTTCGTGCTCTTCATCGGCCGGCCCGACGAGCCAAACCCGTGTCTTCGGCATCGCGGCCACCAACTTGACGCAGGTCAAGAATCCGCTCTCGGCAAACTGACTCACGGGCAATACCACCACGGCGGCCCGGCACCGCTGAGCCGTCGCCCGTGTCTCGGCGGCACCGTTGGCCGCACTGACCCGCCAGCCCATTTGACGAAACGTGTGTTCGAGCTTCAACGCCGTTGTTCCGGTCAGCCCCACGATAATCTTCGGCATCTTCTTCCGATCCTTCTCCGTACCCATTCCAGTATTGTCCAAAATTGTGCCAGTCGGTTCATTGAGGTTCATAGTGATCTCGACCCTCTCTTTAACAGTACTACCGGCACCGACACGACTCGTTGCTAGAAGTTCGCCAATTCGCACTCAAACTTGCGCGATGAGCCGAAAAATCGATAACTTCTATCGCAATTTGCCAAACGGTGGACGACTTCAATCCCTGTGCAAGCCGTTGCCCCGCAACGACTTGTCTCGAACAGATTGCCCGAGGCAACCCGTTGGAGGTAGGAAGAGGATAGATCCCCGTTGACGGGAAGTCCAGGTCGGTTGCGACGTGAAAATTCGCGGGTCAGGCCAAGACATAATCAACACATTGTACGAAATGACCTATTTTGGCAAGGTTTCATACCAAGTTCGCCACAACGCGGCCGCTTTGACCTTGGCTTCGTCCGAAGCACCGCTGACCGGCCCGAAGTCGGCCTGGCTCATCGACTTCAGTGAAGCCTTGGCAGCGCGAACCACCATCTCCGATGGATCGGTGATGCGTTCAATCACGGCCAGAATCAGCGACTTCTCTTCGCGCATGGCCACGGCGAGGCAGGCCGCCCGGCGCAATTCGCCGTCGGAGTCGTTGAGCAATTCCCGGAGGGTTTTCGCCGTCATGCGGGTCAACCGTTCCGCGAGTGCTTCGCGGGCCTGTTGCTGCTTTTCCGCTTCGAGTTGGTTGCAGGCCTTTGCCAAACCGCGCGTCCACTTGGCCCCTTTTGATTCGCGGGCTTCCTTGAGCTTCGCTTTCCAGGTCTCGGCGGTGGCCGTTTCGAGCGCGGTCGCCACTTTCTCGATCTCGACTTCCTCGCTCAATGGAAGGACGGCGGGAAGCGTGAACCCTGGGGCGGCCAGTTTCGGATCGACTTTCGGTTCGGTTTTGGCACCTTCCTTAGGAGCCGGGGCAAAGAGTATCGGTGCGCCATTACCCGCACCGGAGCGGAGTTCGGTCTTACCCGGATCGCGGACTTTCCCTTTGATTTTGTTCGAGAGGTCGCGCACCGAGTTCGACTTGGTCAAAAACAAGATGGCGAACGAGGTGTTGATCGCGTGGCCGTAGGTATCCAATCCCCAACTGCCGTCTTGACCTTGGGCTGGCAACAAGTGACCACAGCCCCAAGCGTACCAGTCCACACCGCCAATGGTGTCGAGAGCGTACGCCATCGCCACGCGTTCCACGGACCAGAGCAGGTAAAAACCGTTGCCGGCCCCGACGAAATCCTGCAATCCCCGAATCCCTTGCGGATCGGCCCCACCGCGTCCCGGACCCTGAGCCGCATTCCCCCGAGTGGCCCCCAAAAACTTCCCGAGTGATGTCAGTGCCGCTTCGGCCGGTTTCCCGATTCCCTTGTTGGCTTTTTCGGGCTTGGCTTTCGGGTTCGAGAACGGATCATCATCGATCGGCTTGGCTGGATCGACCGGTTTGTCCTTATTTTTCTCAGCCTTCAAGGAGTTACGGGTGCCGGCACCCACCGCGAGCCCGAGCAACCCAGCACAGGTCATGGCGGGTGTTGACCTACTCACGCCTGGCATCGCCGAACTGTAAGACCAGCCCGAATCGTTTGCGCTTTGGGTTTGCAAAAAGCGAGTTTCGATCAACGTGAAGGCATCGTTCAGAGTTAAACCGTGCCGAGTGGCGACCCAAAGTCCGATGAGACCAAATTGGGTGTTTGAATTGTCGTCGCCCGTCACGGCAGAGCGGCCACGGGCCTGGATCGTTTGTTTCACCTGGGTCAGTAGTGTGGCCGCTTCCGGGTGCAGTTTGCCGTTGCCCGCTTGGGCCGGCGTTTGCTTCGCACCCGGCTTCAAAAAGCCGTCATCTGGCTTTTCTGACTTCTTTGACTCTTCCACCGGCTTATCGGGCGCTTTGGTCGAAAGTTCATTTTTCTGGAGTGCAGCCGATAGACGCGTCAACTCTTGAGCACTGACCGCGTCCCAAGTGTTGTAGCTCCAGCCGCCAGTGGAATTCAGCCCGGCGTACAAGCGGATTCCCAAGATCTGAATGATCCCTTCATCTGCCAAATCACTGGTCTTCTCAGCGAGCTTGTCGAAGTAGAGAATGCAGAGGGCGACAGGGTACGTTTCCGTTTGGGCCAAAGCGACTTCACGGAGATGTTTCGTGATCGCGGCCACACCGGGTGAATCCGGTTTCATCCCGGCTTCCAATAAGGCCATACCTGCCAGCGCCGAGCCGCCAACTTTGTACTCGACTGTGATAGCACCGCCCTTGATAGCACCTTCGAGGTACTGCGCCCCTTTTTGAATCGCCGCATCGGTATCGGCGGCGCGCGTCGGGATCGACGCGACCAGCAGCGTTCCGAAAATCGACAACCATATGCACGGGCGAGTCGGGGACATGGTTCTACCTCGTTGGCGATCTCTATTTAACAAGCACTTCAACCGGCACCAAATGATTGATCTTGTAACTGCGCCGATCCGGATCGCGTTTGTCCGGTTGGCGATTTCCTTTTTCGTCCGTGCATCGTACCACCAAAGCGGCCGGCCCGCGAGCCGATGGCGTCCAAGAATATTCCCAGAACGCCCAGGCCAGGGAACTCGGTTGATCTCCGAGCTTAGCACGCTCCCAATTTTTGCCACCGTCCACGCTGACCTCGACCTGCCCGACTTTCTGTTCCCCCGCCCAAGCCGCACCGTGGATCCGGTACGCCTGTCCGACCGGCACCACTTCGCTCAGCGACGGTTTGGCGATCACCGCTTTCGGATCGATCGCCGTCACCGGCACCAAACTCGGCATTCCCCCGTCGCGCCGCTCGAAGTAAGAGTAGTCCAAGGTTTGCCAAAAGCCTTGATACGGTTTGTTGATTACGATGATTCGCGACAGCCACTTGATGCTGGCCATACCGAACCAGCCGCCGATCACCCCGCGCAGCGGAAACCCATGCGATGCGGGAAGATCCTCACCGTTGAGTTTGTACGCGAACAGGCAGTCGCTCTTGAGCACTTTTTCGAGGGGAATGCTTCGGTCGTAGTGAATCGGCCCCGGCGAGCTCGGGTCGGCCGTGATGTTGCCCTGATCCGCCCCGACGAAAATGATTTCCGAAGCACCCGCTTTGACTCCGGCCTTTTCGAGCACCGCCGCCATCGGAACCCCTGTCCAACTTCCGGTGCTGACGCCACCGAAGCCCCATTGCAAACCGCGCACCGCCGGGGTGAGAAACACCCGCCCATTCCCAGCGCATTCCAGCGTGATCGACTTCGTCTCCGATTTCATTTTCAAAATGTCGTCGTACGACAGTTCCAACGGATTCTCGACTTGCCCTTCGATCTTCAATTTCCACGTCGCCATGTCGATTTTCGGCGTCGCGAAGTGGCTGCGCACGAAGTGCTGATCCGTCGGCGTGATCGCGTCTCGCAAGGCCGAAATTGGGAACTCTAGGTTTCTCGGCTCCTGCATCCGCACCACCCGGCCGGGAAACGGTGTCGCGGGGGGCGGCTCCGCCCCGTTCGAATACCCGGTCAACCACGGCACCGCCAGCAGCGGTGTGGCCTTCAACAATTCCCGGCGCGTCGGTGTGGACATCCTAAAACCCTTGTCCTTTGGTGGTCGTCTTCACTCGGACTAAATTTTTATCGGCCGTGATGTAGAGCGTGCTGCCGTCGTCGCCGAAACCGACATTCGCCGTCGGTACGCCCGTGGCCAGCGTGCCCAAATGCTTGCCGGTTTTGTCGAACACGAACACGCCGCCCGGGCCGGTGGCAAAGATGTTACCGGCGATGTCCACCTTCATGCCATCGGGTAATCCCGGCTTCTTCTCTTTCACCAATTGCGTCGAGTCGAAGAAGACTTTGCCGGCATCGAGCGTACCATCCTCTTTCACCGGGAACGCTTTCCAGATGGCCGAGTCTGGGTCGGAGTTCGCCACGTAAAGTGTCTTTTCATCCGGTGAGAATGCAATGCCGTTGGGCCGCGTCATCTCTTTGGTGAGCAGTGTCAGTTCGCCCTTCGGCGTGAGTCGGTAAACACCTTGGAAGTCGAGTTCTTTCCCTTTATCCTTCATCTGGTCAGGGAGTCCGTACGGCGGATCGGTGAAGTAGATGTCGCCATTTTTCTTGAATGTCAAATCGTTCGGGCTGTTCAACCGCTTACCTTCGAACTTGTCCACGAGTGTGACGAACTTGCCATCGACGAGGC
>JAYSYJ010000190.1:0-4416 GCA_043727675.1 Fimbriiglobus sp.
TTCTGCATCTTGGTCTTGGGTTCCGCGATGGTGCCCCACGTCTTACTCGGCGGATAGAACGGGATCTTTGCGTCGGCGTACTCGAAGTCTTTCGGGTCGCCGAGGATCGGCTTCATCTTCGGGCCATCGGCGTAATCGCCGGCCAGTGCCGGATCTTGGCCGCAGGCCCAACGAGTGCCGCGTTCGACCAAATTGTGGAAGCCTGCGTGGCTCCAAGTGCGTGCGTCGTGGCCCCAAGCCGTGTAAAAGACGCGGCCCTTCCCGTGCGTGCGCACCCAGGTCCAAGGTTCTTCGAGCTCTTTTTCTCGGCGGACTTCCAACACAATACGATCCTTCTCGTTGTGCTTGTGGTGGACGTAAGTTTCGTCCCAACTTTCAAAGGGGCTGAACCCTTTCAGAATCGGATGATCGACCTTCGCGGCTTTGGTGCGGAAGGTGCCCGTCGTGTGGCTGCGGAATTGCGCGCCGACGAGATCGACATAATCTTTGTTGTCGAGGAAGCAGTAACTCGCGCAGTGCAGCGGGATGAACCCCTTTCCCGACGCGACGTAGTCGAGGATCGCCTGCACTTGCGCAGCGGTGCCCTTCGGCTGATTGGCGTAGATCATGAGGCCGTCGTATTTGTTCAAATTGACGAGGGTCAAGTCATCGAGCGCGTCGGTGTATTTGAGTGCGATGCCGCGTTTGGCCAGCACCGGTTCGAGTTGATCGAAGCGTTCCTTCGGCGTATGCCCGGCCGTTCCACCGAGGAACAAGATGCTGAGCTTGGGCGTTTCCGCCGCGATGGCACTGCCGGATAGAAACAAGGCGATTGCAAATGCAAACAGACGCAACATGATAAACACCTGATAGTGTAGCGGATCGCGATAAAAAGATAGGCGTATTATAGACAGAGATTTGCGTGAAGCGAAGGGAATTGATTGCACGACGGGCCTTGCCATCGTGCAATCAATTTGAAAGCTACCTCTTGGGAGGTGGAATACGTGGCCCTTTGGCCGCCTTGCTGTTATTGGCCCCGGAATCTTCCGGGGGTGTCATCTTCTGGTTAGCTTCGCCAGAACTCGAACTCGACGAACAGCCGGACAAGCCCGCAGACAGGAGCAGAATCAAGCCCAGCTGCAACACAATCCTCATGGCTTAAAATTCCCTGGATGGAGCCGAATTATGGGATGTTGACCACTTCGCCACCGTTCCGGGTGGAGAGCGAGGCGATGATATCGTTGTTGCTGTAGGTCACAAACCGTACGGAGCCATCCGACATCAAGAATTGGGCTCCGCCCGTGTGGAAGCTCCAATAGTGAGCTGCGTCGCAGCCGACTTCGGGTTTACCAGGTCGCAGGCCGATCTTTTGAGCGGCGGGGGCGTCGCACGGGAGGTTGGAGCCGGTGGAATAGTTGGTGATGAAGTAATTCGCGATGGCCACGTCGTTGGAGGTCAGCACACAATCCCCGTTGCCGCGACCGTCGTATCCGTAGGCTGCAAACCACCAGCCGAATTCCTTGTTCGAGTTTGGCGGCCGTTCACCTACCAAGATTGTGTTGCTGGTGCCGTCGGGAAATTGTGACAGCTTTACCTTCGAAGTCATGAACAGAACGCCATCAAAACTCCCCGATGTCGTCCCGGCGTTTCCGAGGTAGCCGGTTAATGATTGGTCGGGAAGGCCACCGACAGAGGTGACGTAAGCGCCGGATCCTCGGGAATCGCTCGGGCACTCGTACAGTTTCATCTTGGTCGACGTCATGGGATTGCTCCATGAATACGGATTGGTCTGGGCAAACGCCTTCGCTTGGCGATAGACGTTATCCTGCTCCATTTGAGGCAGGATTTGATTCTGCCACGACCACGATCCCTCGTAGGGTGGAGAATACGCGTTGTTCCAATCGGAGTTTCCTTCCGGAAACACGAGATACGCGTCGTGGTAAGCATGCAGGGCTATACCCATCTGCTTCATGTTGTTGCTACACTGCGTCCGGGCGGCCGCAGCACGAACTTTTTGCACAGCGGGAAGCAGCAAACCGATGAGAATGGCGATGATGGCAATCACCACCAATAGCTCGATCAGCGTGAAACCTCGGCGAATTTAAGGACGTATGTTCATCATCACACCTCTCAAGACGTGAGCAATAAGACCCAAAATGGGCCAAAAAGAATGCCGCAAAGGTTACGGCTGTAACGCCAAAGTTAAAATCGAGAACATGTAAGGGTAATGGTGCCGAACTACCCCAAGTGTCGTCAAGAGAAATACTCGAAGATTTCACAAAATTACCAAATACTGCTAATTACCGTGCTATGCAGACGTGATGCCAAATAGATGTGCAAAATGAGGAGCCGCTTGCAGGACAAGCTGTAAACCGTTGGCAGAAATCATTTTAAGTTTGTCGACTTCGTGGAATACCGATTCGACACTGGCATCTCACTTGGACTTGACTGCATCAATGCTCAGCGTCACCAGTTGAAACTTGCAGCGGATATTTCTGGTCAATGAGACGTTTGCCCCAGAACTTTACTGGAGTAATCCCCGCGTTCGGAGGTATCCGAGTACTAGTTTCTCGAAGGGGACTTGGTTGCTCGTGAACAAATAGCTCATGCCTCGGCGGGTGGCGAAGCTGTTGACTGAGGCCCGAAAGGCACTCAGCGTGCGTTGGTAGCGTTCCAGCAGTGGGGCGCTGATGGTCACTTCCGCTTCGTCGCCGTCTTCGAGGTCGGTGAACTTCAAGTCGCCGGTGTACGGGGGGGTGATCTCTTCCTGAGCAAGAATGTGGATGGCGTAAACGTCCAGATTGCGGGCCGCGAGATAGCGCAAACCATCCTCGAAGCCGCCTTTGTCCATGAAGTCCGACAGCACAATGGCAATGCCGCGGCCGCCGACGCGCAGGCTGAAGTTCCGCAAGGATCGATTCCAGTCGCCGCTACCGGCCGGTTCAATGGCATCGATGACATTGACCATCCGCCAGAGGCTCGGCCGGCCCCGGAATGTCGGCGAACGCGGTGACCGTTCCCCGCCGATGGCTTCGATGGTGACGCGGTCGAGATTCACGAGTCCGATGAAGCCGAGGGCCGCTGCGACTTGTTTGGCGTACCGCAGTTTGGTGGGGGTTCCGAAATTCATCGACTCGCTGTTGTCGATGAGCAGAAAGACTTGCAGATCTTCCTCTTCGAGGAAGAGCCGGATGAACAACTTTTCGAGTCGGCCGAAGAGATTCCAATCGACGTAGCGGAGGTCGTCTCCGATGGAATACGGGCGGAAGTCGGCGAATTCGGAGCCGCGCCCTTTGCGTTTGGAAAGTCGGTCACCTTTCATGCGGCCCGAGCGGATCTTGCGCGACACGAGTTCCAGTGTTTCCAACCGTCGGAGGAACTCCGGAGCCAGCAGTGGGCCATCGACGGGCAGCGGGGTGGGGATTGCCATAAAATGTAATGTAGGGAACTGGTGGCTCTGTTTCGAAAGCGTACTTCTATGATACTCGACGGAAAACGGGTTCTCGTCACCGGGAGCAGCCAGGGCATTGGCCGGGCCATCGCCGAGGCGATGCTGACGGCGGGTGCCCGCGTCGTGCTGACCGCGCAGCAACCCTTGACGGAGGTGTCTGGGTGGCCGGGATTGCAGCAACGGTTCCCGGGCCGGTGCCATTATTTCAGGGCCGACTTTGCCCAACCCGATGCGGCCGGGCCACTCGTGGAAGCCGCATGGACGGCACTCGGTGGTATCAATGTGCTCGTGAACAACGTCGGTACTTTCCGCGAACCGAACTTCTTGGAACTCACCGAGGCGGACTTCGAGTTCCTCTTCCGGTTGAATGTCTGGAGTGCGATCAGCACCACCCGAGAAGTCGTGAAACGGGCCAAGGCAGCGGAGCGCGGTGGCCGGATCTTGTTCACCAGTTCCCTCAACGGCACCCGGTCGGAACCGGCGCATACGCTGTACGACGCCAGCAAGGGTGCCATCGACGCACTCACCCGGCAGTTGGCCGTCGAACTCGCCCCACTCGGATTCACCACGGCCACGGTCGCCCCGGGATTGGTCGAAACGCCCCTGACCGATTTCGGGTTGAAATCGTTACCCGCGGAACGTAACCAGATTCTCGAACAGATTCCGCTCCGCCGCATCGCCACGGTGGCCGATGTGGCGGGTTGGTTCGTGTTTTTGGCCAGCGATGCCGCACGGTACGCCACCGGAATTGTGATCCCCGTCGATGGGGGTCTCGACGCCCAACAGATGGGGTTTCGTCCGGTGACGCCCGCCGAGAGATCCGAACTGGGTACCGTGACTACCGCAGACACTTCCCCATCTGCTAAGATTCATTAGCCGAATTCCACAACCCCCACACGAGGCGTTAGCACCGTGGGCCAGAAAATTGAAAAAGACTTGCAGCGGTTCCGCAAGATCGTCCGCGGCCAGATCAAATCGAACCTCTC
>JAYSYJ010000191.1:0-13268 GCA_043727675.1 Fimbriiglobus sp.
CCGCCGCAATGCTACCCTCGCGGCGAATCGTGTTGATCGTGCGGAGGTGATGCTCGTGCCCCTCTTCCGTCGGCAAACCGTGATCGAGCGAGACGCCCAAGCTCGTGCCGTAGAGTGCCTGTTCGATGTCGTGCGTCGCCAGGGCATTGCCGGCGAAAATCACCTGGATGAGACCCTGCCGCACCAGATGCGCCACGTGTTCGGCTCCGCCGGTGTGAACGACCGCCGGCCCCAACACGGCGATGATCTTCTCGCCATTGGCCCGGCAACGCTTCATCGCGGCCGCCACCTCGCGCACGCTCACAGCCTTGGGGCGTTCGCTCGACACGGGACTGGCCATGAATTCGAAGAGGTTGCCCCGGCGCGACTCGGATTCCGGTGGGAAGACCCGCGTGCCACGCCGACCGACGACAATGCGGTCGCTGAGGCTCACACCGGTCATCGCCACGCAACGTGCCGAAGTTCCGTCGGAATCGATGGCGATCCCGCAATCCATTTCTTGATCTTCGACTTCGACCCATTCGCCGTGCAAACGAACTTGCGTGCGGAAATTGGTGCTGCAATAGAAGCCATCCGGGTACGCACCGGCGATGTCGGCGACCGTGGCCAGGCAATCTTGGCTGTCGGTCGGGATGGCGCCGTGCGGGTGGATCTCGGCGAGGATCGCTTCGAGTTGCGCCGAAGTGCTGGCTTGCACTTCCATCCGCACGCGGCTCGGATTGTCCTGCTTTTCCCCCAGCACGAACTCGTGGATGTGGTAGCCACCCCCACGCGACAAGATCGCATCGAGTACTTTGGGCAACAGCAGGGAATCGACGATGTGCCCCTGCATCTCGACGTGTTCGACGAACGGTTTGGGTTCTGCGGACATCGGTGGCCTCGCTCCATGAATAATCCGCTTACTTCGCGACGACCCACGTGGCCTCTTTAGCCAACGCATAAATAGGAGCGTGCTGACGAATATCTTTAGTCAAGCCGCGTTTCAATGTGAAAGTCACGACATCTTTTTCGCACGCGGCCGTCAACTTGTCGGCACCCGAGCCACCCCAAGTGAAGATCAGGACGTACTCTTTGTCGAAGTCGACGACCTTGGCAATCGCGTCTTGGGTGTCCGTGTCCATCACGGTGCTAGCGAGTTCTTCTTTCGAGGTCACCTTCATCGGCTTGTCGACTCCGCCAGCTTTGCGCGGTACGATTTTCGCGTCTTTCAGTTCCAACGGACGGACGAGTTCTTTCTTCTCATCCTTCGACATCGCCATGCCCATAAAAGTGGAACCGAGAGCGATCAGCAGAAGAGTCCGCATCGAAGTACCTCCGGAAAGAGTCGTTCTTTCAATTGTATGCCGAGGCAATCCGTTCGCTAATCTTCGCAACCGTCAATCTCGTCCCAATCCCAATTTTTTTCCTGTCCCAAACGACCATTCCTTGCAGAGTGAACTCTTTTTGTAATTTCTTCAAGCCGTGCTTGGCGAGCCGCATTCGCAAGGGAAGATAGTGCGGAGAGCGCGGTTTGCACGCAATGTGCGCGTGATGCCGAACCTGCACGGAGGGCTTGCGATGCCCATAACACCTGTTTCACACCCTGTTTTTCGAGCGAATTTGACGATTCGCTCGATTTGGCTCAAGTCGCTTCTGGCGTCCGGGATTGTCGCGGGTCTCTCGGCAACGGATCTCACCGCGCAAAGCCCGGCGGCACCGGAACGCTCGTCGGATGATCGGCTCGCATTGAAGTTGCAGGCGGCACTCGCAGCCGACCCGCAGTTGAAACTCCACGACCTGAACTTGCTCGTCAATGTCGTCGATGGCTTCGCCGTCATCGGCGGTGCCGTGCCGAGTGAAGCGCTGCTGCCCCGGATTCGTTCCGTGGCACTGGCGGTCGAGAATATTCGCAGTGCGAAGGTGTCCGGTTGGATCAGCACCCCGGATAAACGAGACGATCCCTTCGCCCAACGAGTGGCGGAACTCGTCGAAGGCCCCAAGCCGGTGCCCAAGCGTTTGTTCGAGCCGCTGCCACCGGCGACGCCGTCCTCGAACGGATTGCCACCCCTGGCGATTCCGACTGCGACCGCACCGGTTCACAAAGAACCGATTTCGGGAAACACCGTGGTTCGCCGACCGGCACCCGGTGGCTTGTTCCTCGATCCGGTGGTCTCGTTTGGGACACCGGCCCCACCGCGGCAACCGCTGGCCCCCGGGGCGGCCCCTCTGCCGTATCCGACGATCCCGCCACCGGGTGTGCCGACCCAACCGGTGCCGACCCCGGATGCGGACATCGAACCGCGCTTCGCCGAGTTGACGGTGAAGCGTTCCGGCACGGTCGCCACGATCCACGGTCGGGTTCGCAAATTGGATGATGCGTGGGATTACGCCGATCTGGTGCAGAAGTGGCCGGGGATCGACACCGTCGTCGTTGGTGCGGTGAAAGTGAAGTAGCGACGAGCCCTAGCGGTCAACCGTCGAGCATTTCGGCGGCTCGCACGGTATTTTCCAGAAGCATGGCGATGGTCATGGGGCCGACGCCACCGGGAACGGGCGTCAATGCGGAGGCGATTTCGGCCACTCCCGGTGCGACATCGCCGACGAGTTTGCCATTCACAGTGTTCATTCCCACGTCGAGCACCACGGCACCGGGACGCACCATATCTGCGGTGATCAAACCGGGCACGCCGACGGCGGCGATCAATATTTCCGCCCGTCGGCAGACGGCCGCGAGGTCGGCGGTACTCGAGTGCGCCACGGTCACGGTGGCATCGCCCCCCATGGCGTTCATCGCGGTGCGTTTCTGCATCAGCATCATCGCGAGCGGCTTACCGACGATGTTGCTCCGGCCGACGATCACGACTTCTTTCCCGGCCGTGAGGATGCCGTTGCGCCGGAGAATTTGCACGCAACCGTGGGGTGTGCAGGGATAGAAGCGCGGAAACCCAGCCGAGAGCAGGCCGACATTCTCCGGATGGAAGCAGTCGACGTCGATCGTCGGATCGACCGCATCGAGCACGGCTTTTTCGTCCAAGTGCGCAGGCAGGGGCAATTGAACCAAGATGCCGTGGACTTCGGGGTTCGCGTTCAATTCGGCGATGAGATCGAGCAATTCGCGCTGGGGGACATTGGCCGGCAGTGGGTAGAGCCAACTGCGGATGCCGACCTCGTCGCAGGCCTTCCGTTTGTTGCGGACGTAAACTTGGCTGGCCGGATTTTCCCCCACGAGGATCGCCGCCAGACCGGGCGGATGCTTGCCGTCGGCGACGCGCTCGGTCACCCGGGCGGCGATCTCCGTGCGGATGGTTTGGGCGATCTGTTTACCATCGAAGCGGATTGCGGGCACGAGTTCACCGGTTGAATTTCGGAATCAGAGGGCCGCCAACAGCGCTGGCAACGTCTCCCCGGCGGGGCCGTACAGTCCGATATCGGCTGCGGTGCTGGCCGCCGTCGGGGTCAGGTTACATTCGATAATTGTAGCTCCCCGGTGGCGGGTGGACTTGGCAATCGGGATCAAACTCGCGGCCGGGTAGACCACGGCGGACGTCCCGACGACGAGGAGGACATCGCAACCGGCAGCGGCGACTTGAGCGGTGTCCCAAATCTCGACGGGGAGCATCTCGCTGAACCAGACGATGTTGGGCCGGAGCCGGGCACCGCAGTGAGGGCAAAGGGGTCGGTCGCCCAACACTTCGAGTCCGCGATTCTCGATCTTGGCACAGCCGAGGCAGCGCGTTTCCCGCAAGCTCCCGTGGATCTCCAACACGTTGCGGCTACCGGCTTGCAAATGCAACCCATCCACATTCTGGGTCGCCAGAGTGAATGCCCCGTGGAAGCGATCTTCGAGTTTCGAGATTGCAAAGTGGCCGGGATTCGGCTGCACCGCCGCCACATTGGCCCGGCGGGCATTGTAAAACTGCCAGACCAAGACCGGGTCGCGCTCGAAGCCCTTCGGCGTGGCCACGTCTTCAATCCGGTGCCCTTCCCAGAGGCCATCGCTGGCGCGGAACGTCGGCACGCCGCTCTCAGCCGAGACGCCGGCGCCGGTGAGCACGACCACCGATTTCGCGTTTCGCAGTGCCTCCGCGGCACGGTTCAATTCAGTTGGCATGGGTTCTTTCCCGATCCGAATTATCCAATTCACTTCCCGGGCATCCGCACGCCGACATCATCACCACGCGGTTCGCCGTTGAGGAATTTGCCGCCGTCATCGATCCCGTTCAACCCCACACTGTAGAACAGATAGCCGGTGACGGTCTTCTGGTAAACCAGTGGTTTTTCATTGAACGCATCGCGGGGAACCTTCGCAAGATACTTCGGCACCAGACGCGGGGGTGTCGATTTCGACCCTGAAAGGGTCGTTCCAATAGCCCAGGTCGGAGGTCGCGCAGCGACCGGAGGCCTGGGAACCGTTCCGCAAAATAGAGACGCCCTGAAGGGGCGGTTCAAAGGACTGCTCCGAACCGTCCCTTCAGGACGGAGACCGTTTTCCAGTACGGGGTTCCCAGGCCTCCGCCGGCGGCGCCGGCTCCGACCTGGGCTATTGGAACGACCCTTTCAGGGGCGAAATCCTCCGGATCCGACCGCCAGAAAGCAATTCGGAACGGGAACATGATGATGACTCCGGAAGACAGGCAACTATTCGTAGGCAATCGCTTCGGGGATACGCGTTTTCACGGCCCGCAATGCCGGTAACAAGCCGGCGAGCGTGGCCACGAGCATGGCGCCACCACCGATGCTGAAGACCTGTTTCCAAGGCAGAATCACGTCGAACACAAAGCCCGATTCTTCAAAGAGCACCACGCGGACGACGTACCATTCGAGCGGCACGCCGATGAAGAACCCCAGCACGGTCCCGAACAATCCCATCAACACCGCTTCGTAAAGCACCGTGCGAATAACTTGCGCCGGGGTCGCACCGACGGCGAGCAACAACCCGAGTTCGCGCTTGCGTTGGAGTACCGAAATCAGCAGCGAGGTGATGACCCCGAGAGCCGCGACCAGCCCCACGACCACCTGCTGCATGTGGACGAGTTTGTAAACGCGCTCGATGATGTCGCCCAGGATTTTGCGGAGGGCGGTGCGATCGGCGGTGATGTAACCCCTATCGGCGGCGAAGGCGATCACCCGGGTTTTGGCGGCGAGGCGGGCCTCCTCGGTCGCATGGGTCACGAAGACGTGGGCGATGTCGATTTGATTGTCGCGGAAGAGCCGCGAGTAGACCGCGCGGTCGATGAAGAGCGTTCCCCGGCTCCAAGAATAATCTTGCACTTGGTCGAGCACCACCAACTTCACCGGGCCGTTCGGCGAATTCAGCGAGATCGTGTCACCGATTTTCACTTTGTGCCACACGGCGAAATTATCCGAGATCACCACGCCGTCGCGGTTCGGCAACTTGCGGAGTTTATCGAGTTGCGGAAGTCCGTTGGGGCCGCGGGCTTGGCTCGGATCGACAAACTGATCCATATCGATGGCCGTCATGAACACGAACGTACCGTTGTACTCCGGGCGGACGTAGCGGATGCCGGCGACCGCATCGACACCGGGCAACGCTTTCAATTGGCGGATCACTTCGGGATCGCACGGGCACTGCGAGCTGATCGCCTCGGTGATGTCCCCGGCCGCGAGGAGTTGATCGGCCTGAATGATTTCATCGAGCCATTTCGTCACAGGTTCTTCGTTGCTGCGGCCGACCCCGGCGGTTTGAATCATCACCGCGACTCCCGCGGCGAGAGCACCGATCACCAACCCGGTGCGACCCGGCGACCGGATCAAGTTGTCGGCGGCGAGTCGGGCTTCGATGGGCAGAACTTGCCGGAGGAGGGGTTGGAGAAACTTCACCAAGATGCCGACGAGAATCGGCGCGGCCAGCAACATGCCGACGAGGGCGAAGACCATGCCGCCGAAGGCACCGACACGCGGGGGCAACTCATGGCGGCTCAGCACCATCGCCACTCCGCCGGCGACGAGGGTCATACACACCACGCGGTGGGCGGCCCGCCAAGCGCCGCCCACGCCACCGGGGACACGGCGCACGGCATCGGCCGGGTCTTGGTAAGCGGCTTGCAACGAGGGAACGAGGGCGGCGAACACAGCCGTGCCGACCCCGGCGACGAAGGCCAGCAGCAACGTCAACGGATTGGGCAGGGTCAACGGGACTTCGCCGCCGACGTACATGCGGGCCATATCCGTTTGGATCATCTGCAATGCCACTTGCGATAAACCGTAGCCGAGGGGGATACCGAGGAGCGATCCGATGAAACCGAGGACGAACGCGGCGAGGACGAACATAGCCACAATCTGCAACCGCGTGGCCCCGATGGAGCGCAAGATGCCGATGTCGTGCCGACGTTCCGCCACCGTCACCGCGAGTGAGTTGTACACGAGGAACAGACCGACCACCATCGCCCCGATGGAACAGAGTGTGAAGCCGAGTTGGATGCCGCCGATGATTTCTTGGGTATTCTGATCTTGTTCTTTCGGGGTGCGAACGAGGGCACGCCCTCTGACGATGCTTTCCAACCGGGCCTGCACCGCGGCACGGTCGGCACCCGGCTTCAACAAAATGTCGATGCGGTTCACGCGCGGCGGTTGGAGTTCGTCCCAAGCGTCCGGGCTGACACTCCCGCCCACGAGGGCGGCCACGGCGTCGTCCGGACTCGGGCGGAGGAACCGGGCCGCTTGGATGATTTCCATGCCGACGATGTTCGGCCCGAGTGCTTTCAGAGGGGAATCGTCGCCGTAATCCACAATGCCGACCGGGTAATATTCGAGTGTGCGACTCCCGTACCGCAGCAGGAACGGTTCGTGTTTGAGCTCCTGACGCTGAATCCATTCGTTGTAGAGCGACCGGCTGATGATCACTTTCCGGGGCGATGAAATGGCCAACCACGAGACGTGCGCAAAATCGATGCGTGTGAAGCTGATTTTGAGCGGATTCTCCCCGGCCAACGCTTCGAAAGCGTCGTGCCCGGCGAGTTGATGTTTGGCGAGTTCGGCGCCGATGAGCACCGTGGCGCGGTTGTCTTGGTTCGGCAAGTAGACACGGTCCACCACGATCGGCTGAACGCTCTCGATACCGTCGATGGCGGCGGCTCGGACTTCGTCGGCGATCGGCCGGTTCACACCGAGTTCACCGTTGGTGATGAACAGATCACCGATGCCGAGGGGCGTTGCCGATTGAGTCGCGGCCGCTTCGATGCACTCGTTCAAAATGCGGGTCGAAACCAAAGTGGCGACACCGAGAGCGATACTGGCCACGATGAGTGCGGAGCGATCCCAGCGTTGCAGCAAGTACCGCAAACTCAGCAGGCGAAAGACGGTTTGCATCGTGCACTCCGCGGCCGGGCCGCATGAAATAGTCGACGCATCCTGACGACGACCGGGATCTTCATTCTCACGCCATTTGCAACTGACCGCGCCGGACGGGTTGATCCATTTCGATCAATCCGTCTCGAATTTGTACCAGGCGGGTGCCGAATTTCGCCGCGTTCGGATCGTGCGTGACCATGACGACGGCCCGCCGACCCGGTTCCGGCAAACTGGCTAGCAACTCCAAGATTTCCCGGCTCGTCTTCGTGTCCAGGTTGCCCGTCGGTTCATCGCAAAGCACGGCCTCAGGGTCGGCTACCAACGCCCGCGCCACCGCGACGCGCTGCATTTCGCCGCCGGACATTTCTTCCGGATAATGCTCGCCGCGGTGGGCCAAGCCGACCCGTTCCAAACTGGCCAAGGCCTTCGCCACGGCGATCCGCCGGCTGACGCGGTCGAGCAACAATGGCAGGGCCACGTTCTCAGCGGCCGTGAGTGTCGGCAGCAAATTGAACGACTGAAACACGAAGCCGATTTTTGTGCGCCGTAGCAGCGACCGTTCCCGGTCGGACATCGTCTGCATGTCGCGGCCTTGGAACACGGCCCGTCCCGTGGTGGGGGTGTCGAGTGCGCCCATCAGGTGCATGAGCGTCGATTTGCCCGACCCGGACGGCCCCATGATGCTGACGTACTCGCCCCCCTCCACGGTGAGCGACACCCCCGCCACAGCGGTGACGTTCCGTCGGCCCTGTTCATAAGACTTGGAGACATTGAGGAGTTCGATCATGAGTTTGTCCTTAACATTCGGTACCAGTCATTCTCGTTTTCATGCTGAAATTGGCACCTCTCTGATCAGCCTTTCCACGAGGCTGTTTATCCCAAACACTCCACAGCAGAAAACAAGAGAGATAAAACCTCGCAG
This sequence comes from Fimbriiglobus sp., assembly GCA_043727675.1. Classification (GTDB taxonomy): domain Bacteria; phylum Planctomycetota; class Planctomycetia; order Gemmatales; family Gemmataceae; genus JALHQU01. The sequence goes on from JAYSYJ010000191.1 coordinate 8,213, forward strand.
CATCCGTATTTTGGATTTCGGCCCATCCAGCAAACGCGGAATCCGCCATATTGACAAAGCCCAAAGACTCGTTTCGACTAAACGTCCGTGAAAGATCGTAATCCGCTTCGTGGCGTGCTTCCTGCAATTCGCTGATTGCACCTGCGACTTGGAGTAATTTCTCGGGCAACTCGAAGTTTTCATTCTTTTGACCGAGTATCTTGGGCCATTGTTTTTTAGCGAACTTATTCGATACGTTGACGATGTCGTTATGGTTTATGGCCCTGTTAAATCTGGCCGCCAACTCGGAATTATCGCGGATATAGAGTCTCGTCGCTTCCGATGTTAATAAGTGAAACAGGGAATAATAAGCCGCTGACACCGCTCGTCGAAGATGCACTTGCTTGGGCGTCGTCGGATCGCAGTCCTCGGCGAGTTTACGAGCGTGATCCAAGAATTCTGTCGCTAAACTTATGATTTCGTAGCCTCCTGCGCAATTTCCAACTCAGGATTAACATTGTCGTGAACGCATTAAATCCTGTTCATATTTTCTCTTTTCGTTTGCGCAATTTCCGACTCACTGCGGAAGGCGATGTAAGGAGTGACATCAGGGGCAACGTCGAGAGAGGCTTTCCGTATCACGCGACGTATGGTTTCTGCCTCAGCCTTATATCGGTCGTTCGGCCGGGTGAATTCGTCCTTGACAATAGCCCAAACCCAAACACCCGGATCCCCACTGAGATTTTCGCCGGTCCTGATCCGCAATTCGACTAGCCCATCAAGCTTAACTTCTGCGTTGATGCGCGCTTCGATCTGTTTACCCAATCGGAATGCCTCTGCGTCCCGGAATCGGTCGAGTTCCAATAGCATGATGATGGATTCAAACGACGGTGTAGCGATCTCGGCAAGGCGTTGCTTGATTTGATCACTCTCCTGATCGCTCAATTCACTTTCCTGCGTTATTGGTGTCGTGTCTACTTGAGTTCTCTTGGAGTATTCAAGAACTTGAGCCTTATGCATTCTTATTTCATAGAGTTCACGAGTCCACCTACAGCGTTTTGCCGCCAGATTGGCAAGAGATTTAAATTCCCCAACATTCGCACCAAATGTACGCTGCTCTGCTTCAGGAAGGAACGACAAATCCGAAATGCCCAAGCCTTCTACTGTCCAAGGTTTCAGCCACTCGGAATTATTGGCTAATGCCTGGCGTACGTTTTCACGTGTCAGCTTCGGGACATCCGGCGGAAGCATGCCGTCGCGTCGCACCATCGCTGCGTTGACAACATTTCTCCAAAAATCTTCAAGCGCCATCTTCGTTCTCCTCAGTTCGAAAGCTTCCGATACTTCATCTTCGCCGGCCGGCTCGCCACATCTCCCAATCGTGCAGTGCGCTGCTCTTCGTACACTTGGAAATTCCCTTCGCACCAGGTCACTTGGCCGTCGCCCTCGAAGGCCAAAATATGCGTGGCGATGCGATCTAAGAACCAACGGTCGTGGCTGATGATCACCGCGCAACCGCCGAAGTTGATGAGGGCCTCTTCAAGTGCCCGCAGGGTGTCGATGTCCAAATCGTTGGTCGGTTCGTCGAGCAGCAGCAAGTTCCCGCCGCTGCGCAACAGCTTGGCCAAGTGGATGCGGTTGCGTTCCCCGCCCGAGCAGGTGCCGACGAGCTTCTGTTGATCCGGCCCCTTGAAGTTGAAGCGGGCCACGTAGCCGCGGCTGGCGATTCGGCGGTTGCCGAGCATGATGTAATCGGTGCCACCGGTGATCTCCTCGAAGATCGTCTTGTCGGCTTCGAGCGATTCGCGGCTCTGGTCGACGTAGGCGTACTTCACGGTGGGGCCGACCGTGAGCACACCATCATCGGGCTTTTCTTCGCCGACGATCATGCGGAAGAGCGTCGTCTTCCCGGCGCCGTTGGCCCCGATCACGCCGACGATGCCCCCCTTAGGAAGGTTGAACGTCAAGTTGTCGAACAGCAAGTTGTCGCCGTAGGCCTTCTTGACACCCTCCGCCCGGATGACCAAATCGCCGAGGGTCGGGCCGGGGGGAATCTGGATCAGCAGTTCGTCGTCGCGGTCTTCCATCTCCTGGCTCTGCAACTTCTCGATGCCTGCCAAGCGGGCCTTGTTTTTGCCCATCCGGGCACGCGGGGCCATCTTCGACCACTCGATTTCACGGGCGAGCTGCTTCTGCCGGGAACTTTCTTGCTTCTCCTCGACTTTCATCCGCCGGACTTTCTGCTCCATCCACGACGAGTAGTTCCCCTCGAACGGAATCCCCCGGCCGCGGTCGAGCTCCAAAATGTACTTGGCCACGTTGTCGAGGAAGTAGCGGTCGTGCGTCACGGCGACGACGGCCCCTTTGTACTGCATCAAGTGGCGCTCGAGCCAGTAGACGCTCTCGGCGTCCAAGTGGTTGGTCGGTTCGTCGAGTAGCAACAAATCGTGGTTTTGAAGGAGCGTCTTGCACAGGTACACGCGCCGCTTCTCGCCCCCGCTGAGGCGATCCACAAGGGCGTCCGGCGGCGGCAACCGCATCGAATCCATTGCCAATTCAAGTTGTCGGTCGAGGTTGTAAGCGTCGGTCGCGTCGATCTTGTCTTGGACGCGGGCCATCTCGTCCGAGATCTTCTCGAACTCGTGTTCGGCGCAGGTGGCCATCTTCTCGGCGAGTTCGTCCATTCGGGTGGTGAGCGCCCGCGTCGGGGCCACGGCTTCTTCGATGTTTTGCAGCACGGTGGTGCCCGGTTCCAAGTACGGCTCTTGGGGCACATACCCGATGCTCGCGCCGGATTCGGGCCAGGCTTCGCCCATGAATTCTTTGTCGCCGCCCGACATGATCCGCAGCAGCGTCGACTTGCCCGACCCGTTGTTCCCGAGCACGCCGATCTTGGCGCCGGGGTAGAACGACAGGTGGACTTCCTTCAGCACTTCCTTCTTGCCGTAGTGCTTCGTGAGGTTGCGGATGTTGTAGATGTAGCGCTCGCCCATGCGACCCTCGGTGCCGTACTTAAGTGGTGATGAGAGTATCTTACGCCGAAGGCGACGCCTTCGGCGAGGCCAACTGCGGAAGGGGGTGAAGAGGATTTTTGGTACCGAGTCACTCCAGTCGTTCTGAAGTCCAGCTCTTGTAGTCCCAACGGGGCGACCGAAGGTAGCCAGGGGTGTAGTGTAGCGCAACCCCTGGCTACCTTCGGTCGCCCCGTTGGGGCTGCTAAGACTCCTTTGTTTTCACAAGCCGGACTTTCCGGTACACTCTGTTCGTAGGAACGAACACGTGTTGGGCAAGACGTAAGACAAGCATCCCTTTCAAATACCCGCGCTGTGGTACGTCGATCCCAAGTCGAGATAATTCAATGAACGGTGAGCAATGGCTGGCGATGATTGGCCGGTGCGACCTGACACACGAAGAATTTGAATCCCTTGAAGACGAATTGACATTGGACGAAGCGGAGTGGAAGGTTTGCGATTCACCCGCGATCCGGCTCCGGTACGTTTGCACACGGACGACCGAACGCAAACTCCGACTCTATTTCTGCAGCGGCTGCCGGCGGCAAACCCATCTCTATTATCGCGACGGCAGCTTCAAGTACCTCACGACTGGGGAGAACTACGCCGAGGGGTTGGCGAGCGATGAGGAGCGACACTGGGCCGAATACGGAGCTGAAGCATCGACCTTCGGTTACGATTTCGACGTCGACTTTTGGAATCGGTATCCCGGAGAAGGATCCGCGGTCGTTCAATCGCTGGTAAAAATTGGCGCGTTGGAGGAAACAGCACTCAACGGCGGCGAATGGATCGTCCACGAGACGGTTCGGACAAGGTTGCTCCATGCGGCCGTCCTACTCGAATTCGCTCTCAGTCGGCTCACGCATCGACCTTTCGGGTCACGGATCGCATTCCCCTTGAACGGCCCAGACTGGCCCGGTTGTTGGTTGAGCGACTGTGTCTTCGGCAACCCCTTCCGGCCCGTCGTCACCGATCCCGCATGGCTGACTACCACCGTCCAATCCATCGCTTCGTCCATCTACCAGGATCGTGCCTTCGACCGATTGCCGATCCTTGCGGATGCCCTCGAAGAAATTGGCTGTACAAACGCGGATGTATTGCTCCATTGCCGGCAACCGGGTGAACACGTTCGCGGCTGCTGGGTGGTCGATCTGATGTTGGGGAAGGCATAAGACACCCCCCGCTTCAATCTCCCGATTCCAAACCCACATAGGGGTTCGTCTGCTTCTCAATTCCGATGGTTGTGAACGAACCGTGGCCGGGGAAGACACGCGTGTCGTCCGGCAGGGGCCAGAGTTTGGCCTCGATGCCCGCTTTGAGGGTGGTGAAACTCCCGCCGGGAAAGTCGGTGCGGCCGACGCTCCCTTCGAACAAGACATCGCCGCCGAGAACCCACTTGGGACTCATGTCGTGAATCACATAGACCACGTGCCCAGGCGAGTGGCCGGGGATCTCACGCACATCGAGCGCGATCCCGGCGACGGTGATCGTTTCGCCATCCTTCACGAGCCGATCCGCCGGCGGGCTGACCACCGCGACGCCGTACTTCGCGCTCATGTTCACTTGGGCGTCCGTCAAGAAGTCGGCTTCGTGCTCACCAATGAGGATCGGCGCCTCGGGGAAGGCCTCTTTCAGCGCGGCGTTTCCCGCAATGTGATCGACGTGGCCGTGTGTGTTGACGATCCCCACGACGACCAGCGACTTCGCTTTGAGGAAGTCGAGGATCAACTCCGGTTCGAATCCGGGGTCGATGACGAACGCCTCGCGTTGGCCGGTGCGCCAGACGATGTACGAGTTCTCGGCGAAGGGCATCGACTCGATGGCATGAATTTGCAGCATGGTGAGATTTTCGGTCCCGCCGGGAAATTGTCAAGAAGCCGCCGGGAGTCGTTGCATGGCGATTCGACCGGGTGTAAATTGGAGCGACAAGTCTCGTGTTCAAGAACGTTAGGGTTCTCCCATGCCCGTCGACGTGATGTGTCCGAAGTGCCACTCCCGACTTCGCGCCCCGGACGAGGTGGCGGGTCGGAACGTGCGCTGCAAGAAGTGCCAAGAAAAGTTCAAAG
>JAYSYJ010000192.1:0-13259 GCA_043727675.1 Fimbriiglobus sp.
ACAAATATTGACCATGGCATCCGACGCAGGCGGCGAACTTTCGAGTTGCTCGGCGTCACCGGAATCGGCCCCGTAATAACCGACGGCCGAACCCGAGACGAAAACTTTGGGCGACCCGTCAGGCCGGCGCGGGTTCTTGGCGAGTGTCTCGGCAATCAACGCCGTGCTGTTCACCCGGCTGTCGAGGAGTTCCTTCAAAACGTCGTCGTTCCAACGCTTCCCGAGGATCGGTTCCCCGGCTAAGTGCACCACGGCATCGCAAGTGGCGATCAACCCGAGCCACGGCCCGGGTTTTGTTGGATCACCAACCACCGGCTCGCAGGAACCGGGGCCGAATGCACCGGGGAACATGGGCTTGCGCGATAGTGGCAACACCGTGTCGCCTCGTTCCAACAGACGCGGGATCAGCCGTTGACCGATCAACCCGGTCGCCCCCGTGACGAAGACTCGCATGGTTCATTCTCCGCAACTTCAGGTGCCGGTAGAATAGTAGGGCGATCACTTCATCTTCGGTACGAATTTCTGGATCTGATACTTCGCTCCCGCTCCGCTCAGCCACTCGTTGAAGGTTTTGTGCAACACGGCGACGGCCTGTTCACCCGGCTTGATGGCGGGCATTTTCCAACCGTCATTTTCGATGATTCCGAGTTGGTAAAACGCCTGCATCAATTCGAAGCCGCCGACTTGCGGGGTCGTGGGCCAATCGATGGCACCCATCGCTTGAAGGATGGTCTGGCTTTCTTCGAGCGGTACGGCTTCCGTGGTTTGTTCGACAACGGAGCCGGACTGGCCGCGGTAACGCATGATCAGCACCATGGCCGCGAAGGCTTTGTCCTCCGCCTTCTCGACCTTCAATGCTTTGGCCGGATCGGCGAGGATTTTACCGACCGATTTCACCTGCTCCACGGTGGCTTTCGTGTCGGCGGTGAGTGCCACCGGCGGGCTCATGAAGTTCAACACATAGAAGTTGCCGCTGTGGTGCTTTGTCAAGAACAACAGATAATCCTGCTTCTCGGCGAGGTTCAACGGCGTCCGAGCGTTCGGGGTGAAGCCGACTTTGAGATGGGTCTCGGTCTTCAGCCCACGGATGGCGTCGGTGATTTTGACGGTTGCCACGGTGAAGGAAATCTTATCTTCGACTCCGGGTGCCGAAGTGGTCACAAGCGGATCTTTATCGATGTCGGTGACTGTGCCCACAACCACGACCCCGACAACGGCCGCACTTTGCATGGGCGTCCGACTGGCGGCCCGTTTACCGACGGCGATGGACGGAATGACGAGCAATAACACGACGAGCAACAGGGAACGCATCATGGGTAACTCCGTTTGGGTGATCTATTTCTTCACTTTGGCAACGAACTTTTGAAAGCAGAACTTGGCACCAGGGCCGGCGAGCCAATCTTGGAAGGCTTTTTGGTTAACGAGTTCGGCGTTCCCGCCCGCTGGCACGACGGGAGGTTTCCACGCCACGTCGGTGTGGGTGTATGAGGTAATTTCGGATAACCGTACGTAGCCGTAAACCGGTGCCGTCCAATCGCCTTCTACGACCGATTTCAAGATGGCTGCATTCTCCTCGGCATCGAGTGGGACGCGTGTCACCGGGCCGCGTGTCGCCAAAGCTTGATCCGCCGTGCGATAGCGCATCAAGAGCAACATGGCCGCCAACGCTCGATCTTGGGTCTTCTCGGCCTTCAATGCTTTCATCGGATCGGTGAGCACGAGCGCGGCAACCTTCGCTTCGTTGACCATTGCGGCATTTGTCTCCTTGTCCGTCAGCAAGTAAGGGTTCAACGAGACGTTGAAGCCGGCGGAACGGTGTTTGTTAACGTGGAAGAGATACTTCTCTCCTTTGACAAGATTGATGGGGCGCTCCTCTCCGAAACCTTCAAATCGGTCTGTCTGCTGATATCCTTGGAGAATGAAGCCGACACGGATGTGGGTGAGTTTGTCGACTCCTTTGATCGGATCGAGGATTTTCACCACGGCGACGGTGTACGTGGTCGTTTCTTTCGAATTTGGGCCATCCTTCACTTCTTCGGTCATCTCCTCGATATTAGAAACGATCCCGACGAAGACGCGCTCCGCAGTCATGGTTCGCTCGGCACTACTCGGTTGATAGATCCGGAGTGCGTCCGCCGAGTTCGCCGCCACAAACAAACTCGCCAGAATCAAGATTCCGCGCATGGGTGATTCCTTATCAGAGTTGACCGTTGAGAAGATTTTAACCCAACTCCGTCCGAAACCGAAATGCTCGTTACAAACCGGTGACGCATCAAGTTCCTGGGCCGGTCATCGCTTCTGGGCGAACCCAGGCGTCGAACTGCTCACCGGTCAGCAGGCCGCTGGCGACGGCTTCGTCCCGTAACGTCGTGCCGTGGTGGTGGGCCGCTTTGGCGATCTTCGCGGCGGCGTCGTAGCCGATGTGCCGGTTCAGCGCCGTCACCAGCATCAGCGAGTTGGCCAGGTAGCCGGCGATCTGTTTGCGGTTCGCGTCGATCCCCTTGCGGTTCTTCACCGGCGACCTCGGGCGCAGTTTCGATTGATCCACTTCCACGCGGCCAGTGTCCGGATTGGTGATGTAATCGAGTGCTTCGTAATCGGTCTCGGGCAGGTCGGCAGCGCAATGCTCGCGGTAACTGCGGCAAGCGTCGCTGAGCAGGCGGACGCTGTGCAGGAAGTTATGGATGATCACCGGCTTGAAGACGTTTAACTCGAAGTTGCCTTGGCTGGCCGCGAAACCGATTGAGGCATCGTTGCCCATCACTTGCACGCAGACCATCGTCATCGCTTCGCTCTGGGTCGGGTTCACCTTCCCCGGCATGATACTACTGCCCGGCTCATTCTCGGGGATCGTCAGTTCGCCCAGCCCGCAGCGCGGCCCACTGGCCAGCCAGCGGATATCGTTGGCGATCTTGAACAGCGCCGTGGCCAGCGTTTTGAGGGCCCCGCTGGCGAACACCATCGCTTCGTGGCCCGCCAGTGCTTGGAACTTGTTCGGGGCCGTCACAAATGGCAATCCGGTGAGGTCGGCGATGGCTTGGGCACTGCGCACCGCAAATTCCGGGTGGGCGTTCAAGCCGGTGCCGACGGCGGTCCCGCCGAGGGCGAGTTCGTACAGCATCGGCAAACTCTGCCGGATCGCGGCGATGCCGTAATCGAGTTGGGAGACGTAGCCGCTGAATTCCTGGCCGAGGGTCAGCGGCACCGCGTCCATCAGGTGCGTCCGGCCGATCTTGACAATCCCGGCGAACTCGGTGGCCTTCATCGCGAAGACATCGCGCAAGGCCGAGGCGCTCGGGATCAAGCGGTAAACGAGCTCCTCAACGGCGGCGATGTGCATGGCGGTGGGGAAGGTGTCGTTCGACGACTGGGACATGTTCACGTCGTCGTTCGGGTGGATGCCGTTCTTGTCGCCGCGCGGCACGCCACAGAGTTCCGCGGCGCGGTTGGCGATCACCTCGTTGGCGTTCATGTTGGTCTGCGTACCGCTGCCGGTCTGCCAGATCCGCAAGGGGAAGTGGGCATCGAGAGTCCCGGCTATCACCTCGTCGCAGGCCAGGAGGATCTTGGGCACCTTCGCGGCGATGGGTACCAAATCTTTCGGTTTGGCTTGGAACAGCCCGAGTCCGGAATTCACTTGCGCTGCCGCCTTTTTCAAGAGGCCGAAGGCGCGGATCAGCGGCCGTGGCATCACGTCGGCGCCGATGGCGAAGTGCGTGAGGCTACGGGCCGTCTGGGCGCCGTAGTAGCGATCCGCCGGCACACGGATCAGACCCATGCTGTCGGATTCAATGCGGAATTCGGACATCGGAAGAACCTACGGGAAGCGGAAGGGACAGAGTCTGAGCGTTGTTGTACGGCTTCAGCCGCGACTTCAGTTTCAAGAAGGGCCGTTCCACCAAGTAGTGCGACGCAATCCCCGCCACCACGGCGAAGACGATGTTCACCGGGAACTGCTGCCACCACTGGTTTTGCGGAGAGTAGCCGTACAGAAACGGTTGCTGCCAGAGGTAGAGGCTGTACGAGATCGTGCCGACCCAGGCGACGGCGGGCCAGTTGAGCAGCCGGAACAGAAGCGATGTCTGTTCGGCGAAACAGACGCTGAGGAGCAAGTAGGCCACCGACAATCCGATGACGGTGATGCCGAAGGGGACATCCACAATCGGGAGAATCCGGGTGGTGCGAAGGTACAAAATGATTCCGATGGCGACCACGGCGACGATGCGGCCGAGAGTCACGGAACGTCTCATGTACCGGAGCATTTGTTCGGGTTGCCGGTGAGACCAGATGGCAGCCAGCGCCCCGAATGCCATCAAGTCGCCAATGCCGACGAGCGAATTCAACAGGGGATCCTGATCCGCTTTGTACCAACAGACACGTAAGACCGGCATGATGACGACGGCGACGATCAACAACCATTTGGCCCGCTTCACACCGAGCCAGGCCAACAGCGGCGGGCAGAGCATGTAGAAGTGCTCCTCGACGGCCAGCGACCACAGGTGCCCCGTCGCCCAGGGGTGGTGCCCCCACGGGATGTAGGGAACTAGAAAGAATGCCCCGGAGAAGAAATAGATCGGCCGCACCTTGAGATCGACGACGAACTCTTGAATGATGGCCACGAAGACCAGATAGGCGAAGAGTGCGGGGAGCAGCCGCAACCCCCGGCGGAGGTAGAACTGGAGCAGGGAAATTGGCCCGCGTTCCGCTTCGCGGAGCAGCAAGTTCGTGATGATGAACCCGCTGATGACGAAGAAGATCATGACGCCGAGCGTACCGAAGTGGGTCGTGTATTTCACGAAGGGATTGCCCGTCGACCGCACGGTATGCTGAACTAAAACGAAGGTGATCGACAGTGCCCGTAAGCCGTCGAGGGAAGGAATTCGCGCCTGTGCCATAAACGACCCCGGATGAACACGCATCGACCTTGCTTACAATATCTGCACCGAAGTTCGAGATTTGACCATGCCCGATTTGCAAGTGACCCTCGGTCGCCTGACCTTCCGCAACCCGATCCTCGTGGCGTCGGGTACCTTTGGCTATGCCAAAGAGATGGCCTCGTTCGTCGACTTCAGCAAACTCGGTGGCATCGTCCCGAAGACCGTCACCCAGATGCCACGAGCCGGAAATGCCCCACCTCGCACCATCGAAACTGCATCCGGGATGCTCAACGCGATCGGTTTGGACAACGACGGCCTGGAACATTTCCTCAGCCACCATTTGCCGTATTTGCGGACGCTGCCCACGGCCATCCTCGGCAACATCGCCGGCAAGACCGAAGACGAATTCGTTGAGATGGCGCAGCGCGTCGGGGATGCCGGAGAAGGCTTGGCCGGGTTGGAATTGAACCTGTCGTGCCCGAATGTTTCGGGTGGTCTCGACTTCGCCACAAACCCGGAAGTCACCCGGCGGATTGTGCAGCGCTGCCGGGAGGCCTGCCCCCATGTCCCGTTGATCGCCAAACTCACGCCGAACGTCACCAGCATCGTCGAGATCGCCAAGGCGGCCCAAGACGGTGGTATCGATGCCGTGTCGTGCGTGAACACCTTCCTCGGGATCGCCATCGATTGGCGGAAGCGGAAGCCGATCCTCGGCAACGGCGTCGGCGGATTGAGTGGCCCGGCCATCAAACCGTTGGCGTTGCGCTGCGTCTGGCAAGTGGCCAACCAAGTGCCCGGCCTGCCGATCATTGCCGTCGGCGGCATCGGCACACTCGACGATGTGCTGGAGTTCCTCGTCGCCGGGGCGAGTACCGTGCAGGTGGGCACCGCCAACTTTTACGATCCGGGTTTGAGTGCGCGGTTGGTCGACGAGTTGCCCGGGGCACTGGGGGCGTTGGGAGCGGTGAGTGTGCGTGAGATCATCGGGACTCTACGACCGGCGGGGTGATCGTCAAACCTTACTCCAAATTCATCCACCACCACGCATGCAACGAGAAACCTAACCCGCACGATGTGATTACGGTGGCGAAATAGAAGAAGAGGTGAGTCATGCCGCCGTCTTCGCAGAGTGATGATGTCGTCACCCGGAGGTTCCGGGTCAATCCTTCCAAGGCTTTTTCTTCTCGGGTTTAATCGGGGCCGCCGGTTTGAGATGACTCGGCGTTTCGTCGTCGGAGTTGAATAGCCGTTTCAAAAGCGAGAACACTAGAACGTCGAATATCCCGAAAAGTTTCATCCATTTCGTGAAGACCGATCTCGGCTTGGCTTGTGAGTTTTCTGACTCCGACTCGTTCTCGCAAGCGGTCTCCCGTTCGCGCCATTGTTCAGCAACATTTTTCGGCGTGCCGCACCGCGGGCAAACGGTCGCCGGAGTGTCGGTGGTGGCCGAACGGGCGCAACCGACGTGAACGGGGCTTTCGCACGTCGGGCAAAAAGCACCATCTCGGAAACCCATCAACTCTTTTCGACAGACTCCGCAGGCAGCGCCGGCTAAATGCGGCATGGTCGATCCTCTGTGTGTCCAGCTCGGAACCTTTGCGAATCCTCACTCCAAATTCATCCACCACCATGCGAGCAATGAAAAGCCCAACCCGAACCCGCACAGGATCCCGCACGATGTGCCCACGGTGGCGAAGTCGATAGCGGGACTTTCCGGATGCAGGAGTTGCTCGTAGGCGTCCAAGGCCCAGGCGTGCGGGGTGATGTAGCTGAGGCTCCGCATCCACTCGGGCATCAATTCGCGCGGCATCATCGATCCGCTCAACCCAGCCAGCACTAGCACCAGCAGAGTCCCGTACACGGCCACTTGCGTTTCGGTGCGGGCCAATCCCGCCACGAACATCGCCAGCCCCACGGCTGCGAATGACGTGCTGAGCACGACGGGCACGATCAGCCACGGTTCTGCGCCGAAGCTCATGCCGAAGATCAGTTTGCCGAACAAGAGCAGCGTGAAGCCTTGGATCGCGGAGACGGCGAAGCACGGCAGCAGCTTGCCGAGTAAGATTTGGCCACGGGTGATCGGCGCGGCCCGCAACCGTACCATCGTGCCATGCCGGCGTTCGGCCACGAAGAGCCAACCGACGGTCAGTACCAAGAAGAATGCGAAGGTCACCGTGTAACTGGGCACCAGAATCTGATACTTTTTCGCCCCGCGACCGAGGCCCGTCGGTGGCGGAGTGTACACGGCTCCATTCGCCGCCTTCACGTCCGGCGGAATGTCTTTGGTCAGGCCGTACCACGTCAGCGCGGTGAAATCGTAGTTGCCGAAGAAGCCCCCAATGCCCTTTCGGATGCCCAAGCCGATGCTCGCGCGCATTTCGGTCGGCAAGAACGAGAAGCCCGGAATGTAGCCTTCCATCTTCTTCATGAACAACGGATTGCCGATCAGGTCGAACGCTTGGCCGATCATCCACGGCACGATCACGCGCATCAAACTGACCTGGGTGACTTGCTTCACCACCGAGCCACCGATGGGCTGATACGGGTTGTCGAGCACCGTCACGCCGACTTCTCGGGTCACCACGCCGTAACGGTCGAGTGGGTTGATGGGATTCGGTCGGAATTCGGAACCGACGAACGAGCAGCGATCCACGCGGTCGCTGAACTCCGGTTCGAATACGATCACCGCCGAGCGCTTGCCACGCTTCACGAGTTGCTCAGCCTCCGCACGGCTGGGGATCACTTCGATCTTGATATTACCCGTATCTTTGAGGTCGTCCAGCAGCACATCCACCCAGCGTTTCGTCGACGGATGTTTGCGCTGCATCGGTGCGGCGAATGAGACTGACCCGAGGAGTGCGCCGGCCGGTTTGTCTTTCACGGGTGCCCGAGTCACGAGCGTTTCGGGTAAGCCGATGTCTTCGACGACGACGGAGATTTGCAATTGATCGTCCGGCTTGCGACCGAAGGCATCGCCCAACGACAGCCCGAGAACGAGGATCAGCACCAACGGCATGAGGAGCAGGATCACCGCCGAACGCGGATCGCGCAACAGGAGCCGCAGATCTTTGAGGGCGATGGTGAACGCGGGCATCGGAACGAACTCCTGTTTCAAAACCTCAATCTCGCAAAGCCCGGCCCGTGAGGCTCAGGAAGACACTTTCGAGCGTCGGCGCTTTCACGTCGATGGCCGACGGGGCGGCGCCGTGTGCCAGCAGCTTCGGTAAGAGTGCCGCGGCTTCGGGTGACGCGACTTGCAAGTGGCCGTGGCTCCATTCGACCGACCGAGCCCCGGGCAATCGTCGTGCACCCGCCAACCAGGTGGAAGTTGGTTCGGCCATCGTCAACGTCAGTGCGGTATCCAACCGATTCAAAAGCGATTCGCGGCTGTCGCAGGCAATCACACGGCCGTGATCGAGAATGCCGATGCGCGGGCAGAGCGCTTGCACTTCTTCCATGTAATGGCTGGTGTAAATCACCGTCAGTCCCTCGGCGTTGAGGGCTTGGACACGTTCGAAAATGTGGTTCCGCGATTGCGGATCGACCCCCGTCGTCGGTTCGTCGAGTAAGAGCAACTTCGGGCGATGGACGAGCGCCACGGCCAAGTTCAGCCGCCGTTTCATCCCGCCGGAGAAAGTACCGGCGAGTTGGTCGGCGCGATCATTCAACGAGACCGCACCCAGCATTTCGTCGATCCGCGAGCGCAAGTCGGCACCGCGTAAACCGTAAAGTTCCCCAAAGAAGCGGAGGTTCTCACGGGCCGACAATTCTGGATAGATCGCCAAATCTTGGGTGGCGAGACCGATGAACTTTCGAGCGACACGAGCACGCGGATCGAACGCATCGCCAAAAAGTTTCACGGTGCCGGACGACGGCCCGGATAAACCGGCGAGGATGGCCAGGAGCGTGGTCTTGCCCGCGCCGTTGGGGCCGAGCAAACCGAAGAGTTCGCCCGGCTGAACGCCCAGGCTCACGCCGGCCAAAGCTTCGGTCCGGCCGTAGCTCTTGCGAATGTCGATGATGTCGAGAACGGGTGCTGCCATGCCACCTATCATAGGGTTCTATTGGGTCAGGAACGAGGAGCCGCCGTGTCGACCATCCGAGATGCCCGCGTTCGCAACGCCAACGATCACAAGCCGGACACCACGGGCGAGTACGTGTTGTATTGGTGCTCGATGTATCGCCGGTTGACGCACAATCATGCGCTCGATTATGCCCTGCACTGGGCGAGGCAGCTCAAGAAACCACTCGTGGTCTACGAAGGATTGAAGTTGAACGCACCGTGGGCGAGTACCCGCTTCCACCAGTTCATTTTGGAAGGGATGATCGACAACGCCGCGGCGGCGAAAGAACTCGGTGTGATCTATTGGCCTTTCGTCGAAACCCCGGATGACCGCGGCCGTGGACTGGTTCGCCAGCTCTGTTCGAAAGCCTGTTTACTGGTGACCGACGACTACCCGCAGTACATCGTGCCCGCTCAGATTCGGGCGATTGCCGAGCAAGTGACGATCCCCGTTTACGCCGTCGATGGCAACAGCGTCGTGCCGTTGTCGTTGCTCGGGCCACCGACGGGTGCGGCCGCACACCTGCGGCCCAAGATTCACAAACAGTTCGCATTGGCTTGGGCCAACCGGGCGAGCGCCGAGCCGGACTTCGAGAAAGTCGGCGTCAAAAAAGCTCCGAAGCCACCGTTCAAATTGTGGGAAGCGCCGAAGGATCTCGGCGCGTTTGTGCGCGGCTTACCGGTCGATCAAACCGTGCCGGCCGTCTCCGGGGCAATTGGTGGCACCGTCGAAGCCAAGCTCGTTCTGAAAGATTTCCTCAAGTTCAAACTGAAGAAGTACGGTACAGAGCGGAACCTGCCGGACGCCCCGAAACGCAACGCCGCCAGTGGCCTGAGCTGGCACCTGCACTACGGGCATTTGTCGATCGAGGAATTGATTGCCGCGACGTTGCCCGACGGTTGGACGGAAGCCGACATCCACACGAAGACACGGGATAAAAGCGACTTCTACTGCCGGGATACCAACGTGAATGGCTTCTTGGATGAAGCGATCACTTGGCGCGATGTCGGCTACCAGTGGAACTTCGCCAAGTCGCGACTGGCCACCGGCGGTTCGAACCGGAGTTGGGAGGCCCGTGGCGAACGGCCGTCGTTCAATTTCGAGAGCTACGATTTTTCCCCCGTGGCAGCCTCGGGCACACTCGACGGGGTGTTGCCCGCGTGGGCCAAAGCGACGTTGAACAAACATGCGGGTGACCGGCGCGAGTACTTGTACAACCTCGAACAGTTCGAGAATGCCGATACCCACGACGACCTCTGGAACGCGGCCCAACGCGAACTCGTGGCTACCGGGCGCATCCACAACTACTTGCGAATGCTCTGGGCCAAGAAAGTGCTGGAATGGTCGGAGTCGCCGGAAGCGGCGTACCGCATTTTGGAACTGCTCAACAACAAGTATGCCATCGACGGTCGCGATCCGAACAGCTACACGGGCATCCTGTGGACGTTCGGATTGTTCGACCGCTTCTGGCCACCCGAACGCCCGGTGCTCGGGAACATCCGTTACATGTCGAGCGGCAACACGGCCAAGAAATTCAAAATGGGGCCTTACATCGAGTATGTCCGGAAGCTGTCCACCGTGGCAGAAGTTCGCGGAATCGATGCGACTGCCAATTCGGTGAAGAAAGCAGGCGAGTTGTTTTAACAGTGGGTGGAGACTACAAAACCCGCTGGTAAATTTGACCTTTCGGGATCACCATGGCCCGAATCCTGATCGTCACCGATGCGTGGCATCCGCAGGTGAACGGTGTCGTGAGGACACTGGATACCACAGTGCACCGATTGCGCGAATTGGGCCACACGGTCGAAGTTCTGGAACCGTCCCCATTCCCGCAGTTCGCCGCACCCTTTTATCCGGAGATCCGTTTCGCCCTCGCCACGCCGGGGCGTGTGGCCGACCGCATCCGTAAGTTTGCACCCGATTCCATCCAAATCTCGACTGAAGGGCCACTCGGTTTTTTAGCCCGGCGGTATTGCAAAAAGCGCGGGTGGGCGTTCAGCACGTCGTACCACACGAAGTTCCCCGAGTACCTGCGTGCGATGGCTCGCGTGCCAGAGAGCTGGACGTACCGGCTGCTGCGCTGGTTCCACAACGGGGCATCGTCGCTCATGGTGGCGACGCCGAGTTTGGAAGCCGATTTGAAGGCGCGCGGGTTCACCGCGCCGATTCGTCGTTGGAGCCGTGGGGTCGACCCGGCTCTGTTCCGCCCCCGCCCAAAAGTGTTGTCGCCGTATCCTGCGCCGGTGCTGCTGTACGTCGGTCGGGTTTCGGTCGAAAAGGGAATCGAAGACTTTCTGAAGATCGACACACCGGGCACGAAAGTGATTGTCGGCGATGGCCCGGCCCGAGCCACCCTCGAGAAGCGCTACCCTGAAGCCCGGTTCCTCGGGTACCTCAAGGGCGATGCACTCGGCGCCTGTTACGCTGCCGCGGATCTGTTCGTCTTCCCGAGTCGCACGGATACTTTCGGCTTGGTCGTGATCGAAGCACTCGCATGCGGATTGCCCGTCGCGGCGTACCCCGCCACGGGGCCTATCGATATTCTCACTCGGCCCGAACTGGGAACCTGCGCCGACGATTTGAAATTTGCCATCGATCAAGCACTGAAACTCGGCGATCGGGACGCCTGCATCGCGGAAGGGGCGAGTTACACCTGGGCCAACTGTACCGAACAGTTTTTGGGGAATTTGGTGCCGGTGGCGAGAACCGCGTGAAGATCCGGCCCTTTTCCGTTCCGGTCGAATCGCTATTTCAACGAGAGTGAAATCAGCCCGGTTGACCGTCGGAGTACCATGCAGATATGAACGAGTGGCACATCGCCGAAGGGTACCGCTTTGCGGGCGTGATTTCCAAACTCCGAACCGAACCGGATCGGCGCGATCTCGCGGTGATCGTTTCCGATCGACCGGCGACGGCCGCGGGCGTCTTCACGCAGAATCGCGTCTGTGCGGCACCGGTGCAAATCTGTCGGGAACGTCTGCCCCGTGCCGATGCCCGCGCGATTGTCATTTGCTCCGGGAATGCCAATGCCTGCACCGGGAAGCAGGGCCTGGCCGACGCTCGCCGCATGGCGGAGCTGGTGGCAAACGGTGTCGGTTGTGAACCCGAGCAAGTATTAGTCGCCAGCACCGGAGTCATCGGTCGGCCACTGCCCATGCCGATTCTCGAAGCGGGAATTCCGAAAGCGACGGCGGCCCTGAGACTGGGGCAAGAAGCATTCAGCGATGCGGCCCACGCCATCCTCACGACCGACACGCGGATCAAAGTTTCAACGAAGTTAGTCGGCACCCACTCCATCAGCGGCTTCGCGAAAGGGGCCGCGATGATCGGCCCGAATATGGCGACGATGCTCGGGTTCCTGTTCACCGATGCCGCCGTCGAAGCTCAGGACTTGCAAGACATTTTGCGCCGGAGCACCGCCGATACGTTCAATTGCATTTCGGTGGAAGGGCACACCAGTACCAACGACACGGTGCTGATCTTGGCCAACGGCGCAGGCCCGGCATTAACCGGCAAAGCGTTGCAGAACTTCGAGAAATCAGTCCATGCCGTCTGCGGTGAGTTGGCCAGGGCCATCGCGGAAGATGCGGAGGGTGCCCAGCATCTGATCACCATCAACGTCGAAGGATGCCGGAACGACGCCGATGCTCGCACCATCGCTAAGGCAATTGCGGAGAGCGCATTGGTGAAAACGGCAGTGTTCGGGGCCGACCCAAATTGGGGTCGGGTGGTTTCGGCAGCCGGGTATGCGGGCGTGGAATTCGAGGAGCGCGACCTGAGTTTATGGATGGGTTCATTCTTGCTGTACGAGCGCGGGGTGCCGTTGCCGTTCGATGCGAAATTGGCGTCGGCGTATCTGCGCGAGAACCGGAATGTCGGCTTCCGGGTGACGCTGGAACTCGGCCCGGGCCGCTGCACGTTCTTCACCTGCGACCTGACGACGGATTACGTCAACCTGAACGCGGACTACACGACGTGACACTGCTGCTCGACCTCCACAAACTGTCGCGCACGTTCGGCACGCACTCGGCGCTGCGCGACGTCACGTTGCAAGTGCCCCAGGGTTTGGTGGGACTGCTCGGCCCGAACGGTGCCGGCAAATCGACGCTGCTCAAAATTCTGATGGGGTTGATCACGCCGACTTCGGGCACCGGCCGCGTGCTCGATGTCCCCCTCGGGGGAGACCGCGATGCCCGCGATAACTGGCGCCTGCGCCGGTTGATCGGATTCATGCCCGAAGCCGATGCGCTCGTACCGGGGTTGAAGGGAATCGAATACGTGGCGCTCGCCGGCGAGTTGTACGGCATGCCCCGCAAAC
>JAYSYJ010000193.1:0-4343 GCA_043727675.1 Fimbriiglobus sp.
CTACTACTGGCCGGGTGGGCTGTGCACCGTTTCGCACTCGGGGTGATGCCAGAAGCGATCCCGTGGTCGCGACGTTGGTGGTACGTACGACTGATTCCATTCGATATCTGCATTGCCGCCATCGGTTTCACATTGAATCGCGGTCAAGTCAATAACATCGTTTTGTTACTCCTCGCCGAAATGTTCCTCGCCAGTCAACGGCGTCGACCAATCACAGCTGGGTGGTGGCTCGCGGCGGCCGGCTGTTTGAAAGTGATTCCCGGATTGCTGGTGCTCTACCCGTTACTGACACGGCAGTGGCGCAGCTATCTCGGGATGGTTGCGGGGCTCGTGTTGCTGCTGGGTGTATTGCCCACAGCGGTGTGGGGAATCGACGGTGCCATCCGCATGAACCGCAATTTCTTCGAGCAAGTGTTAGCACCCGGTATGACCAACACCGGCGATGAAACTCGAAGCAAAGAGCTGATGAATACGACCAGTACCGACAGCCAAGCGTTCCACGCGATTCTGCACAACATTCAGTACCCGAACCAGAAATCGAGGCCGGACAACTCGGATACTCTTTCTAAGGCGCTGCACTATCTGTTCGGATTATCGATGATCGGCGCCACCGTCGCCATGGCTCGGCGTGTACCCAATTTGCTTGATCGGCCGGCCGAATCGCTCATCGTGTTTGGCAGCTTTTGCATCATTATGACGCTGCTCGCCCCCGCTTCGCATATGCACTACTATGTTTACGCATTGCCAATGATCATGGGTTTGGTGGCGTATGAACTACGACGCCAACCTGGTTCCGCGATTCCCAGCAAAGGTCTGATCGTGGGATTGTTCATCTGGATGCTCTGCATCATTGTGGCGATGATTGACTCGTACGATTGGTCTGTACGGCTGCGTGAAGTGGGCTTGAGCGTTTGGCCAACTGTCTTGCTTTGGGGATATGGTTTGAGCCGACTCCGTTTGAAGACCCAAACTTGAGCAAGCAAAAACAGTCACTGGGGCCTGCGGGCGCACGCCATTTTCGCCACTTGGCGGATGTCGTAAAAGCGGCACGCTTCCATAAGCATTCGGCATTCGACCCACAAATCGCCATCGACGATCGGCATGAAGAGATCGTGAATGTTATCGACCCCCAGGTAAGTCGGCACGCCGGCTTTAAGCAGGGCGGGCACCGGGGCGATCGAATTGTGGAGCCAGGAATAAACTTCCAATTGCTTCATGCTGAGTGCGGCCGACGGGCAGACGATCACGCCCACACCCGCATCCTTGACTTGGCGAATGATCCGCTCTTGCTCGGAAGGGGCTTTGGCCGACAAAGATATGGAATGGACGGCGAAGACACGTCCTTCCAGCCCGTGCTCAACCGTCTTGGCCGCGAGCAGTTCCGTTTCGGATTCGTACGGGTTATTCTCTTGATCGACATGGACATCGAGCGGCTTATTCAGAGCCTTGGCGATGCTCATAATAATATCGAGGTGCTTTTCCGGTGTCGGTCGGTCTTTGGACGGGAGTCCGCCGCAGAAATCTCCCATTTCGCAAGCGCGTTCGTACTGCTTACGCGACTCCGGATCGAGAACACCTTGCAGCGGTTGAACGCCGATTTCAAAGACGATGCGACCCGCGTATTTCTTCTTGACTTCCAGCGCCGCTTCCATCGGCAGCGTCTTGACGGTGGCGTCGGCGTCCACCATCGTGCGGCAGTATTTCACATTTTGCGAAATCATCGCTTCGACACCGCGGGAGATCCGCTCGTACAGATCCTCGAATGTGTAACTTTCTTTCAGCGATTTATAGAGCTTCCACTTCATCTGCATATCGACCTGGCTCAACTCCAAATTCTGAAGTGAGATCAAATACGCTTTATCGAAATGGGCGTGATGACAAGCAAAACCGCCGTACTCGTCTACGATCTTCAGGAACTCGGCTTTCAAGTTCCACGGTTCTTCCCGGCTCGACACTTTGTAACTGTATACGCCGTCGCGGACGTTCTGAACGACGGTATCAATCGTCAGGATGGCGACTTCGACATCGGTAATCAGTGGGATAGAATTTTGCACGGCGAGGGCACGGATGCGGTTGTTGTCCGATGCTTGGTCGTAGTCGTTGTCGCCGGTCAAAATATTCACGACGAGGTCGAAGCGGTCGGCTTCGAGGAACGACCGGATATTCGGATCTTGGCCCTCGGCGATCTTGTAGATCACCTCGTTGGCGATCCCCTGTTCCGTGAGATAGTGACTGGTGCCTTCGGTGCAGAAAATCCGCACATCGAGTTTAGAAAGTGCTCGCACCGATTCTAATAAGCGAGCTTTATCAGCGCGTTTACCGGCGCTGATGAGGATATTCTTCTTGCTCTTACGACCGAGCAACTTGAGGTTCAGGCCGACGATTTCCATGCTGTCTTGCGTCGCCATCGTCAGCCCTCGTCACCTTGCGTTTGTCCTCAACGATGATTTAGGTGCCAGCGCGCGCCGAGTCAAGTCACCGGGAGCTTGGTTCTGCCAGTCGGTACCGAGCTCATGCGTGAGAATTGGTTGGTAACCTAGAAACTCCAACCATGTTCCTAACGCAGAGAGGGTGTCCGGGGAAGTTTCGAATTGCGGGTAGATCACCGCGAGGCGATCACCTGCAAATTCTAAACCGACGATGCGTTGCGGACGTTTAGCCAATTCCACGAAGCGGGGACTGTCGGCAGGGGCGACCGCCAAGATTGTCCGAGCTGGTAAGTTGTGTTCCAGAAACGCTGGCGACACGCCGCTGTCATCGACCATCACCAACTCACACGCTGACAAGTCCGCAGAGTTGGTCGACTGGGTCATGCGGCTTTCCGCTTGCTGTAATTCCAGTGGCGTCATCCGGCTCGGCCGCGACAATGGAACTTCATCCATCAACCGCACGATACGTTGCCCGCGCAGGGCGATTTCCCAAGCCAGCTCCCTAGAACGCAAGCCGTCCCCAACGAGTCCGACGATTTGTGGAAAACGGGGAATCGGATTCGTGCTGTCGAACTTCGGCCACGGAATCGACGACATGGGCTGCCGATTCCGAACAAACTGCTTGCGTTCCTTAGCGAAGCCGGCCGCGGCGTCCACAAACCAACTCCGCCATGGGGAAAGCCGTTTCACAGGGTGCATCAGTCGTTTGTCGAGCCAAGTTTGCAGGTCGATCTTCGCACGCCGTTCGCAACAGATGCTGTCGAAAATACTCAGGCTTCGCGGGTTCGCCGACTTTGGAGCGGGGCGACCGCTGAGTTGCCGCCAGCGGGTTCGGCCTCCCCAGCAGGTCGGATTATTACCGAAGCCGACACGGCTATTTGCCCCTTCCACGGCGAGCCGATAATCGCAAGCCAATGCCAGTTCGAGGCCCGGCCCGAGGCAACTCCCCTCGACGAATGCCAGCGTGATCATCGGGGCTTCACTCAGCTTCTGGAAGACGTTCTGACCCGCCGCCGCGAATGCGGCCCAATCGGTATCGCTTCGCAAATGGGTCAACGCATCCGGTGCGAACCCACCGCAAAACCCGGTGGGGCATGCCGAACGGATCACGAGGACATCGTGGTCAAGCCGAGAACAGATCCGTGTGAGGGCACAGTCAAACGCTGCGAGACGTGTTAAATTCCAACCGTTTACCGGCCGACCGGGCCAATTGAGCCAAAGGGTCGCAACGCCGTCGGAACAGGTGATACTCGGAAGATCAGTGTCGGCCATCCTTGCCTCAATTTGGAAGGTATCGTCCGCCTTCTCTGCGACGGCGTCAAGACGAAACCGAAGTTCTCCGTTCAGCCACGACTGCCAACATCTTTTGCAGAACCTCGGCTTCGCTCAATACCGAAGTGTCGAAACGGATCGCATCTTGGGCAGCGCACAGTGGATCGATGACACGGTGTTCGTCTTGGAAATCCCGCTCTTGAATTTGTCGTAGAATTGTCGCGTGGTCGGCATGAATCAGTTGATTCATCCGACGGGCGGCACGGACTTCGGGGCTGGCCCAAAAGAAGAACTTCACTCGCGCTTCCGGGAACACAGCCGTACCCTGATCACGCCCTTCACAAATGATGTTTTCACCCTCGGCAATCCGGCGCTGCTCCGCTTTGAGCTTTTCACGCACTTCCTCGAATGTTCCGACCAAGCTAGCGGTGGCACCCGCCCCAGGGCAGTTCATTCGTTCGGTGAAATCAATCCCACCGAGGATCACTTTGTCTGGCGGCATGTCGAATTTGATGTCTGCCAATACACCGCGGATGCCGTCTCGATCCCGGGGCATCGCTTTCAAATCGAAGCCGCGATCTTGTAGAGTCAGACCCGCGGCGCGGTACATCCAGCCCGTGTTCAGCAAACGAAATTGCAGTG
>JAYSYJ010000194.1:0-13092 GCA_043727675.1 Fimbriiglobus sp.
TTCACCGACTTGATTCATGGTGATGCGAACGGCGCTGATCGGCTGGCCAGCGAATGGGGAGCCGCCCGAGGCGTCACTGGCGAGGTCAATGGTCACTCTGGACGCCATCGGAGGTCGCTATGACGATTCGTGCGGGGTGGCTGATGGTGTGCTGTGGAGCAGGGATCGCTTTCGGGGTGGCCTTGATGCCAACGAAGGCCGAAGAACCCGCTGCCGACGTTCTTTACTTGGAGAACCTTGACCTCAGCAAGATGGCCCAAGAGTGGGGTACTCCCCAGGCACGTCGCTCGGTCGCTGGCAAAGCACTCACTCTGAACGGGAAGGAATACGAACACGGGATCGGTACGCACGCCCGTAGCGAGATGATGATCGACCTGAAAGGGCAAGCGACGAAGTTCACCGCAACGGTAGGTGTGGACGACGGGGCGGGGAAGTCCGGGTCGGTGACGTTGCAGGTTTGGGTGGACGGCAAGAAAGTAGCAGACACGGGCCGGGTTTGTGGCGGTGAGAAAGCGAAGGTGCTGCAAGTCGATCTGACCGGCTCGAAGCGGATGATTATTCGGGTCGGCAATGCTGGCGATGGCAACGGCATGGATCATGCGAATTTGGCCGACGCCAAGTTGTACTTGGTGCGGGACGCAAAGTTGAAACCAGAAGCCATCGGCATTTCCAATGACCCGCCGCCCATCGCATCAGGCAATCCTGCCGAACCCGCAATACATGGCCCACGGGTCGTAGGGGCAACTCCGGGCAAGCCCTTTCTATTTCTCGTTCCCGTCACCGGCCAGAAGCCCATCACGATCACGGCGAAAGCCCTTCCTCTCGGTCTGACTTTGGATGCCGATACAGGCGTAATATCCGGGGCCATTAAGGATGCTGGCACGCACTCCGTCGAACTGACAGCCCGAAACCCGAAAGGGTTTTCCACCCGCAAGTTGAAGATCGTAGGGGGTGAAGGAAAGTTGGCCCTGACGCCCCCGATGGGTTGGAGTTCGTGGTACGCTCACGAACTCAAGGTCGGTGAGAATGACATCCGCAAGGCGGCGGATTGGCTCGTCCAGTCCGGGCCGGCTTCTCATGGGTATCAGTACATCAACCTCGATGATGGGTGGCAGGGCAACCGCAATCGTGAAGGTGTATTGGAACCCAACGACAAGTTTGAAAACATAAAGAAGTTGGCGGATTACATCCACGATAAGGGGCTGCGATTCGGCATTTATTCGTCTCCGGGGCCGAAGTCGTGCGGCGGGTACGAAGGCAGCTTCGGACATGAAGAACAAGATGCCAAGACGTTCGCCGCTTGGGGAATCGACTATTTCAAGTACGATTGGTGTTCTGCTGACAAGGGGGCGAAGGGGGATGGAGCCGAAAAATTCAAGAAGCCCTATCGCCTGATGGGTGATGCGTTACGAAAAACCGACAGAGACATCGTGTATAGCATCTGCCAATACGGTGCGGCGGAAGCCCCGAAATGGGCGAGGGAATGCGGCGGGAACCTTTGGCGAACCGGCGAAGATATTTTCCCTCGATATGGCAGCATGACCGGACTCACTTTCTATCTGCAAGGCTGCGAGGACTATGCGGGGCCGGGACACTGGAACGATCCTGATTTGCTGCTGCCTCACGCTTTCAAGCCAAGTGAACAACTCACACAGCTAACCCTGTGGAGTCTTCTTGCGGCCCCCTTGTTGATTAGCAGCAAGCCAACTGATTTAGACCGATTCAGTATCGACGCCCTCTCCAACGACGAAGTGATTGAAGTCAATCAAGATACATTGGGCAAGGCTGGGCGGCGGATATGGCACGATGAAAGTTTTGAAGTTTGGTCACGCCCGTTGTCGGACGGCACGACGGCAGTGGGATTGTTCAACCTGAGTATGGAAGAAGCCACTGTTGCGGCCAAGTGGAGCGATTTGAAAATTGAGGGCAAGCAGACGATCCGTGATCTGTGGCAGCGGAAAGAGTTAGGAGTGTTCACGGGTTCGTTCACTGCAAAGGTTCCGCCGCATGGGGTTGTAATGGTGAAGATCGGCGCGCCGAAATCGGATGAGTAGTGGCCGTCGTGAGCATCAACTTCGGGATCATGTTGTTCGGTACGATCTTCTTCACCTTCTGGATGGTTAGGCCAAACGGCTTGATCGTCTTAACCTTCTTGGGCTGGAACCGCTTCCGCTGGGCGTCGGTAAACGGCGTCGTGTTGATGCGGGGAAGCCCCGTGAGCGGCGGGCGGTCAGGCAGCAGGAGCCATTCATCACTCTGGGCCAACGGGCAGTTGTGGGTCGTGGAAAAAGTCTTGCAGCACTTTGGCCCAACGTGGCCTCGGTGCTTTGTAGCATGAGGCATTCCCTGTATCTGAAGGGTGAAGCGGACGGAGTGAGTGTTACATGTCCCAGTCAAAGAAGCGTACCGAAGAAAGATGGGCGAGACTTCGCGAAGAGTTAGTAGCGACATCGCCCGATACCTAGCCGAGCTACTTCCTGGCTCGGGATGACGAGGGCGATCTGGAGATTCTCCTGTGAACGTGGGTGGCCAGTGGCTCCCGACTAATGATGCTTTGGCGGACGATCAGCGTGGCTCTTTGACCCTCTCCCATCGCGACCTATTACCCAGGCGGACACGGCCAACCTGTATCCCCTGCGATTGCTCCATCCAGCGTCGTGCCTTGCTTTTATCAACCTCAGCGGGGTCAAGGGCTTGTAGTAATAGATCGATAGCGTGGCGGGACTTTATTAAAGACTTACTGGGCATGAGGTAGGAATACATGTCATGAGCCAGCCAGTTCACTGTTCAACATTGAGAGTCGCAAAACATAATACCAAAGAACCTTTTGCAGGAACCCTGGCGCTTGGTTCCATTCCATGCAAGCTACAATCACTCCTCGGTGTTCTTTTTTTCTTGTTTACTAAATTACGGCATCCCCAGTCGTTATTATTAGCTCGGGGCTGAAGAAATGTCTGTGGACTGCTCGTCAAAGAATCGCCGGTTTCAAAAAGTGGGCTGCCATAGAGTCGCTCCGCACTGACACGGGCGGGCGGCTGATTACCAGTTCTTGTTTCAAAAAAGTCGCTAACCATACGTCGCCGTTGTTAGCTGGTGACTGGAAAAGCTTGGTAATAGCGGTTGGCAAAAATACGCGGCGACCCGGAAAACGCGGCGGACATAGCGAAATCTTAATAGCTCGACGAGGATTACTATGACGCTAGTGGCGGATGTCGGCACGCTCAAAATACCTTCCTTCGTGGCTTGGTTTCCTCCAGGGTCAAGAGATTCAATCGAGCTTCGACAAAGGAACCCTCCACTGGCCCGTCCCCAAAGACGCTGTTTTCCATTTCCAGTCTCAACGCCTCCGCGATGTATCGCCTCATCGCTTCCTTACTGATCATGCCGACTTCATCCGCTGCTAAAGTGAAGCTCACTTCGGCTTTGAATGTGCGAATACCCTTGCCCCGGTACTGCTTGTATTGGATCGCTGCGCACGCCGTCGCAGCCGCTCGATAGTTGTAAAAAATCTTCGCGTTGTCGAGGATCTTGCTCCAACCTGAGCCTGTCCAATAGGCGAAATCGCCGCGTTGTAGAAGAAATCTCCGGGCATGGTCCGCGCCAACGTACCTCAGCATCACGGCATTTTGGTTCTTATTCACGGCATTTCTCCTCGCTGGAAAACAAGATGTTTTGGAAGTCGTGTCGTCGGCACACTACATGGGCCGACACAGAAACCGTGCAGATGTCCAAAGTCTCATCTTCGCGTACTTGCCCGCGAACGTGCCGATTGCCGCCTGCTGATCCGGCGGCAAAGCGCAGTACCACTGCCACAAGCTGTTGATGCCGAGGAGGAGATCGGTTTCCTTGATCTGTTCCGCTTTGGCGACAGCTTCGGCCAGGGTGGTCGCATGGATCTCTTGTGACCGTCCAAGCATCTCTTCAACGGCCCGTCGAGCTTCTTCGCGGGTGACAGGCTTGCTTTCAAACTTCATGAGTTGGCTCCTTAGAACGCTTCGACAGTATTCGGAAAACTTGCGACGGACTCGCACGGATCATCGAGGCGACCTCCAAGATCGTCAGACCAGCGCGACGCATTCGCAACACTTTGGCGATCCGCTGCCTGTGCCGATACCGGCCAACGAGTTCGGGGTACATCCGCACCAAAGCGCAAGGCACCAGGCAGAAGATCTGCTCCACCTTCACGCCTTTTAACGCCACCTCAACGGCGAATCGCATCATTTCCTCTGGTGTCAGGCACAGATCGGACAGACTGCGAATTACGACCCTGTTGACGCGGCCACGTCGGATCTCGTCAAAGAGCCGTGCCAGGGCCGGGCGGCTCAGCTCCGTGTCAAGGAACAGTTCCAGATCGGAGGCGGTCACGCTCTCCATCAGGAGACTGACTAAGGCCCAGAAATCGGCCTGTTTCCCGAGCGGCCCGAGAAATGCCGGCCAATAAATACATGTTTTCATGAGCTTTACACGGGCCTTAGCGGCCTGTCTCGGAAACGGCCCAAATCAGAACCACACTTCATCGTCTTTTCTCGGGGCAGGCGGCTCACCGAGCAAGCTCCACCGTTCGAGATCGCAGTAAGTGTCTCTCGCTGACTCCAGAGTCTTGAGGACATCATCTTGGTTCAACGGCCAGTATGGACCTGCACGCAGCGTATCAAGCAGGCTGACGAACTCGTCGTGGCACCACGCACCTGAACGGCCCCACACCCAGCGGTGCGGTTCACCCGAGTCTTGCCATCGTGACAAGTTTTCCGCTTCGGTCATCCGCTTACCCTCATTCACTTCGGCAACGAAACGCACCAAAAGGCGATTCCGCGCAGAGTCTGTCGCTCGCCACTTCTCGGCGTGCAACCCACACACGCCACTGATCCGCCCGTCTCGGAAACCGTCGAAGGTGGCTGATTTCCGAGACGAGCAATCCAGCAGCGTGTAGGGTCGCCCCACTGGAAGGAGTTGATCGATGACTCTCGACACGTTCACTACCGCCTACATCGAAGCCGCCTTGTGGTCCTCAATGGACGAAAGCACGCCCGAAGG
The DNA here is from genome assembly GCA_043727675.1 of Fimbriiglobus sp. Taxonomy (GTDB): domain Bacteria; phylum Planctomycetota; class Planctomycetia; order Gemmatales; family Gemmataceae; genus JALHQU01. The sequence goes on from JAYSYJ010000194.1 coordinate 5,035, forward strand.
CGGCGAGCCAATGGACGCGAACTACAGCGTTACCGACTTCGCCCCCGAAACGCTCGAACGCATGCAGGCGGATTGTGCTTCCTTCCAAGGCCAGCATTGGGAAGACATTCATGCCGACGCGGCCCAGGCTGGTCATGATTTCTGGCTGACGCGCAACGGCCACGGTGCCGGCTTTTGGGACGGCGATTGGCCAGAGCGGGTGGGCGAGAAGCTGACGGACGCTTCGCATCGGTGTGGCAGTGTGGACTTGTACGTCGGCGATGATGGGAGGATCTACGCTTGAACACCATTCTGATGCTCACGGGCGTTGAAGTCGGTTGCCGCTATCGCTGGCCAAGTGACGGTTGCCATCCTGATTGTTGGCAGTCACCGCTCAAGGGCGTCGTGCTGGAGCAGATCGATCCCCGTGCTTGGCAAGGGTCGCTTGCCTTTCCTTGCCGTGACGGCGCATTGCCCGACCCCGACAGGGTGAAGGCCCATGTCGTCTGGTGCCACGGCGAAGGGCTGTTGAGGGACAAAGTGCCGACGTTGTACGAGAGCGTCGATGCTGAGGGGCCGTTCCTCCAGTGGGACAGCCTCGATCAGTTGCTCCCCTACGCCGACATGGTGGCCGAGTGGGAGACGGCGAGGGCTGGAAAGCTCAACGCCATGGAGAAGCAGCGGCGGGAGCAGAGCAAGGAACTGCGAGCGGAGATTCGGAGGACGAAGGCGGAAATGAAGGAACGCGGCATCAAGCGGACATCCTGCTTCAACCGTGTGGATGGCGACACTTACCGATTCAACGCAACGATGTTTCAGTTGGAAACTCGCCTGAAATCGCTCCTCGGCAGCGAGCAATGAAGGGCTGCGACTTCACGCTGGGCAGGCGGTAGAATTCATCGGGTGACATTGAGGCTTACCCGGCGAAGGGATAGATACCCGAGTGAAGACGGTTCGCAACGGAGGGTCAAAGCATGTTCAAATTTCACGAATACCTGGCGCGACGTGACGGCATCAGCCTGGAGGAGGCCGCACGTCGATCATTGGCGCGAACATGGGAACTGGCTCAGACGGGCAAGGTGATGGTTTTGATCACGGCGTTCGTCCAGGGTCTTTCGCCCGATAAGAATACCGCCCGCAATGCGGTGCTGGCCAGCAGCATCAGAGACGCCAAGTTCGGCTACACGCCGCTTTACGGCTATTGGGCTTACGACGCCGCTGACCCTGAGACTGGCGTCAAGTCGAAGAAGAAGGCCAGAGAAGACACGTTCTTGGTGTCCGCGCCTTCGCGGGTTCCTAACGCCGAGTTGCGGTCCATCGTTCTTGGGTGGCTGGAGAGGTTCAATCAGGAAGCGGCGGTGGTCAAATATGGGGATTCCGACATCGCCCACTTGCTTGTCGCCAACGGCGAGGAAAAGCCACTCGGCAAGTGGTCGATCAACCGACTGGCCAGCATCTACAGCCAGATGAGAGGAGGCGGAGAGAAGCCCAGCCGAACGTTCGTCTTCGAGGCTGCGGACGATCATTCGTGGTCGGCACAACTGGCCATGAATGTGATGGCCGGCGAAGAGTAGCGGACGCTGTTCGGGCCGGGCTGATCTCACCCACTCAGTTGTTCCTCGGCGTAAAGTCCGTCTCGATGCCGGCGAGAAACCTTTCTCTCATAGCTCGGATTCCATCCCTGTTTTTTTGGCCGCAACCGAAACGTTTTTCCCCCGAATTTGGCCGCATCATTTGGCCGCAATCGAAACCTTCAAAAACACTTGATTTCAAGGCTATTTTTAAGAGCGGGATAGGGGAGTCGAACCCCTTTCACAGCCTTGGGAAGGCTGGGCACGACCGGTATACCAATCCCGCAACACCACGAATCTTAAGCGTTCGACTCGCCTCGGCAAGTGGAACTTTTCAGTCATTTCTTCTCGGGCGGTACCAAGAACTTGGCAAAGCCTGCCGATTCGACGACGATTTCCTTGGCGTAGTCCGTGTCCTTGACCACTAAGACCATCGTGGCCCCTGGGTCGCTTTCAATCACCTTTTTGGCGTTGTTCGGCTCCATCACGCTGGCGACTTTGGTGAGGGCGTCGGCTTGCCAGCCCTTCGGTGCAATCACGGTGGTACTCCTTCGACCGGTCAGACCAAGGCCCGTTTTCGGATCGAGCAGGTGCGAATAACGGACGCCGGCAATTTCGACATGCTGGAATAAGTCACCCGAGGTCGAAACGGATGCGTTCACCAGCTTCAACTTTCTAGCGGGTTGATCCTTGGTGATCGCGGCAATTTCGACGTCCCAGGCCTGTTTGTCTGGTGGGGCATCGCCTACGGTGATGTCGCCACTGGCGGCGATCAACGCTTGCGGGCAACCGAGCTTCTTGAGAACCTCCAGTGCAGCATCGGCAGCGTACCCCTTACCGATTCCGCCGAAATCGAGCCGCATCTTAGGCTTTGCCAAGGTGAGAGTGCTGGCGTTCGCATCGAGTTTGATCATCGGGTAGCCGACGAGTTCTTGTGCGGCAGCGAGATCCTTCGCGTTCGGGAGTTCCTTAATTTTTCGGGCGACACGCCATAGTTTCACGAGTGGCCCGACGCTGATATCGAATGCCCCGTCCGACGACTTGGCGATTGTTTCGGACTTGGTCAGCACGTCGAGCAAGTCGGCCGAAATGCTGATGGGTTTCCCCGGTTTTGCGTCGTTCGTCAAGCAGGCCCGCATGAGTTCCGATTTCGGGTTGTAATCGCTCATCACCAGTTCGAGTTCGGCGACGCGGGCGAATGCGGCGTTACTGGCGCGTTCCGCCGTCGGTTGATCGGGGGCGTACAGAACAACCCGCCATTCGGTGCCCATGTGGATTTCGCGGAATTCGTGCCGAACTCGTGTTTCTTGCGCGTGCAATGCTGCGGAGAATCCGATAATATGGAGTACAGCAAGGATGGTTCGCATCGTGACCCCGCCCACATTGAAGGTTTCTCAATAATGTCTTCACGCTCACTCTTCTCGATTCTACCACTGTTAGGTTTGCTGGCGGCACTCGGTTTCGTGACGGCCCAAGACAACGGCATTCTGCCGGTACCTCCCGAACCGAAAGTGGCGGCGAAAGTCGATCTGCCCGCCAAGTCGTTCGCCGAGACCCTCGAAGAAGAGATCAGAATCCCGGACGAGAAAGATCCTGACTTGTTCACCCTCGAAAAGCAAAAGACCACTTTCGAGATGGTCTACGTTCCCGCGGGCGAGTTCCTCATGGGGAGCCCCGCCACGGAAAAGGATCGCGGAGAGAACGAAGGTCCGCAACACAAAGTGAAGGTGAAGGCCTTTTGGCTGGCCAAAGTGGAAACCACCTGGGACATGTATGACCTTTGGTATCGCAACAAGGATCTGCCACGACGGGACGAAGCCGACGGTGCGTTTGAAGCCAAGAACAGCGGCGCAAAACTCGGGCCGGACGCCATCACGCGGCCGACGAACCCGTACGTCGATGACACTTACTCGCACAGCCGCGCGGGCAAACCGGCGATTTGCATGAGCCACCACGCGGCGATGGTCTTCTGCCAATGGTTGCGCTCGAAGACGAAGCGTGGCTATCGCTTGCCGACCGAAGCCGAGTGGGAGTATGCCTGCCGGGCCGGATCCGCCAGCCCGTTCGGATTCGATGAGTCGAAAGAGAAACTCGCTGATTACGCTTGGTTCAAGGAGAACGCGGCGACCGACGACCGGCCCGACGGCACCACCCACGAAGGTGGCAAAAAGAAAGCCAATGCGTTCGGCCTGTTCGACATGCACGGCAACGTCGCGGAGTGGTGCTTGGATCAATACGACGCGAAAGGGTATACGGAACAAGCCAAGAACGAGCTGACGCTCGGCGCGTTCAACAAGCCCACCGAAAAGAAGTGGTCGCACGTGGTGCGTGGCGGATCGTGGATCGACGGGCCCGAGAAATTGCGTTCCGCTTTCCGCTGGCCATCTGAAGTCGATTGGATGCGGAAAGATCCGCAGTTCCCCCGCAGTGTGTGGTGGCTCACCGAAATGGATATGATCGGCTTCCGCGTGGCGCTACCGGTCGAAGAGTACCCCGAGTTGGTCGGTCTCAAACCGGCGGTTCCGAAGAAGGGCCGCTAGTTTGTTTTCCTTTCCCTGTTCCCTCCTAAAGGATCTCATCCCATGTCCGAGTCCACCCGTCGCGATTTCGTCGCGGGCACCGCCGCCGTCACGGCCACGGCAGCCGCATCGCAAATGTTCTCGGCGTTCGCCGCCGGGAACGACACCATTAAAGTCGGCCTCATCGGCTGCGGGGGTCGCGGCAGCGGGGCCATCGGCGACTGCTTGGCCGCCGACAAGAGCGTGAAGTTCTGGGCCGCCGGAGACGTGTTTCTCGGTCAAGCGCAGAACACCGTGAAGGCCTACAAAGAAAGCAACGGCGACCGCGTCGATTGTGCCGACCGGGTGTTCGGTGGCTTGGATGCTGTCGATAAAGTGCTCGCCAGCGGCGTTGATCTCGTGATCCTCGCCGCCCCGCCCGGCTTCCGTCCGCCGCACCTCGAAGCCGCCGTCAAAGCCGGCAAGCACATCTTCTGCGAGAAGCCGGTCGGCGTCGATGGCCCCGGCATTAAGAAAGCGCTCGGCCTCGTCGAAGAAGCGAAGAAGAAGAACCTCGCCATCGTCGCGGGCACTCAGCGCCGCCACGAAATCGGCTACATCAAGACGATGGAGAAGATCCACGCTGGGGCCATCGGCGACATCGTCTCGGCCCGTTGCTCGTGGAACGGTTCCGAGCCGTGGTTTAAAGCTCGCAAGCCGGGGCAGTCGGATGTCGAGTACCAACTCATGAACTGGTACCACTTCGTCTGGCTCTGCGGGGATCACATCGTCGAACAGCACGTTCACAACTTGGACGTCATCAACTGGGCGATGAAAGGCCACCCGCTGAAGGCGGTCGGGCAAGGGGGCCGGATCGGTCGCCGCACCGGGGCGGCTAAGGAAGTCGGTCACATTTACGACCTGTTCTCGATCGAGTACGAATACGCCGGTGGCGTACCGATGTACAGCTACTGCTCGCACGTGCCCGGCACCACGCAGGACGTGTCCGAAACGATCTACGGCAGTAAAGGCACGAGTCAGATCAGCTCGTACAAGATCGGCAAGGAGACGATCCACAAGCGTGACCGGGCGGAACTGTCGCCGTACGTCCAAGAGCACATCGACCTGATTCAGAGCATCAAAGCGGGCAAGCCGCTCAACGAGCTGCAAAACGTGGCCGAGAGTACACTGACCGCGGTGATGGGGCGAATGGCCGTGTACAGCGGCAAAGTCGTGACGTGGGACGACGCGCTGAACAGCGGCGTCGATACGATGCCGAAGGATCTGGATTTGAAGTCGGCCTTGGCCGTGCCCGCCGTGGCCGTGCCGGGCAAGTACAAGGTGTAATCTCGAAGCCGGGGGATCGGCCGGAGCCGGTCGATCCCCCTTTTTGGAGAGCGGCGATGTCGACGCAAGTGACGCATGAACTCGAAGCGAGAAATCCGGACGGGTTCCCGTTCCACATCGGCACGCGCCTTGTGAATCACCGCGACCCGGACGGAAAGATCATCGGCCACGAGTATGTGCCACTGACCCAGGCCGACTACCTCCACCCACAAGAGGAGGATCATTTCTTGTCTTCGAACCGCCACGCCGTTGCACTCCGCACCCTGGCCAACGCGCTGACCCTGACCACACGCGACCGGCCCGGTCGCCGTGTATTCGTGGAGCATCGTATCGACTGGCAACGGCTCGGCATCGAACCGCACGGGCCGGATGCCGTCGTGTTTGACGGATTCACCGCTCCGTACGACGATCTCTCGGGCACACTGCCAGTGGAAGATTTCGGGGCCGAGATCCTCGCGCTCTTCGAAGTCACCTCGACAAGTACCCGCCACATCGACCTCGGAGACAAGTTCGACGAGTTCCTCGAATTGGGTATCCCGTATTACATTGTCATCGACACTGCAGCGCCTAATGGCGTCCCCATTGTGATCGGCTTCCGATACGTCCGAGGAATGTACCGAGAGATGCGCCGAGACCCGGAACTGGGCGTTCTTGTGCCCCCGCTCAAACTCTGGTTCCGCTGGCAGCGAGACCGCTTAATCGTCGCCGACGAAGACGGGATCAACATCCCGGATTTCGATGAGATGACGTCTCGGGCAGATATGGAAAAGGTTCGGGCTGATGCTGAAAATGCCAGGGCCGAATTAGAAAGAGCTCGGGCCGATACGGAAAAGGCCAGGGCGGATGCCCTGGCCCGTGAAATCGAGAAACTCAAGGCCAACATGAACGGGCAATCATCCTGATCACAATCCCAGAACCTTGTCCATCTTGTCACCGACACCCTTCAAGAACTTCTCGTCGCCGCTGCCGACTTCGGCCGTGGCCCAGCCGGTGTACTTGATCTCGGCGAGGGCCTTCAGCACCTCGGGCCAATCTTCGGTGCCTTCGCCGATATCGACCCAGCCATTCTTCCCGGCTTTGAAGAGATCGTTGTTGAACCCTTTGAAGTCGAACTTCAGCATTCGCTTGCCGAGCTTGCGGATCCAATCGGCCGGCTGCACGCCGTACTTCACCATGTTCGACACGTCGAAGTAGGCCCCGACGCTCTCGGTCTTGAACTGATCGACGTACTCGATGAGTTGTTCCGGTTTCGTGAGGAAGTTGTTCCAGACGACTTCGATGGCGATCTTCACACCGGCCTTGTCGGCCACTTCGATGGCCTTCTTGACCTCGGCCGTCGAACGTTCCCAGCACTGCTCGTAGGTCACTTCTTTGTTCACAACACCCGGCACCAACAGCACCGTGTCGGCTCCGACGATTTTCGCATCGGCGATGCCACCGAGGAGCGCTTTGAGCCCCTTGGCCCGGACTTTTTCGTCCGGGCTACTCAGCGTGTCGGTCCAGTGCACCGAGTCGATGACCCCGTGAACGAGGATGCCCGTCTCCTTGGTAGCGGCGACGATTTCATCAAGTTTCAACCCGGCTGGGCTGTTGATCTCGACGCCCAAGAAACCGAGCTTCTTGATGGCGTTGAACTTGTCGGTCGGCGTCCCCTTCACGCCGATCATGTCGTACTTCACGGCTTTCTTGAGCTTCGGGGCCTTCGGCGTTTCAGCGGCCAGCAGCGGGCCGGCGGCCAACGCCACGGCTCCGGCGGCGAGGAATTCACGGCGAGTTGTGATCATGAGAGTTCCCGAGAGCAGGAGGGGAAATGGTAGCACGTTCGTAATCTATCAGAATGGTGTGTCACTTCGAGCAGTCGGGTTGGCGACGAATTGAAAAGTGGCGCGGTCTGTTCTGGCCAACCCCGGACAGACCGCACCACTTTGGCAAAGCAGAACGGTGAATCCTTATTGCTTCAGTTTCTTCACCCATCCGACGATGGACGCAGTGGCTTCCGGCGAACCTTTAAACAAAATGCTCCCATTTTGAACGGTGATTTCGACTTTGGCGTTTTTGTACTTTTTGGCCTTCACGTCAGCCGCGATTAGGTTCCCGAGCACCTCGGCGAGATCAGCCGGATCCCAATTTCCGAACTCTTTCTTGGTGAACTCACGCGATTCCAGCTCGGCTTCCGGTGAAGTTTCCTTGAACCAATTGGCATTGGGTTTCAACGCTTTCAGCGCTTTCAAATCCTTCTCCAGCGCGGCAATATTCGCTTGGAGTTCCGCATCCAATTTGGGCAATAGCTCATTTACGGAACCGCTGGATGCTTTCGGTTTCACCGGTGCGACAGGCGGGGTTGGAACTCCAGCCACGGGTGCCACAGGAGCGACAGGAGCAAAGGAAGCTGGTGGCACGGGGGCGACCGGAGCAAAAAATCTTGGGGAACCTGGATTCGCTTTGAGCGCTCGCAATTCTTTTTCCAACGCATCGATATTCGCTTGGAGAACGACTTCCGCTACTTTCGCCGCATCTTTTTCATTGACGATGCCGGAACCGCTCGGTGCGAACTTCGGAGTTGGAAATCCGGCCACGGGTGGAACCGGTGGTACGGGTGCGACCGGAGCGACACCGGCTGAGGATCCTGGGACGGTGGGCACCACAGGGTATACTTGCTTATA
>JAYSYJ010000195.1:0-4329 GCA_043727675.1 Fimbriiglobus sp.
GAGCTGCCGGTGCTGTGCTGCACCAGTCCCGCACCGGCAGCTTGCGCTGCCCGGCTAACCGGGATCTGTTGAACCGCATGTTTTTTCAATGCATGACCAAAACACTGTAACGGTACTTCAGTTTGCGCTCCTCGCCTGCTTTCAGCGGGATCGTCCAGAATAGTTCGTTCCGTTTGTTCACGGAGTAAATGCCGTCTTCGAGCAGGGACGATTTCGGCTCCCCTTCGGCTTGAATCAACTCACCCGAAAAGCGCCGACGCACGACCAATTGGATGGCTTCCTTGCGGTGATTGTTCACGGTGACTTCCCCTTCAACGGTCGTCTTGCGATACTGCCGACCGCCCACCCAGACCAGATCGCGGTTTCCTTCTTTCGTATCTTCGTTCTCGAGTGTTCGAGTTCGCACGCTCAGCGCTTTATCGACGCGGAGCACCATTTCTTCGCCCGCGTTCACCCAGTAACTCGTGCGTTGTCCGTTGAACTTGCCGTCGGCAACGACCATGGCCGGGCCAGTCGTCATCGGGAACTTCAACGGGTTCTGGAACCGCAAAGCATCCCACGGCGAATCGTCCTCGTTCGGGCCGCTTCGCTCAATCGCACGGCCGTACACATCGCGCGTGTCGGGGACGAGCCATTCGACAATCCGCTCGTACTTCGCACTTCCTTTTGCCACGGTTAGCGAAAGGGCATCGCCGTCCGCCAGCGTCCGTTTGCCGATCGATTCGTAATGGAGATCCACTCCTTCCCCGGTCGGAATCACCCCGAGGCTCGGTAAGGAGCGAGGCGAACGCGAATTGTCCATGTTTGTATTTTGTGTCACCACACTGTTGAACATCGTGTCGTTGTGATTTCGACCATTCTGACTGAGTTCGCCGAAGAACGTTGCCATGGTCGTCCGCGCCGACATCAGCGAACGAACGTGGCCGAACTGCACACTGGGAAACCCGGAAATCAAGCGGACTTCGGCATCGGCCAAGTCGGCGAGTTCGTTCTTGATCACGGCGTGCTGTTCGAGTGTCAGTGTCTTCGGGTCGCTGATATCGATCTTGTAACTCGGCGCCCAAGCGAGTCCGCGGGTCAGGTAGCGAATGACGACTTTCGTATCGGGTTTGTCGGATTCACCGATCGTTAGCACCAACTGCGACCGGCGACGTTTCACCTTGCCGTCACCGGTTTCGGATTCGACGCTGGCGATCTCCGACGACTCGACAAAGTGTCGTCCCTTGGGGGTCTCGACGACCAAGAATCGGGAGGGTGGCAACGCGAGTTCGTCGCCTTTGATCGGTTTGAATTTCGCCACGGTTCCGACCACGGGTGGTAGTTTTTCAGCGCGGAAATGGATCGTCACTTTCTTGCCGGCGAGATCGTCTTGGAGGTTGCCAGGGTGCACGTCAGCGACCGGAACATCGACTTCCCGCGTTCGGATGAGCGTCTCGACCGGTGCGGCGCTGTCGATCCAATAAGTGCCATGGATCGCATCGGGAATATCGTCGAGCACATAGGCACCGGCTTTGCCGAGCATCGCCTCGCGGCGGACGACGGCCAAACCGTTCTTGAACAGATCGACCGAAACGATTTTGCTCGTCGTCGGAGTTTCGGCGGCGGCCAGTGGAGGCGTGGCTAACAACGCACTCATCAGTAACATCCTCATACGACGCATGGCAATTCTCGCGGCGGTTATGGGTGCAATCAGAACAGCCGTAATTTTACCGCAGGGAAATTGGGACTGCGAATGGATGTGACAACCGCGTGACAATTCAAAACGTACCGGCGGGGGCGGGTGAACTCGGCGGGGCGATTGTGGCGAGCACGGCATTGACGACTTGATCTTGCTTGAAGGGTTTGAACAGAACGTAACGGAGGCCGTCCATGCGGGCCTTTACGAGCGAATGCGCCGCGTCGTAACCGTAGCCCGTGGTCATGGCAATGCGGATACCGGGACGCATCTCGCGGATCCGGCAATAAGTGTCATAGCCACTCATATCGAGCGGTCGCACTTCGGTGAAAACCGCATCGTAAATCGAGTCGGCCAGCATCGCCAACGCTTCGGCCGCGGTTGCGGCCGATTCGGCTTCGGCCCCGAGGCGTTCGAACAAAAGGTGAGCCGATTTGCGCATCCGCTCGTCCTGCTCAATCAACAGAATCCGTTTACCTTGCAGGAGTTGTGGTTGCCCAACGGGCTCGTTGGAGAGTGCTTGCTGCCCCACTTTGCGGACGCAATCTTTCACCAGGCGGGCGTTGGCGACGATGCGCCTCAAGTGCTGCGTCGCCTCCGGGTCGAGGTTGCCGTACTTTTTCAACAGCACGGCGGCGCTCGCGAGTACATCGTCGACCGGCAGAGCGATCTCGCGGCTGACTTGGTCGATGGATTGCGAAACGGCGCACGATTGCTGGGCGCTCAACAGATCGAGCGTGTGGAGCGCCGACGCGATTTCCCGACTGAACAGTTCGGTGAACTGGAGATCGTCCGGGCCGAAACCGTTGAGCCGGGGGCTTTCCACATTCAACGTCCCGACGACTTCATCGCTGTAAATCAAGGGCACGGTCATGCTGCTGAGGGCGTCGGTGGCCCCTTGGAGATAGTGCGGGTCGTTCGTGGCGTCCGGGCACAAGTAGCTCCGACCCGTGTGGGCAACGTAGCCGGTGACGCCGTTCTTTTCCGGACGTGCGAACAGAGTGCGACCAGCCGCTTCCGGGGTCATACCATCTTCGAGCAGCGGCTTCAATTCGCCCGTGCGCCGGTCGAGCAACCGCACTTCGATGGTGTCGTATTTCAGCAAATCGCGGATGTAGCGGCGGAGGTTGTGTTTGAGAAGTGCAACCCGTTCGGGTTCGCTCATTTCGGAAAGCTGGGAGACGTCGAGATCGGCCATTTCGCGGCCGGCTTGGTGCAGCGCATCGAGTTTTCGCTGCTGATCGACTTCCGCCGAGACATCCCGGCACATCGCCAATATTTGCGGGCCGCCGGCGCTCAATCCGCGAATGGGCTGGAGCCGAACTTCGACGTATTCGGCAACAATAGCATCGGGGCGGTGCAGGCGAAGGGAGACGGGATGATTTTGGCGGACGATTTCGAGCGGGTCGGCAGAATCGGCGGCAATCACTTTGGCATGAAGGGCGGAAAAGAGTGAGCGGCCGAGGGGGGAGTTGCCACACCATTCGGTCAGGACGCTGTTACACCAACTGATTTGGCCGAGCGGATCGAGCACGGCCAATCCGCGATCCGCAAACGAGAGCAGCAAAGCATCGCGGCGTGCTTCATCGAGAAGCTTGATCAGAATCGCCGGCTCCGCAATCACGGCATCGAATCGATCCGGTTTCAAAATCTCGATGGCTTCACCGAGTGTGCCGACTTCCTGTCGTTCCATGATAGAATCGAATACCGGTACACTCCCGAGCGCGAGCACCTTGGTGGTGGCCGTGTCGTCGGTGATCGACCGTCCGATGTTCGTATTAGTCTTGGGCACAGGGGTACTATACCGCAAACCGGGTTATCACTCAAGCACTAAGCCGGTCGGGCCAACGGTTTTTGGTCTATTTACTGTGCCCCGCCAGTTTCCCCTTCATGTGTGCCAATTCATGGCACCTATTTCGCCGGGGTTGTTGACGTTGCCGACGCGGGTGCCGATGGATCGGGAGCGTTCTTGATCGCGTTCGCCAGATCTTCAATATTGACGATATCCTTGGCGGGAACGGGCTCCGGGATCGGCTCGGAACTCATGAGGTGCCCCCAGGCGCTCCAGCCTTCGACGTGGATGCAGACGGCTTTGATGGCCGCCATCAGGGGCATCGCCAAAAAGAGGCCGGACGTGCCCCAGACCAAATCCCAGAACAAACAACCGATCAGCACGGTGGTGGCGTTCAAGTCCATCGATTGGCCCATCACCCACGGAACGATGATGTACCCTTCGAAGGTGACCACCGCACAGTAGACCAAGATGATGAGTATGGCGACCGACGGGGAGACGTAAACGAGGGCATCGAGCACGGGGGGGATTCCGGCGGCGATGGTGCCGAGGTAAGGGACGTAGCAGAGGATGAACGTGAGCACGGCCCACAACAGCGGCTGTTTCAACCCGAGTGACCAATAGAAGATCCAAAGGGCCAACGCCAAGCCGAAGTTGACGATGGTGCGCCAGACGAGGTACGACCGCACGGCGTCGGCCATTTCTTTGAACGCGGAAGTCACTTGGTGCTGCACCTGCGGCCCCGGCCCGAAGATGTTGCGCACCTTCTTGGCCAGCAGTTCCCCTTCGAGCAGCAAGAAGAGCAAGATGAATAGGATCAGCACCCCCTGCCAGAGGAACGACGCCCCGAGTTTGGTCAGTT
>JAYSYJ010000196.1:0-4324 GCA_043727675.1 Fimbriiglobus sp.
CGGAAAAGCCGAAGTCGATTCAATGTTGGGTGCCTGCAACAGTCGCCTCCCGGATCACCGCGGCGACAACCGAACATGGAATGGCTCTGTTGAAACCGATCTTCTTGGCTTTGAATGAAGAAGTGAGCTACGAAGATATCCGCACCGTCATTTCATTTCTCGAAGTGCAGTGAACCCGCATTTCAGTTGATCTTGCAAGATTCCTGGTACCACGCTATCGCTTGGCCGAACTCCGGTAGGGCCTTCCATGCGCGTGTTCCGCCTCCTTCCACTCGGCTTGTTGCTCGGTCTTGCCGGCTGCGCCAATGTCCTGGGCGAACGCACCGTGAACGGGATGATCAACAAAGAGATCAAGACGCCAGAAGTGTCGGAAGCCTCCGTGGAGTCGGCCGCACGCGTGGACAAAATCGGCCGGCAACTCTTGTCGGGCAGCCCCTTCCTCGGGGTAGAAGTCGCCTTTCAAACCATCGGCCAAAAGGAACCCGAGCTGTTCCACCGCGATGCTCAGGGACTGTTCATCTCGGAAGGGTTGGTCAATAAGTGCAAATCGAATGACCAACTCGCAGCGGTGCTCGCATCGGAAATTGGCCATATGGTCGCCGAGAGCCGGCGTACGGAACGGATGAATCTGCCAGAACCAATGCCCGCAATTGCCCACGGGACGAAACTCGACGGCACCACCGACTTCGATCCATCCCGTGATATGGAACTGGCACATTTTGAGAAAACGGCCCGCCGACCTGCCGAGAAAAAACTTTGGGCCTCGTCCGACCCGAAGACGGTGGCCCGCGGTATTTTGAAAGATGCCGGGTTCGACCCGAAGCTCTTCGATGAGGTCGCCCCGATCCTCCGCGAAGCGGGGAAGAATCAGACCATCGCCAAGCAATTCGGCGGTCGGGGCGATAGCCCGCGCTGGTCGAATTAACGCTTCAACGAATACAACACGGCCGCGGCCGCTAAGCGTCGGGCACTGTCCGGCGTGTGCCCCAAGCAGTCCGTCGATTTGTGATTCTCGAGAGCGCACCCCAGATCGTACTTACTGTAAATCATCACCCAGCGACCGTTGATTTTGATCCCTTCCAACGCCGGTGGCAGATCCTCGTACCCGGTATCATTTCCAGCTTGCGCATTGGCGGCTTTTTCCCGGCGCTTCACGGTCTTGATCGCGGTGCGATTGAGTTTCTCCGAGTAGAGCAAATCGTCAACAGGGATCGGTTCGAGCTTATTTTGCGGAAACAATTTCGCGGCGAAGCTGCGGAACGCCTTGTCGAACTCCGCCTGGCCGCAACAGGCATCGGCGAGGAGCAGCCCGCCGCTTTGCAAGGTCGCTAGGATGTTGTCGATGTCCTCGGTATCAAACTCGAATGACTTCCGACCGTGCATGTACAGGAACTTGTATTTGAACAGATCCTCGTCGTTGGGTTTGAGTTGTTCGACGCCGACGACGACATCGAGTTTCGCTTCGTCGCGCAAAAAGCTCATGAGGTTCCGCATGGCGGCCGGGGCCGGCGGCTGTTCACCGATCTTGATCTGCACCGGTTTGAGGAACCCTTTCACCGGGGCGAGTTCGGCGCTCGAGTCCGCAATTTTTCGCGTGGTCAATTTCTGCTTCGGCGGTTCCATTCCCGTGGCATAAGCGACGATGTTCATCGCCAAGTGGAATGCGGACTCACCCCGATTCGCCGCCGCTTTGCCCGTCGGGGCCATGTATTTTGATTCTTCCCAGTACCCGCTGATCGGCTCGGGGAAGAAGACGAGTACCGTCCGGCAACCGCGATCGAGGCATTCGACGTTTTTGAACGCCGTGGGGGGCACGGCGAAATGCGTCCGCCACATCGCGTGCTCGGGTGCCATCGGCTTGAGTTCACTTTCCGGGAAGAGCCGCTTCATCAGCTCGCGAAAACCGACGGTAAACTCTTCCTTGCCGCAGCAGGCCTCGGCGATGACAAAGCCGCCCTCTTCGATGTACTTTTTCAAAAGCTTCTCTTGTTGACCGGTCAACTTCGGGGCCTTGTGCCCGTTGAAGAACAAGATCGGCGACTGGACGAGTTGCCCGACCTCATCCAAGATGTCCTGTTCCTTCGGGAACTCTTTCCGCCGTGGGTCGTAGACCTGCCAACCGAGAGGAAGGTTCTTGAAGAGTTCTCTGCTGGCATAATCGGCGATGTTGCGGGCGTCGTTCTGCTTCCGATTCCAATCGACCACCGCTTCGCTATCCCCTTTTTCGACCAACACTCCGGCTCCCGTGATCACCGCATCGCCGTGCGCGAGTTTGGAAATGAGCACCGGGCTGCGGCCCTTCGAGAGGAACAGCAACGCGAAACTCGTGGCGATCACTTTGGTTTGGTCTTCGGCGACCACGCTATCGGCCGACCAAGAACCGTCTTTATTTTGGCTGCGAACGAGATAGTCGCAGCCTTCGCGATACCAATCGTACTTGCCGATGAACCGTTGCCCCGAAAGCCGTCCGACGCGTTCAATGCCGTAGATGTTGTAAAAGGTCGATTTACTTTGCAGGGCTTTGTCGAACGAGAACCGCTTTTCGCTACCGATCCAATTTAACCCCCGGCGGATCGGTTCGTTCTCGGCATACTCGCCGCACTTCGCCGCGACGCCCGTGTCTAAGTTGAGCTGCTGGGTACTCTCGTTCAACCCCATGCGAGCGATGACCAACCCGGAAACCCCGGCAGCGCTCATGGTGAAGCTGGCCGTCTTCTGTAATTCGGAGTAGCTCCAGAAACCGGTGTCCCGTGTCTCTTGGATTTGGGTGCTGATGTACAGTTCGCGGATCTCTTTCCAGAGTGCTTCGGGAATTTTGGCCCCGGCTTGTTTGCCAGCGTACAGCCCGAGTAAGGCGTATTGAGTATTGGAAGCATCCGCGCGTTCGAAATCCCCCCCCAACGGATATCCCCAGCCAGCGAGCTTGTTGCGTTCGCGGTGGGCGATTTTCACCAAGAAATTGATGTTCTTTTCGATCACCGGTAGATCTTTGGGATTGCGCGTTTCAGCCATGCACATGATCGTCAAAGCTGCGACGTAGGTTCGCACCGGTTCGATCCTCCGGAGCGAGTCGAGTGCGGCTGACAAGTCTTTATCATCGGGTCGGACGCCGCAATTGAGCATGGCCAAGCAGCCGAGCGCCGTCACGCCGCCTTCCATTCCCGTGGCCGCATTCAACCAAAATCCTTCCCAGTGATTGGCCGCTTTGCGGTTCACCCGCAAATATTGCACACCGGTGTCGATGGCCTTGTTCACCTTGGCCACGGTTTCCTGTTCGCTATTCGGCGGTGCGGCCGCCTCGGTGCGCGGAACGGAAATGAGGCCAAACGCCAGGGATAGCAGAGCAATACGGGACAGCATGATCGAAACCTCAGCGGCAGCGGATTCCTTCTCCATTCTAGCCGGTGTGTCCCCCGGTTGCTTGCGAACCCCGACGGTTCCCGCTAAAGTGCCAATCTTCGATTGTCTTCCCTCCCCAACATTGGCAGCCGCATGTTTGTCTCTCCTGATCGTCCGTCGAAGTACCGTTATGTCATCCTCGCACTGCTCTGCTTCTTAGCGATGATCACCTACATGGATCGGGCGGCCAACGGCAGTGCGAAGGCGGACATCCTCAATGATCTCAACCAAGCACGTCCCAGCGATCGCCCGCTCGACTTGGAGAACGACTTCTTCATCGTGCTCATGGCGTTTCAATTGGCGTACGCCCTGTTCGAGATCCCGTCCGGTTGGCTTGGGGACACGGTCGGGCCGCGGTTGACCCTTCTGCGTGTGGTGCTCTGGTGGTCTGTCTTCGTTGCGTTGACGGGATTCACGGGCCAATGGCTCTTCGGTGGTCTTTTTTTCGTGGGGTATTGGTCGCTCGTCGGTATTCAATTCCTCTTCGGGGTGGGCGAAGCGGGAGCATTTCCGAACATTTCCAAAGCCTTGTACAACTGGTTCCCGGCGTCCGATCGCGGCTTCGCCAAGTCGGCCGTTTGGATGTGCGCCCGTTTCATGGGCGGCCTGACGCCGTTTCTTTGGTTGTTGATCACCGACAAACAATTCGGCGGCTGGAAATGGAATGAAGCCATGTGGCTCTTCGCGGCGATCGCCATCGGCTGGTGCGCCATGTTCTACTTCTTGTTCAAAAACAAACCGAGCGAAGTATCGGCCGTGAACGCTGCGGAACTCGCTCTGATCGACGCGGGACGAAAACCGACGGTGAGTATCACCCGCGTGCCCTGGCGCAAGATTTTCCTGTCGCGGAATCTCTGGGCCGTCTGTGCCATGTACACCGTCACCAACTTCTGTTGGTACTTCCTCATGTACAACCATCCGCGTT
>JAYSYJ010000197.1:0-12945 GCA_043727675.1 Fimbriiglobus sp.
TTCGTCGATCGAATTCTCCCAGGTCGCTGTATAGCTAATCGAGCCGAGTCCACCTGGTAGGCCACTGCTGTTTGGGGTTCCGTTGCTCTTCCCAGTTACAGTGAGGACAACATCCCCAGATGATCCCATTAGATTAATCGTACTTGCGGAGGTTTGCCCGTTGACCGTTAGTGTGGAGCTACTCCAAATGACACTTCGAGTTTTCAACACCCAGCCGGGGCTACTGTTCGGTGGTTTTGGAGCGCGTGCAAGAATCGTCGCGCTATCCGAAAGACTCACCCCGAGCCCCTTCTGCTGCTCTTCAGATTCACGCATCCAAGCGAATTTTGTGCCTTTATCGTGGCCGTCCAGGTCGAGTCCGGAATACGGGGTAACTTGAATTGTGACTGTCTTGTAATCCGAATACGTTACACCGTCCGAAACCTTGTACGTAAATGTGTCGACACCGGTAAAATTTGGGTCGGGAAGGTAGTTAAAACCTCCGTTGTCTTTCAGATCCAGCATGCCATGGCTGACCGAAGTGACGAGGATTGATCGCAGCGCATCGTTGTCTGCGTCGCTAGCTGAACGGAGTAGCCCTTGGTCACCAGTGGGAGTTGGACTGCCAGGAATTGGCTGTCCACCTTGAATATTAAGTGTGCCATCCTCGGGGACGACGAAGCTGATGTTCTTCGCTGTTGGCACTACATTCGTCACATTGATGTTTACAGTGGCGATGTTGCTGAACTGCGTACCATCGGTGACGTAGTACTTAAATACATCGGCGCCGGTGTATTCTGTATCCGGGTTATACTGGTAGTCAACGAAGCTCGACGACTGCTCGGATCCAAAAAGAGTACCATGTGTCGCATCTTGCGTTACGACGATTTTCCAAGTGCCCGCTGGCAAAGTGTCGTTGCCGAGTAAATCGCTGGCTTTTATCAACGTTGTACGGTCATGCTTCAAGCTAAGTGTGTCGTCGATAGCCGTTGGGGTTGTCGGCAGAGAGTTCATCGGAGGTGTCGAAATCCCGTCATCAGTTCCAGCAGCAAAGACTTGTGAACCACTGTCCGCCGGCACCAGTGCGACGCTGGTCGACCAATAATGATCGTTATAGTCCCAATCGCTGCCTTGGGCTGAACTGGCCATATCCTCGAGTTCAATTGCGGTGGCGCCCACCCGGAACGGTTTGTGCGCGGCTGCGTTGACGCCGGTCATCCCCAGACCCATCGAATAGTTCAGCGTCTCCCCGGCGTGCTGCACGGTGACGGTGCCGACGATCGAGCGTTCGAGGGCATCTTGAATGGAACTGGCTTCCACGAGGGTGCCACCGTTGGCGTCGGTCGCCAATGCGGAATTGACGTTGAGCGAACCGGAAATGGTGGCTGCGGTATCGCCGGTCATGCCGACACCGGGGGTGGTCAAGTGGACGGAATAGAGGGCCGGAACATCACGCGATTCTAACTCTTGCAACCTCAGCTTGGTAAGCTGGGAGGGGGGGGGCAATGCGGGAGGAACGTAAGGATTGAGCTGCCCGAGGGGACTGGCGTCCGAAGAAACTCTTGAACATGCGAACACTCCCGAACGGGAAGATTTGGTGCGTCACAACCCCGATATCGGGCAAACATCGCGGTTGTGTAAGCATTGGAACATGACACCGACATGCCGTCAAGCGAATTCGCAAAAGAATTTCGGAAATCGATTCAGCAGTCCAATTGACGGGTGTGCAACGGATCTTGGAGTCTTTAAAAATCAAGAGGGACGCGGATGACGCGGATGAAACCCGAGATCAAGAGGATCTGAGAGAAATGATTTTTTTCTGATCCGTCTTGATCCTGCCTTGTTCCGCGTCATCCGCGTCCCTCTTCATTTGGACTTCAAGAATTGTTGGCACACCCCAATTGACCTAGTTTCACCGGCTTAGTTGTCGTACCTTTTGCGGCAGTGCCCCGTTGCACGGAAAGGATTTCCATGCCCGCCCTCGATCATTCTTTAATTCACCCCACGGCCCTGATTGGGCCGGATGTCGTGCTGGCCGCCGATGTCCGCGTCGGGACGTTCGCCATTCTCGATGGTGCCATCACTCTCGGAACCGGCTGCGTCGTCGGGCCGAATGTCCATTTGCTCGGCACGGTGGTCGCCGGGGTAAACAACGTCTTCCACAGCGGTTGCGTCATCGGCGACACCCCGCAACACCTGGGTTACGCGGGGGAACCGACGACCGTCGAAATCGGCGCTGGCAACGTGTTCCGCGAATTCGTGACGGTACACCGGGGCATGCCGGCGACGGGCAAAACCACCATCGGGGACAAGAATTTGTTCATGGTCGGTAGCCACGTGGCGCACGATTGCAGAGTGGCAAACCAGTGCATTTTCGCCAACAGCGCCGTGATCGGTGGCCATGTGGAAGTGTCCGACGGTGCGTTTCTGTCCGGGAACACGGCGGTGCACCAATTTTGCCGTGTCGGTCGCTTAGCGATGCTCTCGGGAACGTCGGCCGTCAGCCAAGATTTGCCGCCGTTTTGGATCGTGCAAGAGGTGAACATCGTCCACGGGGTGAACGTCATCGGCATGCGTCGGGCCGGCATCCCGAACCCGGAAATTTTGGCAATCCGCCGGGCGTTCAAACTTCTCAATCGTAGCGGCCTGACGATCCGTGCGGCCGTGGAACAGATCGAAGCCGACGACGGTCCACTCCCGACCGTGCGCGAGCTGATCGAATTCATTCGCAGCTCGAAGCGCGGCATCGTCACCGGTCGGGGTACACGAGGTGCGGATGACTAATTGGCGACGCTGGATGGCTATTCCCCTCTCCACGCGGTGGGCCATTTGTATTTGGGTCTTATTGTTGCTGGGCGTGTTCAGCCGTGTGGCGGTCGCACGGCCATCAGCGCAGTCGGTCGTACCCGTTTACACGTTGGCCGGTGAACGCTGGTGGAACGGCGAGCCACTGTACGCCCCGCCGCCAATCTGGATGGATGTGTACCGCAACCCGCCCGGCTTCGCCGCGATCTTTGCGCCACTTTCGCAACTTCCTCCCAAGCTCGTCGGCTTCGGCTGGCGACTCCTCGGCATCGGTTTGTTCGCCCTCGGCCTGCGACGATTCTTGAGTGCGGTCAACCCAACGGGGCCTTCGGTGGGGGCCAACGCAACGGTTTGGATCCTCGCAGCGATTTTGATCCTGCCCGCATTCAATAACGGCCAAGTGAACCTGCCGATGACGGCGGCCATGCTCCTCGGCACAGCGGCAGCGGTGCGTGGGAACTGGTGGAAGGCCTCCGGCTGGCTGATGTTCGCCGTCTCGTTGAAAGGGTATCCCATCGCCTTGGCGGGGCTACTGATGCTGCTGGCCCCGGCCCGGCTCAGTTGGCGGATGCCAATCGTGCTGCTGGCGTTCCTCGCGGCCCCTTATGCCCTACAAAATTACCACTACGTCTGGCATGAGACCGTTGAATTCTGGCACATCACCGAATCCGACGACCGGAGTCATGCGTCGATGGAACGCACCGTAAAAGGGTGGACGTACCTCATCCGAGTGACGACGGGGGATTGTGTCGGTCGAGAAACAACTCAAGTCGTCGCCGCGATTGCCGGGCTCTGTTTAGCGGGCGTCGTGTTCCGAGCCGTGCGGCGAAACGGAGCCAATCCAGAATTGTACGGTCGGGTCTTCTGTGCCGGTCTGGTGTGGATGGTACTATTCGGCCCCGCTACGGAAGGGAACACGTACTCCTTGCTGGCCCCGGTGGGTTGGTTGGTGGTCGGGTCGAATCTCGGTCACCGAAACAAGCTTATCGGTACCGTCGGAGTAGGATTGCTCCTCGTCGTGATGTTGCGCGGGTTATTCCCGATGGATCCGGACACCAGCTTGGCCAGTTTGCAGCCACTCGGGGCGGTGTTGTTGCTCAGTGCCGTCGTGGAAGATTTGATCACCCGCCGTCAAGAATAGTCCGAATCCGCTCGGTACGGTTTCCGGCGGTCGGATCGTGACCGGTCGGGCTTTCCGCGATTGGAATAGGGCTGCGCTGCCGGTTTGAATGCTCGATTGTAAATTTCTTCGTTTTGGGCAGCCGACTGGAACAGATCCACAATCGGTCGCGGGTAATCGACGCCGATTTTGACCCCGTAACGCTGTTGTTGTTCGGCGGACAACTTCCACGGCTCGTGGACGAGATCGCCCGGCACTTGGGCCAACTCGGGCAACCAGTGGCGGACGTAGTCACCTTTCAAATCGTAATCGCGCGCTTGCTTGGTGATGTTGAAATAGCGGAAGCCGCGTGCGTCGTTGCCGACGCCGGCGGCGTAAACCCAGTTACCCCAGTTGCTGGAAACGTCGTAATCGAGCAGCAGCGACTCGAACCACTCGGCGCCCATCCGCCAGTCGACTCCCAAATTCTTAGTCAAGAAGCTCGCCACGTTCTGCCGGCCGCGATTCGACATGTATCCCGTCGCAGCCAATTCCCGCATGTTGGCATCGATCAACGGGTAGCCGGTTTGGCCGTTCCGCCAGGCGTCGAACAGCACGGGGTCTTCGACCCAGGGGATTTCAGTCCGCTGCAAGCCGGCACGGTGGAAAATACGGTTACCATGCTTCTTGGCAATGAAGCGGAAATAGTCGCGCCACAAGAGTTCGAAGATCAGCCAGTAGGTGGAATCGTTGCTGACCCGTTGCGATTCGTAGTGTTGAACGTTTTCGGAAATCATCCGTGGGGAAAGGCAGCCGTGTGCCAACCAAGGTGAAAACTTCGTGGAGTCGTTTGCCCCCTTCATACCGTTGCGCGTCTCCTTGTAAACTCGCAGGCAATCCTGTTTCCAAATGTACTCGTCGAGGCGGGCCAATCCGGCCGTTTCGCCGCCGGAAAACTTCAGCACGGCACGAGCATCGGCTGGCACCGGTTCCATTCCGAGTTCCGCCAGTGTGGGCAATTCTCCCGGTTCGATGTCGGGTAGCGGTGGTACCACGGTGGGTGCCGCGAGCGCCGGTTGCACCGAGGCTGCTTTTTCAACTTCTTTGCGGAAGGTGGTGAAGAGTTCCGGGAGGGCGTTCATTGCAAATGGAAGATCGCCGGGATGATACAACGTGTGTGCCCAAAACGTCTTGATTGCCACTCGGGGATCGAGTGATTTCCGGAGCGCCCGTTCGACGGATCGCTCTTCGGAGGCGACTTCTTCGTGGTAATACACGGCGTCAATGTCGTGCTGCTTCACGAGTTGCGGAATAATCTCTTCGGGCTGCCCCTGGCGAACCACGAGATTGCTCTGGAGCCGTTGCCAGCCCGCCCGCAAGTCGGCGACACTCTCCAGTAAGAACTGAGTTCGAAACGCACCGGTTTTGCGAAATCCGAACCCGGTTGACCACCACTGGCGCGGATCGAAACAATACAGCGGCACGATCACAGTAGGTTTCTGGCCGATGGCCCGATGCAACGCTTCATGATCGTGCAATCGCAGATCGTTTCGGTACCAGAGTAAGATGCGCATGATCGACCAGGGGCGAGGGTGAGATGGTCATCCGAGTATAGGCGGGGTGTTGAACCGTTCGCGCAGCCCGGGTACGATGAGATTAAAAATTC
Organism: Fimbriiglobus sp.; assembly: GCA_043727675.1. Lineage (GTDB taxonomy): Bacteria > Planctomycetota > Planctomycetia > Gemmatales > Gemmataceae > JALHQU01. The sequence goes on from JAYSYJ010000197.1 coordinate 5,550, forward strand.
ACAACGAGTTCGCAATGTCCCACGTCACACGGTGCTCGGCCGCCCTTTTGCTTTTCATTTTTGCCCAGCCGGCGACTGCGCAAGTGCAATACAAGATTGAGTTTGTCGAAAAGGAGACGGTGACGGCGACGCTCGTTGCCACGTCGAGTTTCCCCAATTTGGAGGCCAAGGAGTGGATCGCGTTTGCGGCCATCGCTCCCGAATTGCCGGGGCAAAGGAACACGAAAACGACCTTCGATTTTGCGACCGCTGAAAAAGTGACTGAAATGAGCCCGCTCGGACGCCCCGTGATGCTGGCCCGCGTTCCGGTAAAAACCGACGAGCTAAAATCGAAACTCTCGATGAAAGTGCAGTACACGGCGACGCTCTATTCCCGGCATCTCGCGGTGGCCGGCGACGGCGTGGCTTCCAAGGTCGCCCCGTTGACAGCGCAAGAAAGTGCGGCCGCACTCGCCGAATGGGGGGACATCGATTTCAAAACTCCCGGCTTTCAAAAGTGGCTGACGTCCGCTGGGTATCTGCGTCGCAAAACCGAAGGGGAAATCCCCTTCGCCCGTCGTGTGTTCCTCGGTTTGCGCGGCAGCCACACCTACGATTACAAGAACGAAATGGATCGCAAAGCGAGCGTCGTTTGCAACGCGGGGAAGTCGGATTGCGGTGGGCTTTCGCTCCTTTTTACCGCCGTACTTCGAGCCAATGAGATCCCGGCCCGCACCCTCTTTGGCCGTTGGGCGACTTCCGCGAAAGCAGACGATAAAATCGGTGCGATTGCGTATTACCAATGGCACGTCCGAGCGGAATTCTACTCGGCGACGGTGGGTTGGGTGCCCGTCGATTTGGCCACGAGTATTCTGCACGACAAGTCCAAAGAAGGGCTGAAGCAGTTCGGCCACGACATGGGCGACTTCCTGACCCTGCACATCGACGCGAACTTGCAACTCGACACCGTCACGTTTGGGAAGAAGACAACTCACAACCTCCAAGGGCCGATCTTTTGGGTCTCCGGCTCTGGGAAAATGGACAAGCGCGTCGACAAAGAAAGCTGGCTTGTGGAAGTAAACAAATGAAGCGTTCTGCGTCAAATTTCCGAGAAATTTCCCACGATTCGCCATCGACACCCTGATGGCCTAAAGGTTGGACTCCACCAATTCCCTCTTCGCACCGGGGCGGCTCTTTTCGCGGTCGGCTTGATTCTCTTTGAGTTTCGGGTGCGGCACCAAGAACGGCCCCGCGGCGAGGTAGTCGAGGTTGCCGAGCAGGAAGGCCCGTACCGCGTCTTGCGGTGTGCAGATGATCGGCTCTTCGTGCATGTTGAAACTGGTGTTGATGACCACCGGGATGCCGGTGCGGCGCTCGTAGGCCGCGATCAACTTGTGGTAGCCGGGGTTGCTCTGCGGGGTCACCAATTGCGGCCGCGCTGTCCCGTCGACGTGAACCGCCGCCGGACTGTGCCCCTTCATCCAATCGGTGCAGTCGAACGTCACCGTCATGAATTCGGCGGTCTTCTCGCAGCCGCCGACGTTGTGGAACAATTTGGGCGCGGCTTCGGCCAAACAACTCGGGGCGAACGGCATGAACTCCGTCCGCGCGAGTTGGTGGTTCAACCATTGGTTCACTTCCGGATCTTTCGCCGGGTAGAGCACGCTGCGGTTACCGAGGGCACGGGGGCCGTACTCCATTCGCCCGGCAAAGCGACCGACGATTTGGTTGTCGGCCAGCAGTTCGGCGGTGCGTTCCTCCGGTTCGTCGTGTCGTTCGTATTTGAGGTTCTCGGCGTCCAAGGCCGCTCGGATCTGCGCCTCGGTGTAGTCTGGCCCGAAGTAGACGTTGTCGAACGGGCCAGCTCGTCGCATGGTTTCGTGGCCGAAGGCGAGCATGGCCGCACCGGTGCCGCAACCACCGTCACCCATGTTCGGGTAGACGAACAGCCCTTCGACGCCCGGAATTTCGTGGAGCCGCTGGTTCAGCTTCACATTGGCGTGAACGCCCCCGCTCACGACAATTTTCTTCAGCCCGGTCTTCTGCAACCAGTAACCGACGACGCGCCGGGCCACTTCTTCGAGTACATATTGGTACGCTGCCGCAACATCGCGTTTGGCGAAGTGTCCGGCGAGTGCCCGCGTGAAGTAATGGTTCAACCCACCCCGGATTTTGATGTCGCCGTCGGACGTGTCGAAGCGTGCCAACAGAATCTCGGCGAGGTGCTTGGCATCGCCGTAAGCCGCGAGCCCGACAATCTTTCCTTCGTGGCGACTCGGCTTGAAGCCCAGCCCACTGGTGACATGTTCGTAGAAAATGCCGAGCGAATTCGGGAAGCGGAAGCGGTGCAAATTCTGAATGCCGTCCGGGCCACAGGCGTAAACCCCGCCGCACATCCCGGAACCGTAGCCGTCGAATGTGACGGCCAACGCTGTGTCGAACGGGCTTGAATAGTAGGCATTCGCCGCGTGGGTGTCGTGGTGCTGGAACCGCTTGAGCGGCTTGTTCTCCAGGCCGAAACTCTTCAACCCGGCCACCAGCTCCGCGTTCCACTGGGTGTGGTCGGCGATCGCGTTGGCCTGCCACTCGGCGAAAACGTTGCGATGCGCCCTCGCGTCGAGCCTGGCGCTAACCACGAGCCGTTCGTAGACGAAGCGCTTGTACCACGCCTTGCGCGGCATGAACTCGGCGGCTTCGGTTTCTAGCCCCGGGATGCGCACTGTGCGGTTCACCTTGTAACCACTGTCGATTTTGGCACGGTACAACCGGTTGCTTTCACCACGGTCTTTGGCATGTTCCGCGAGATCGACGGCCACCGACTCGGCGATCAGCCGCGCTTCTTCGGGAGCATCGTAGAAGGCGTAGGCCACGGCATCGAGCGATTGCGGATCCCACCCGAGGCGGTTCAACCCTTCGCGCAGAGCGAGGTGGGGAAACCCGCTTTGCAGTTTGATCCGGCTGAGCCGTTCCTCCCCGCAGGCGAAGAGGACGCGGCCGTCTTCCATCAGGCTCACGTTGGTGTCTTTATCGAGCGGGCTGATGCCGAGAATTCTCATCGCTGCGTCGTCTCCAAATGGGTCGCAATTTCAGTCATGGTTGCGGGTCGAAATTCGGGCCATCCGCGAACGGTCTTCAACACGGTTTCTGCTCGGTCGAGCATTCGGGCTACGTCCGCTTCGGTGCGGTTGTACGGGCTTCCCCCCACGAGCAAACTACTGCTGTGCAACGTGAAGCTCACGAACGGTGGTCGCCATCGGCGCAGAACGGCGAGGAACTGTAGCATCTGTTCGCCGAGCGGGTTCTCAAAATTCAGCCACGCCCTCGAAACGACACCCGAACGATCCAAAATTCCAGTGATACGCAGTGCCCGGCCGAGTTTGGAATCGGCGAGTTTCAACGTCCGATCCCAGAAGGACTGAGCTTGGCGGGTGTAACCGTATGTCAACGGGAGTTCCCAAAGTGGTCGATCTCCCTCGAACCGGGGCGCTTGGCGAACGGGATCGAGGCCGCGATGCAGATAATTCGGGGCGCCGTCGTCGGCCCAAGTGTTGAACGGCAGTACCGATGAATCGACCCACAACCCGGAGTCTCGTAAGTGGTTCTGAATTTGACGGGACATCGAATACCGTCCACCGCGGAAGCTCGTCGGCTTCAAACCGGAGTCGCGAAACGCCGCCAAAACCGTGTCGAGTTTGGCTTTTGCTTCGGGCCAGGGCAGGTTGTGCAAGAAGCTGTCGCGGGTCGGCACCATCGGTTCCGACGCGACCGGCGGCGTGTTCCACGGGTGAATGTGCAGCCCGACTTCGACGTTCGGCCGGGTGGCCAACTCTTGGATCACCGCTCGGCTGTCCAGGTTCGCTAACACGGCATGGTTGGTGAAATAGACGACTGCCGCCCCGGCGTCGGTCATCCGAGCTTGGAACGCCGGCAATCGGGCGATGTTCCGAGTCTGGGTTGGCCCGGTCGGATAGCCGGAATTCCAATCCCATTCTTCTTCGGTATCGACCGTCACGCAGTAGCGAATCGGCTCAAACTCGGGCATCAGAATCGCACTCGGGAGAGCAGACGAACCATCTTCATAGCTCACGCGCGCGGTTTCGAGTAGTCATTATGAGTTGTGAATCGAGAAGCTAACCGCTCACCTAGACAACCCAAACTTCCCAAGCTATCCATTCTTCGGAACCACTCAGATCGCTCTTGTCTAGTGGTAAAAAGTACAATTATACCGAATTATCCGAAGTTGGACTTTTTTAGCAATACTCCGGTTGACCTACCGGCACTTTGGTTGAACAATACTCCTTTCGCCACGTCCGGTGGATGGCGTGGTTCTCTGAGAAGTGCTTCGAGGAGTTTTCAACTTGATCTTCACCACCTCTTTGGCGGCGTTTGCGTTATCGGGTCTGTTGGCAGGAGCGAATGCTGGGCAGCCAGCGTGGACGACTGATTACCGTCAGGCCTTGGGCGCAGCGAGCGAATTCCGCAAGCCCATCGCGGTCTTCATTACGAAGGGTAGCCAAAGTCAGTTGACGAATGGCAACGAGCTCGGCGAAGCCGCCAAGCTCTTGAAAGACGGCTACGTGGCCTTGCACATCGACACGACGACCGAAAAGGGCCGGGCCCTGGCGAAGTCGTTCGATCTGGCCGAAGGCCTCATCATCAGCGACAAGACCGGGGGCCTTCAAGCCCTGCGGCACACGGGAACGATTTCCCCGAGTGAGTTGAGCGGATACCTGACGAAGTATGCCGGGACGGAAGCCGTGACGACGACGGACTACCGGGCCACAGGCATGATGGCGGCACCGACCGTTGGCCAACCTCTGACGATCCAGCCGCAGTATGCACCCGCGAGTTATCCGATGTATCGGAACTACGCCGTACCGACGTACGGGGCACCCCGCTGCCCGAACTGTCGCTAAACTCTAGCGTAACGGAATCCACCGTAGCCGTAGCCCGGTCGTCACCCTTCGAAGCACGGGGGTGGCGACCGGGCTACGGTCGTTGAATCGCCCTCGATTCGACCACTCTCCCGCTTTCTCCGTTGGCTTTTGTCGAGGCGATAGCTATCTCACACCCTAACGAATCATGTCCGAACCAGTGCCGGGGAGCGAATCGATGCCATTGGCCCGAGACTATGCACCGGACGAATTGGTTCAGGCCCTGCGCGAACGCGGTCCCAAACTGCTGATCGCGTATTACCGCCCCGATCCCGATTTGCACGCGCTCATCCACGAAGCGGTGGAGGGAAATGCGTTCCGAGCGTTTCAGAAACTTTCCCCCAAACCGTCGGACACGTTCCGCATCTGGGCCAAGGCCCGGCTCTCTTTTTCGGCGATGTTCGACTTCGGAGCGGTCACCGTTCAAGAAGAATACGATGCTCTCTTAGAAGGGCATATCCGGAACTTGAACCAGCAGTGGTTGAAGGTGTACCAAATCGAAATGGGTCTGGGGTTGTGCCGCAAGATCTGCAACATGCTCATGAACCGCGTGCTGTGCAGCTCGGAGGTCAAGCCCGAGGAACGGAGCCGGGTTCTGCCGTTCCTCCACGTCCCCCACGACGAATACACACTGTCGGCGATCCGCGAAGCGGCCGCGTCCGGGAAATACGGAGCCAAGATCGAGATTCCGAAGAAACCGTCGATCAAGTTCCTCACGTCCGATGAGCACTACGCACCGCTGCAAAGTATCTTCAAAAGCATCGCCGCAGAAGCCGGTGTCGCCCCGATCTGCATCGACCTGCTCGCCTGGCAGGACGGTCACCCGGAGTAGTTGGATTGCGGAGCCGACTGGCGCCAGCCGTCGGTGCAGAACAAAACGAATCCGAGCCGACTGGCGCCAGCCGTCGGTGCTGCACTTGCACCGAACCGACGGCTGGCGCCAGTCGGCTCGGATTCGTTTTGCCAGTCGGCTCTGGGATTCGTTTTGTACACCACCAACCACTCACGCCAGTTCGCTCGCCTTATCCGAACACCGTCCCCAACGTTTGGCGAAAGCGCTCGACGCTGGAGCGGACTTCGTTCGTTCCTTCTTCGTTGCTGGTCCAGCCCATCGGAATCACTTCGATTCCTTCGAGCTGTTTGTAGGTGCTGAAGAAGTGCTCCACTTCGCGCAAAAAGTGCGAGGGGACGTCTTCGAGTTTGTTCATGGCGCCGAAGAGCGGATCGCGGTGCGGCACGGCGAGCAACTTGAAGTCGTTGAGTCCCTTATCCTTCATGCGGAACATCCCGACGACGCGGGCCTCGATGAGACAGCCGGGGAACGTCGGTTCGTTCACCATCACGAGGATATCGGACGGGTCACCGTCTTCGGAGAGCGTCTGCGGGATGAAGCCGTAGTCACCGGGGTACATCGACGAACTGTACAGATACCGATCCATTTTGATCAGACCGGTGGCTTTGTCGACTTCGAACTTCGTCCGCCGGCCTTTGGGGATTTCGACGATCATGTTGACGACCGACTGCTCCCCAGTGCCCGGGGGAATCATCATGTAATCGCGGATATAGTCGCGGCGAGCAAACATGCGGCACCCAATACGGTAAAAGAGAATTGTAGTCGTCTTACGGGAAACAACCGCATCGGACACGATGATAGGGGTTTCTCCAGCTGTTCCACTCCACCCACCGGGATCGAGGAAGCTTTAGGCATTGCACCACCTTGATCCGGAAGCCGTGGGCATTCTGCCGAAAGATCGAGTTAACTGGATTGAAACCTAATTTCGTGAGTCTGAACGGATCTTACCCGCACCGGTAATCGCCAGTGCACCGATCATGACGACTGCCCATCCGAAACCGGGCGACGTAAAGATCATCACTTCGCGAAAATGCTTCTGAGTACTCAGCGCAAGTAGAGCGACCCCATACAAGACGGTTGCCAGAAACGATATTCCGCCGGTCACGGTGAACGTATCCCGACTTGTGCCACCACAGATTTGGAAGAATGTGACCGCGATCAACGCGAAGATACAGACCGGATAGAGAGTTCCGATGGCGGCGACACCCGCGACGAGTCCGGCCGCGCCATCGGCCTTGGTGCCCGACCGGTCAACGTCGTGCGATTCGCGATTTTGTGTCGGTTCGCCTCTCCGTTCACCGGCTTCGGCTACCACATTTAGGCCGATAGTCGCGGCCTTCCAAGGCAAGTCTACGAACGACATCCAGATGCCCAATGGCACGTTCACCATCGGAAGGAATAGCCCGATCAGGAGCAGCGCCGAGCCAATTCCAGCGATAATTCGGTTGGATTGCCCGATTGACTTCCGGTGATCGCGACGGCGATAAACTGATGATTCAAGAGGCGAATCAGGCGAGTCGCTCATGCGGGATCGCTTGGGAGCCGTGGCGTCAACTGCTGGCTTTGTCCCCCGCTTCCGACTGCGGGACGTTTCCTCTGTTACGTCGCGCCAGTCCTTGACTAAAGCACC
>JAYSYJ010000198.1:0-12923 GCA_043727675.1 Fimbriiglobus sp.
GAACACTTGGTTCGCACTCTCGTAGTTGTGAGCAGATAACGCGATCTGCTTCAAGTTGTTGCTACAACTCATGCGGGCGGCCGCTTCACGGACTTTTTGTACCGCCGGAAGAAGCAGACCGATGAGAATGGCGATGATCGCAATCACCACCAGCAATTCAATCAGCGTAAAGCCACGGCGAATCGAAGGGCGAACAGAAACCACCTGAACCTCCTGGTTAAAAACAACTTGCGACCTCGCGCAAATTGACAGAAATGCTGTGAACGACAGCAGATCACCAACGACAAAACCCAATAGATGCTCTCAGTAAACCCTAGATCAGAAAATGGGCGACTTTCCATCGAACATTAACAAAAATTACAAAGCAAACCCCGTACCAGAAAAAATCGCTAGGAGGCAGTCTCCTATCGGGTCTGGGTGGATCATTGAGCCGGTAAGTACCGAAATAGAAGGAAAGACAATTCTGTGCTCGACAACCAAATTGGATTCCCGCAAATTTTTCCTGAACTGGGCGATCCAGATAACCGATACCACTCTCAGCCAAGGAATACTCGGCATTCCACGAGGGGGAATCATGACCAAGTCTATGACCAAGCAGGGCGTCGCCGTTGCCGCGTTGCTGTTGACGATGACCACCGGTTGCGTCCAGCCATGGGTCGCCACGCGGATGGAAGAGAAATACAACCACAAAAACGATTTCCGCACCCCGCTGTTGCCGCCGATCCGCGACGGTAATCCATTACCACCTTGCGAAGACGCTCCGACCGACCGCGAGATTCTCCGCAGTCTCCCGGCTCAGATCCGCGGCGTCCCGTTCATCTACGAAGAATTCCGCGACGATATCACCTTTGCCAAGAACCGTTTGGTCGACAAAATTGACCCGCCCCGGTTCTTCCCGCTCGTCGGCATGGCACAATTGCACCACTGCCATTGGGAATGTGCGGTGTACTACAACGAGACGATCCAGTCGAGCTACCCGAATCCGGTTTACATCAAGAAACCGCGTGTCCAAGTGGTGGCCATCGACAAGGATCACCTGCACTTGTACGTCGGGCCAAACGCCGACACGCAACGGGATGTGTTGCTGGAAATGACCAAGTACAACTAGCGTGAACCCCTCCGTCGCCCCGGCGATGCGAAATGGCCGACGATCCGCAAGGATCGCCGGCCATTTTTGCCGTTACGGTCGAAATCGGCCGTGGCCACACTCACGCCACACCCAATCCTCCACTCACTTGCCCTTGCACGATCGGGTCAACTCTGACCAAGATCCCGAACGATTACTTCGGTGGACGCCTTCGATATGGCTATGGTCACGGGGCGACGGATCGCCCTCCCCTTGCCGCGACGATGGATCGCTGACTTGCTCCACGCGGGTCGGTGCATCCCCACGATTACGGTCGAACGGCGCGTCGATGTCTCGGCGGTGGCCGCGGCCCGCAAGCGGCTGGCCGATCCACCACCGTGGGTCGTGCTCTTCACCAAGGCTTACGCCATCGTCGCCTCGCGCCGGCCCGAATTGCGGCGGGCCTACATGCCCTTCCCCTGGCCCCACTTATTTCAAGCGGACGAAAGCGTGGCCACGGTGGCCGTGGAGCGCGAGTATCTCGGCGAACCGGCCGTCTTCTTCGGCAGCTTGCGGCACCCGGAATTGCAATCGTTGCTCCAGCTCACGCAGCACATGAACCGTTGGAAGTCGCACCCCATCGAGAACATCCGCTCGTTCAGCCGGCTGATCAAATACACGCGGATGCCCTGGCCCCTGAGGCGATTCGCTTGGTGGTACACGGCCAATGTCAGCCGAAAATGGCGGATGCGCATCTTCGGCACATTCGGTGTCAGTGTCACCGCGTCCGATGGGGCCACGGCACTCAACCTGATTTCGCCCCTGAGCACCTCGGTGAATTACGGCATCTTCGGGCCGGATCACACGCTCCCGGTGCGTGTCCACTTCGATCACCGCGTGCTCGATGGTGCCCCCGTGGCCCGCGCATTGGCCGACCTCGAACTGACGATGAATACCGTGATCGTGGCCGAACTGCTGACCATGGCCAACGACGACCGCATCCGCACCAGCCCCACGCTCTGGGACGAAGCGGACGAACGCCGAGCCGCGTAAAACCGTTAGTGCACAATCCTCCCAATCGCTCGGCATTGTCCTTCCCACGACACACGGTTATGCTGGAGCTCGTTCGATTCGAGTCCCCGGGGGCGAATTCGACGATCGTATCCGAGGGAACGCGTGCCATGCTGTTCGGCATTTTGAATCGGATGATCTTCTGGGAATTGGTCAAGGTGTTCCTGTTGTCCCTCACGGGGTTGACGGGGCTTTTCTTGATCGGCGGAATCATCCAACAAGCGACCCAGTACGGGGTCTCGCCGTCGCAACTGTTGAATATCATCCCGCTCCTGATTCCGAGCTTTCTGCCGTACACGATTCCCGCCACGATGCTCTTCGCCACCTGCATTGTTTACGGCCGGCTCTCGCACGACAACGAAGCGGTGGCGCTCAAAGCCGCCGGGGTCGATTTGCTCACCATGATCCGCCCCGCCTTCGCACTCGGCCTGCTGACATCGGCCGTCACCGCCGGGTTGGAATTCGCCGTCATCCCCATGACCCAACGGATGCTCCAAGAAGAATTGATGAGCGATCCCGAAGAGCGGATGTACAGCCTGCTCAAGCAAGAGCGCTCCATTCGCCTCCAGAATATGCCTTACTACCTGTACGTGCGCGATGTCCAAGATCGTCGGCTGATCGACGTGGTCGTGAAGCGGAAATCGACCAAGGACAAGGACGCTTCGGTCACCGAACCCAAGTTCGACTACGTCGCCCGTTCGCGGGAAGCCCGACTCGTGATCGACAAGAAGTTCAACACGCTCACCGTCGAGTCCGACACCAATTGGGTCATCAGCGGCAACAAAGCCATCGTCGATTCTCAAGATAACCAACCCTTTGAAATCGCCCTCCCGGATGCCTTCCGCCGCGACAAATTGTTGGAAAGTTTGAAGGATCGCTCGCAAACAATCGACTGGGACGCCCTCCCCGAACGCGTCGCTTTCTTCAAAGAGGAATCCGACAAGGCCCTGCTCACCCGGCAAGTATTGATGGACTCCAAGCCCGGTCAACTGCTCACCCCGTTCGAGCAATTTCAAATCGCCGAAGAGAGCGGAATCAAGCCGACGCAGATTCCCTTGGATCCCGAAGAACGGGCCAAGCAGGTGGGCCACTTCAGTGAAGTCTCCAAGTATTACATGCGCATCAGCCGAACGATGGACTGGGACTATCACTCCCGGCCGGCACTCGCACTCGGCTGCTTGTTTTTCGCCATCATCGGTTGCCCCATGGGAATCTGGGCGAATCGGGCCGACTACCTCAGCATGTTCGTGATCTGCTTTTTGCCGGCGATCATCATTTATTACCCCTTGATCATGGCCGGGGCGGGTTATGCCCGCGATGGGAAAGTGCCCATGGTGATCGGAGTCTGGGGAGCGAACGCCGTCGCCGCCATCGCCGGAATTTTATTGATGTGGCGCCTCATCCGACGTTGATGTCGCCGGCCAGTTGTATTGGATCCCTCTCCGAAGGACGTTCGATGATTCAGGATGAACCGATTGGCCTCGACAACCTTTGGTGGGCCGAACCCGAGTTGAAAGAACGCCTCCGAAGCGATCCCCGTGGCGTACTCGCGCAGCAAGGAATCCAGCTCCCCACCGATGTCTCCGAGACCCTGATTCACGAAGTCGTCCGTCTCGTGTCGCTGATCTGGCTCAACGGCCAAATCGTCCCGCGGACGAAATTCGTCATCGACCCCTTCGATGAAGGCCTGCTGTTCGGAAAAGGGATTTGGGAATCGACCCGCACGTTTGATCGCGTGCCCTGGCTTTGGGAATCCCACCTCGACCGTCTGCGACACACCGCGGCCGAACTCGGCCTGACGGTGCTGCCCGAGAAGTTGCCCTCGGCCGAACACGTGACCGACTTCGTGAAAGCCCTCACGAGCATGGAGGTGGTCGTCCGGCTGAACGTGACCGCCGGCGTATCGGGCAAGCCGGGCATCGTCTGGATGACCGCCGCCCCGTTGCCGACGCCCCACCTCGCGGTGACATTGCAAACCGTCGCCAGCCCGGTGCCCAAAGATCAACCCTACTTGGTCTGGAAGACATTCCAGTACGCCACCCGATTGCGAGTCGGGCAGTCGGTGCACGCCGCCGGCTTCGACACGGCTCTGCTGATCGACCCCGAAGGGAACTTGCTCGAAGCGTCGCACGCCAATATTTTCTTGCGCTTCGCCAGTGGCTGGGTGACGCCGAGCATCAACGGTGGTTTCTTGCCCGGCACCATCCGCGAACACTTGGTGAAGCATGCTCCGCTGCCAATCCGCGAAGAGAAAGTCTCGATTCAAAAACTGAGCGATTGCTTGGAAGTGTTTCTCACCAATAGCAATGCGGGGATCGTCCCCGTCACGCAAATCGACAGCCGCAAATACCCCGTCGGCCCCGACACCCAACGACTGATGCAATGGCTGGCAAAGTCAACAGCTTAAGCCTCGGTACGCGTGCAAAACAAATTCCAGAGCCGACAGGCGCAAGCCGTCGGTGCCGTGCGAGTGCAAAACAAACTATTCACCACTACCCAACCCGACAACCTGACCCCCCTTTTGCGTTCTCGGTTCCCTTCTGCTATCATTTCTTTCAGCGGGCACCGTGTGCTCGTCCCACCTGCGAGACCTTTCCCATGCTCTGTTCCCGATCCCTCGCCGTCGCCCTGTTGGCCGCACTCCTTTTGAACCCGGCCCCGGCGTCGGCCCAAACGAAGCCGGTCAGCTTCATCAACGATGTCGCCCCGATCATCAAAGAGAACTGCATGGCCTGTCACGATGCGAAAAAACGGAGCGGCAAATACGACATGTCCACGTTCGAGAAGCTGATGGCCGGGGGCGGTGCCGGTTCGCCCGTCGCCGCGGGTAAGCCGGACGATTCCGACCTCCACGATCTGATGGTGACGAAAGAAGAGCGTCGGATGCCGCCGCGGGATAAAGGCGAAGCGGTAGCGTCCGAGAAGGCGGCGATCATCGGGAAATGGATCGCCGAAGGGGCCAAGCTCGACGCGGGAATCGACCCCAAGGCCGATTTGATGAAGGAGTTGCGGATTCGTTGGAAAGCCCCGACGCCGGCCGTGGCCTACAAGTTCCCCGTCGTCGTGAATAGTTTGGCGTTCACCCCGGACAACAAGTCGATTGTGGTGGGTGCCCACCACGAATTGACCGTCTGGAGCCTCCCCGATGCCAAGTTGACCAAGCGGATCGCCATGCGTGCCGAACGGGCCTACGCGATGGTTTTCCTGCCCGACGGGAAGCTTGCCGTGGCCGGTGGCCGACCGGGCCAAGAGGGGGATGTTCGCATCTTCGATATCGCGGGAACCAAGGGGAAAACCGAAGGTGGCGTCGAGTTTCTGGATGGTGTGAACGACCCCAAAGTGATGGTCAAGCAACTCCTCGACGCGGACGATTCGGTGCTCTGTTTGGCTCTGTCGCCCGACGGTAAACATCTCGCGGCCGGGGGTTGCGACCGGGCCATCCGGTACTGGGATATTTCTGGCGGTGCGGTGGCGGCGAAACTGGAACAGACCGTCGAAAATCACGCCGACTGGATCCTTGGCATCGCATTGAGTGCCGACAATAAATTGCTCTTGAGTGCGGCCCGAGACAAGACGGCGAAGGTGTGGGATCTGGCTGCCAAGGAATCGGTGATGACCTTCCCTGATCACCAAGATGTCGTTTACGGAGTGGCTTTGAATAAAGATGCCAGCATCGGGTTTTCCATCGGCAAAGACAAGCAGTTGCGCTCGTGGAAACCGGGTGGCGACGCCAAGCAGATCAAGAATGCGGGCGGCCACGGTGACGAAGTGTTCAAGATTGTCGCTGGGCCGACAGATTTGCTAGCAACATCGTCGGCGGACAAAACCGTGCGCATTTGGGACGCCGGACTCACCAACACGAAGACACTGACCGGATTAACCGATCATGCCTTCGCAATCGCGTTCAGCCCCGATGGTACACTGGTTGCCGGTGGCTCGTTTGCAGGCGAAATCGCTGTGTGGAAAGTGGCTGACCCCAAAGAGGTTAAGCCGGTGGCACTGTTCAACGCGACACCGGGCTTGCTCGTGAAGAAGTAGAGCCGACTTAACGATAGCGTCGGTTGTAGTTGTAGTTGTTCCCGTAGTTGCCACGACGGTAGAACGAGTAGTACGCACCGAGTGCCGGACTGTAGTTCGAGTTGCCGTAGTACGACGGGGAATAATTATTGTACCCGTTGTTATAACCGTAGCTCGGGTAGGAACTGTAGTTGTAGCTGTTGCTATAGTAGCCACCCGTTTGGATGACTCCACCGTTACCGTAGTAATCGGGGGAATAGCCGCCGTAGTAGCCTTGGGAATAGCCGCCGTTGACGACGTACTGCGCTTGGGCGTTCTCGGCGAAGCCGAGTCCGACGACGGCCAGTGCCGCGGAGAGAATGAAATGACGCATGCTCATGAACCTCCAGGTGAAGACTGTCACAGAGGAATGACATGCATATGCCGCGCCACTCGAGCTAGAAACCGTGCCCAATCCCTGTTTCACTCTGAGTTCACCATGCTTCGTCTTATTTTGCTCGTGGTGCTCGCCTCACTCAGCGTCACAGCGGTCACCGCAGACGACTCCGTTTCGGCCAAACGCCGAGAAGAGGCCCAACTCTTCCATGTCCGTGCTCAAGCCCGCACGGGGGTGCTGGTGCCGTTGTACGTCTACCCGGCAGATGTCCACAAGAACGCGGTTTATAACCGGTTGATCGAACTGAAACGCGAGCACGAAACGGTACCCATGTGGGTCATTCTCAACGCCGCATCGGGGCCGGGGGAAAAGGTCGATGGGAATTACACCAAAGCCATTGACCGGCTGCGTGGGGCCGGCTGCGTCGTGATCGGTTACGTCGCCACCGGGTACGGCAAACGGACGCAGGAGCAGGTGAAGAGCGACATTGATCTCTGGTTGAAACTCTACCCTCAGATCCAAGGGATCTTCTTTGACGAGATGCGCTACGACGACACTGCCGAGGGATCGAAGTATCAAGCGGCCCTCAACAAATACGCCCACGACTCTGGCTGCTGGCCCACCGTCGGCAACCCCGGTGCCGCACACCCGGTCGCTACTTCGCCGACTCCGGTGCCGACGTGATCATCGTCCACGAAGGTGATGCTTGGCCCAAGGAAGACCTTCTGAAGGGGGACTACTTCGGCGGCTATTCCGACTACCCGCCCCACACCCGTGGCGTGCTGTTGTACACGCAAGACAAGCTCGACAAAGCCGCGCTGAAAATGGTGCGGAAGTACACCCGTTGGGTCTACGTGACTGAAGCCCCGTACCGAGCCAACGACCCCAAGGCCGCCAACCCGTGGGATCGGTTGTCGAAGCATTTGGACGAGCTTTGCGAGGAATTGGGCGGGAAGTGAGCTGTCAGGGAACAACTGATACAATAAGTGTTAACGACGCATTGACTCTGAGGTTCGGCCATGGAGATGAAGCTGGCCGAAGTGATCCCAATTATTGGAGTCGTCGTAGCTGTCATCGGCGGAATCATCGCTTTGGTAACTTATCGCAACAGTACCCGACTGAAACGCGCGGAGTGGATTGAAAAACTCCACTCCAAATTTTACGAGTTGCCAACTTACAAGAGGATTCGGCGAGTTTTAGATTACCAATCGGTACCCGAGTACGAAAATCTAATAAAGGGAATCACCGGTGAGCACACCGATGATGAGCTGTGTGAATTGTTCGTCGACTACCTCAATTTCTTTGAATACATAGCCAATCTGTGGGAACTGAAACAACTGTCACGCGAGGAAATCCTGAAGCTTTTCGAATACTATTTGCGATTGCTTCAGCAGCACGACTTCATCGTTTCCTTCATCCGGGATAACGGATTCGAGAGCTTAGAGAAGCTGTTGAAGAGCTTGCCGGTGAAACCCGAGTCCGCCTCTAAGAATTGAAGGGATCTGCAACATGGACACATCGAAGCAACTTCTCTTCGTCTACGGGACTCTGAGAAAAGGCTCCAACCACGCCATGCAACGGGTGTTGGCTCAGCAGTCGCAATACATCGGTGAAGGGCGGATTGACGCGGATCTCTTCGACCTCGGCAACTATCCTGGAATTGTGCTTGGCCTGATCGGGTATCGACAGGCACTCGGCGACCTACGCGCTTTAAATCCGGGCGAAGAAATGGAGATTTTAGCTCTCCTCGATGAGTATGAAGGCTGTGCGCCGCACGACCCAGAACCACACGAGTATCGTCGTCAACGAATCCGTGTAACAACCCCGAACGGAGAGAACGTCGAGGCTTGGGCTTACGTTTTGCAAACCTTGCCTTCGACGGCCGTTCCCATCCCCGGTGGCGATTTCCTCGCTTGGCGCCAAATGCAATCAAAATGGACGAAGGCGGCTTCTGCAAGCTGATCACCCCGCCATCGTCCGACGTTCCTCTTCGTACTTGTGCAGCTTATTGTACAGCGTCTTCAGGCTGATCCCCAACTCGTTGGCGGTCGATTGCTTGTTGAACTTGTTCTGGGCGTAGATCGTCAAAATGTACTCCATTTCGACGTCGGCGAGCGTCTTCATGCCCGATTGTCCGCCGCTGTAGTTCGTCGGCATCGAGAGCACCGTCGGGGCTTCGGCCAACCGCGGGGCCGTTTGGTAATTCGAGCTGCTGGCCATGCGGGCCCGCACTTCCATTGGCAGGTGCTGGCCGGTGATCGGCTGGTTCCCGGACACGATCCACGCGTACTCCATGGCGTTCTTGAGTTCGCGGATGTTCCCTTTCCAGTTGTACGCCAGCAAAATTTCCAGCGCCTCGTTCGTCAGCAAATTGACGACCATTTCCAGCGGCCGTTTCGAGACGAGCGCGAGCAGGTGCACGGCGAGATCGGGGATGTCCTCTTTGCGGTCGCGCAGCGGCGGCAAGTGGATGTGGAACATGTTGAGCCGGTAGAGCAGATCCTCGCGGAAGTTCCCTTCGGCGATCATCTTCTGCAAGTCTTTGTTCGTCGCGGCGATCACGCGCACGTCGGAGTAGATCGCTTCGGTGGCCCCGAGTGGACGGATCTCCCCAGACTCCAAGAAGCGGAGTAACTTCACCTGGATGTTCTTGTCGAGATCACCGAGTTCGTCGAGGAACAGCGTGCCGGTGTGAGCGACTTCGAACAGCCCTTTGCGATCCCGGTCGGCCGTACTGTGGGACCCCTTCTTGTGGCCGAAGAGTTCCGACTCCGCGAGGTTCTGGTTCAACGTCCCGCAGTTGACCGGCACGAAGGGCAAATCGGCACGCCGACTGTTGAGGAACAAGCTGCGGGCCACCACTTCTTTGCCGGTGCCCGTTTCCCCCGTGATCAACACCCGGGCGTCGGTCGGCCCGAGTTGTTCAATCAGCCTCAGCACCGGCTGCATCGCCGGGCTACTGCCGACGAGCAGGCTCGGCCCTTCGGCCGCTTGCACGCGGGCTTCGAGCGCCGCAGCCTTGCTCTTCAGCCGTTTTTTGTCGGCGGCCCGGAGCAGCACCGCTTCGATCTCGCTCATTTTGCACGGCTTGCGCAAGTAATCGCAGGCCCCGAGCCGCATGGCTTGCACCATGCTCTCTTCGCTGGCATAGCCGGTCATCATGACGGCGTCGGTATCGGGCGAGATCTGCTTGAGACGCTGCAATACGTCGATGCCGGTCATGTCGGGCATGCGGATATCGAGGATGGCGAAATCGAAATTCTGCTGGGCGATGGCTTGGAGTGCCGTCGTGCCGTTCGGGCAGACAACGACATCGTGGCCGAGGCGCGGCAGTTCCGTCCGCATGAACTCTTGCAGGGAGCGTTCGTCGTCCACGAACAGGACGCGCAAACGGTTCGGATTGATCGGGTTCGCCAAGGGTGTTCTCCCAGTCGGTCAGGTCATTGTGGGACGGGCTGCCTGATGCCTGTCCCACTGTCACGCCGCACGGTTCACCGCGAACGGCACCACGTCGGCCGGTTCTTGTCGGTTGTCCCGCACATCGGGACGAGTTTCAATAGCCCGCAACGGTAGACGGATCACGAAAGTACTCCCGCGGCCCGGCCCCGCACTTTGGGCCTGGATCGTACCGCCGTGTTGATCGATGGTCTGGTGGCTGATGCTCAGCCCCAACCCGGTACCATTGCCGGTGCGATTCCGGGTATAAAACGGCTCGAAAATGTTGTCGAGCACATCGGGCGTCATCCCGCAGCCGGTATCGGTGAATGTCATTTGGGCGGTTTCGCCATCGCTCGAAAGCGTCGTCGTCAATGTGCCGGTGTCGTCCATACTGTCGAGGGCGTTCACCACCATGTTCAACACCACCGATTTCACATCGGGGCCGCTGACCAACGCCGTGATTTCTCCAGGCGGTTGGAAGATCAACTGCTTGCCACGGGCGTTCGGCAGGTGCTGCGCCACTTGTAGCACGTCTTCGATCAACCCGCTGAGTTCGGTCGGTTCGCGGCGGCCCCCACTGCGACTGAAGTCGAGGAGCTTCTGCGTGATCGTCTTGCAGCGGAACGCTTCCTGTTGGATCATCCGCAGATACTTGGCGATCACTTCCGCTTCGCCCGGCACTTTCGTCAGCACGTCTTGCAACCGTCGTTCGAGAGCTTCGGAGCAGAAGGCGATGCTGGCCAGCGGGTTGTTGATTTCGTGGGCGACCCCGGCGGCGAGGAAGCCGACGCTGACCATGCGTTCGGAACGCACGAGCTGCCGGGTTCGTTCGTTGACTTGCCGGGCGAGATCTTTGTAGATGTCGCGCAGCCGCGTGGTCATGGCGTTGAATTCGTGGGCGAGTTCCTGCAACTCGTCTTGGCTTTCCAGTTGAATCGGCTGATCGAATTCACCCCGGTGAACTCGACGCACGCCCGCTTGCAAGAGCTTGATCGGGGTGAAGACCCAGACCCGGAAATAATAGAGCAGCGTGCAAACGAGCAAGAGTGCCAGGGCCGTGGCACCGCCGGTGATGTACAAACTGCGGCGGTGATTCGCCCGTGACGAATCGAGACTACTCCGGACATCGGCAACGAGGTAGAGGAACAAATCGGTGCTGAGACGGTTGAGGTCGACCAGGGCTTTTTGCACCGCATCTTGGTGCACCAGCGGAATGTTGCCCTTCAACGACAACCCCACCTTTTCAGACCTAACCGCCTCTTCCAGAGCTTGGAAGGCCTCTTGGAGCTTGGCGATCAGAGCCGTTTCATCGCGGCCACCGTCCGGGTCGAGTTTTCGGCGGATCGTTTTGTTTTTCAGCGTCGATTCGTAATCGGCCAAAACCACGCGCCCTTTCCGCGATTCTTCGAGAATCACGTCCGTTTGGAGGTCGGGGCTGGCGTGATCCTGCGGGCGAAATTCGCCCGTCTTGTGAATTTGATCGCGCAACTTCACGACGATCTGCATCTCGGCGTGCTTGCGCTGGATCGTGTCCATCGTCTGGAAGTACGACGACAGCCCGAGCAGCGCTCCGCCCAAAAGCAGAGCGACGCTGGCGACGACGAGCGCCAAACCGAAGATCAATTTGTGGCGAAGCTGCCAAGGGCGTGGCACGCCGGCCTCCTAGCCTACCAACTCCGTTCCTCCGTCCGGTACCCATCCGTGGGCCGAGTGCGAAGGTCGATAGGCAGGACTCTACCCCAGAGACAAATTCAACGGAATAGCAACTTTTACAAGACGCGAAATGTCCTGGAAAGTCTTACTCCGTTGGCGGCGGAGTCGTTGGCGGCGACTCTGGGAACGTCGGGTTCTCGTCAAGTTGTGCGCCGACCACGGCTGGCTGTTGCCGCCGATTCTGTTCGATGCACCGGCGCACGAAGCGCGCCATTCGCGGGTGGACAGGTTCATTTTGTGCGCGGCCATCAAGGAACTCGGTGCCAGTGGTAGGGATCATGGGAAATGCCCTCATGTTTTGAATATGCGTTCAGTGTACGAAAGGTTATAAGCTCCAGCTAATGCACTGTCAAATTATTATGGCGGTATTTTTTTGGAAAGTGGGAAATGGGGGCGTGAGTGGCTGAATCGGAACCCGTTTCACACTGGTACCGCACCGACGGCTCACGCCAGTCGGCTCGCCAGGATTTATTTTACTGAATGGGTATGCAGATTGATCGATCCACTGTGTGTGGACTGGGTTGCGCCGTTATTTTGAACGGTCAGTCTCGGCGGAACCCTTGGGCGGTGTCTCGGCGTTCGCGGGTGCGGCGGGTTAACCCGGGTGTGAAATTCTGCTCCACGACTTTGGGCTGGTTGATGCCCATGGCCTTCATCGAACGGTCGTAGAGACGATCCCAAAAGTCCTTCGTTTCGCCCGGCATTCCGGGGTACGGAGCGACGACGTTTTTGAGATCGACGGGGGGTTGAATCGGCTTTTCGACGGTGAATTCCCCATTAGCACCGTAGAACCCGGCCGGTTTGCCCACCTTGGGGAACTGTTCGCCGACTTTTGGGAATTGCTTGCCGACCGGCTCGAAAACCGGCCGGCCCACCGGTGTTCCCCCCGGTAACTGGTACTGGGCCGAGGCCACCGCGACAGATCCGAACAATCCACAGCAGACCAAAATGGCTCGCATTGTCTGTCCCCCCACCATTTTATGAATCGGTTTGATTTCGCGGTATGCCCTGAGGGTGCCGAGGCGTCAAGGTAAATTTTGCTTTTCTCACTCCAGGGAATGTCCGGTTTAACGGGCAGCACTTCGTGATAGAGTTCGGTGTAGACCGACACGGGCATGACGCTAAAATGAGCCGCACGCGTACTAGCTCGCCAATGAGAATTCCCTTGAACGAACGCGTTGTCGACTTCTTCCGTGGCTTCCAAGATCGCCTGGCGGCGGCCGTCTCGGCCACCGACGGTGG
>JAYSYJ010000199.1:0-12876 GCA_043727675.1 Fimbriiglobus sp.
GGATTTTTTCTTGAGCGAAAGCAAATTCTGCCTTCGCCACCACTTTCAAGTAGGAACGGTTCAATGTCTGATAAGAAGAAGCACGCGGCAACGGATCATCATCATCAAGCTGCAGCGCATCACCAAGCTGCCGCTCACCACCACCTCGAATCCGCCCATCATCACGAGATGGGGGAGCATGAAGAAGCCAAGAAACACGCGACGGCGGCACACGGTCACAGCGGTGACGGCCACAAGCACACAACCGAAGCCCACACTCATTCGCATAAGTAGGCCGATGACGAAGTTGGGTGGTGTGCTGTGATCATTCCACCCAATCTTTTCTCTACACAGTTCATTTGATTCATCCCCACATCCCTTTTCTCGGTCAAAAACTTGCGATGCGTTCAATTCGCTCAGGGTGGATCATTTAACGTCAGCTTACTTTCGCCCTCCGGCCTTTGTTGGCGGCAGGCGTCGCATCGTCGAAGCCGCAAATCCCATTCGTTGTCGATGAGAATGTTTGAATCGTCGGGTCGAACCGGGTCACGATGTCGACCACGGCCCCGTAGCGGTTCTTTCCACATTGCAACGTGATGCCCCCGGATTCGTCCGGCACGAACAAGAACGCGGAGTCGGTGCCGTATTCGAGTTCCGAAGAACCCCGGAAGGATGCCAAGTTCAGGCCGGAGTAGTTCGAACCCGTCGTACCCTTTTGGCGTGACACGGCCGACGCCACGAGCACGGCGGCGCCGGCATCGCAGAACCGACGCAGGACGGTGGCGGCCGTTTCGAGTTGTTCGCGCTAGTCCTTCGAGCCATCGCCCACGGTGAATCGTTGGATGTAATCGAGGATCATCACGTTCGATCCGAATTCGGTGCCGGCGGCGACAACCTGTTCCAAAGCGAAGGGGGCGTGCATGAATGCCAACCGGCAACCGATGGGTAGCAGCGCTTCCACGGCGGCGCGCACCCGGCCCAACTCTTCGGGGGTCAACGTCCGTTCGGCAATTGCAGTGAGCGGCACGCCGGACAGTCGAGAGACGATGCGTTCCAAGAGCATCGCCGGAACCATTTCCACGTTGGCCACGAGCAACCGGGCCGATTCGTTCCGGCGGAGTAGGTCGATGCCCACTTGCAAGAGCGCGGCCGTTTTTCCGCCCCCCGGAGCGCCCCCGAACAAGATCAACCGGCCCGGTCGCACGTCTATGGCCGTGAACGGTTCCGAGAGTTCGAAGCGGACGGGAGGTTCCCCGCGTTCCACCTCGGCGAACCACGAGCCAAACAACGCCGCCCCGGTGGTGAATGTCGGTGTCATGCCGGCCCCACTTCGCTCTTGCGGTACGGGCAATCGGTTCGGATGCAGATGGCGGCCACGTCGGCCGGGCCATCGGCGTTTACTTCCCCCTGGCAAGTGCGACAGCGTACGAACGCGTCGCGGCGAACGTAGTCGATGCCGCACTGAATTTGCCGTAGCACGTCCTTCGGCGATAGCCCCCCGTCGTGCCCGGGTTCGGTGAGCAGCGCCACCACGAGCGAAGGGGGTGCGCCTTGTTCCGTCAGCCACGCCGAACAGCGGAATAGTGTTTGATGCCGTTCCCCCGGATCCACGCCGAACCGGAGCAAGTCGAGGAAGTAGCGCGGTGCCCGTGGTTCGGCGGTGCCAAAGTCACGGCGCACCACAGCCCGGGCTTCGGTTGCGCGAACCGATTCTCCGGCGGCTTCGTTCCAGTCGGTCACGAGTTGCGGCACAGCCTCGCGCACGGACGGAATCCCATCGCCCGACGGTTGCTTGGCCAAGTCGAGAATGCCAGGCATCCCGAGCGCGAACAACGCTTCGGAGTCGATGCGGCGTTTGAACAGCCCCGTTCTCGGATGCCGTGTATTTGGAAGTCGGATGATATGGTTCGCGTCGTAAATCGCCGTATCGATCTTGGCCCCGGCGCGGGTGGCGAGCGCTTCGGCGAGCTTGCGGGCCACGTGGTGAAATCCGACGGCGGGCGGCGGCGTGTGGGCCAGTTCCAAGAGAACGTGGAACCCTTTACCCCCGGAGAAGAAAATCGGCACCTTTCCTTCCAACTCTGGATACCGTTCGTGAATCGCGGTCACGATTCGGCGGGCGTCGGCCAGTGCGTCCACGAGGTCGGCCCGGTCGATGTCGAGCACGATGTAGCGGCACCAACACGGCCCCGCAAAACCGGCGACGGATTGCCGATTCGCGGAGTAGTGCGCTTCCATCTCCGGCCCGAATGCGAAGTGCGATAGGTAGGCTTCGCGGTCGTCGCCCTTGTCCGCCAGCGCGCCGTCGGCGTAGGCGGTCAACAGTTCGGCGTGCCGAACGAGGATACGGGGGGAAGTCGGTGCCCCCTGAACGAACGCGCCGACGTTGTACGCTTCGATCACTTCGGCCCCCCTTCGCTCTGTCCGGGCAGCATGAATTCGGCGGCGGGGGATTCGTCGACCCGAACGTGGTCGATGCGTTTAATGTCGTTGCGTTCGGTGCCGTCGTCGCCCCGCTGAAGTGCCACCGTGAGCCGAACGTGATAGTCGCGGCCGGCATCGGGGAATGAAGAAAGTAGCTTCGCGGTGGTCGTCAACCCGAAGGGGGCCAGGTCGCGTTTGGTGTAAGCGAGCGCTTTCGGAGAGAACGTCCAAGTGCGGATGGTCGTCTTCCCCTTCTGCTCGCCTTCCGTCACTTCGAACCGAATGCGGTAGGCGTCGCCCCCGGCCCTCGTGGTGCAATACTCGCCCCGGAGCACGCGGGCGGATTAGATCCTCGGGGGTAGGGGAATGAATTCGAGCGCGGCTTCGGCGGAGTCGAATCCGTCGATGCCGCCCCCGTTGCCCATGCCAGTGGTGCTCGGAATCGCGTTGCTGAAATCCATCATCGAATACTCCAAATAGGTGTGCGGCCCCGGCCCCGGCGGTGTGCCGGAGTTGTGGGGTTCGCGGGGGTTCAGTCGGTTCGGAGTGTCGCCAAGCGTGCGGTGGCTTTGTGGGCGTCGGCCAGACGCCAGAGAGTAATCGGCCGGGCGTGGGCCTTCGGTCGCTTCGAAGGTTGGTATCCGTCGCGGCGGAGAATCCCGGCGTCGGCTAAGTCGCGGAACACGCAGCCGACGAATTTCGGATTGATCCCATCCGGAATCGGAACAACTGCCCGAACGTCGTCGGCACAGACTGCGCCGGAATCGAGGGCGACACGGAGCGCCGCAGCGGTGCAATCGCGGATGAGTTCAGGCCGGCGTTCGCGGAGTTGATTCAGTGCGTCGTCGCGGAGCGCTACGCCCTCGTTGATGTCCGGAGCGGATTCGAATAAACTGTTCATGGTCGTGCCTTTCATCGGGCCGGGTGTGCTGTTGTGGGCGGCACCCGGTTCCGAGCATGTAAGTGTGATGTCAGTCGGTTGTCATTTCTGGCGGATGGCCATTCGGGCGATCCATTGGGCACGATTCGGGGCGCCGGCGGTAAGCCAAGCGTTGATCTCTTCCACCCGCCAGAGCACACTTCCCCCAATGCGGAGCGGCACGGGCAGCTTGCCGGCGGCATCCCAAGTTCGAATGGTGCGGACGGACGAATTGAGAAGCTTCGCCAAGCGTCGGGCATCGACGACAAGCGCTTCGGTGGCCGGGCGGATGGGGATGGTGTCAAGCATGGGGGTTGGCCCCCTTCGGCTTGGAAAGGGCGGGTAGCTCGGAAGCGAACACCACCCGGATGCCGATTTCGGCAAGCCAGCTACGTGCTAAGGACTCCAGCATCTTGTCACCCGCTTTTCGGGCAGCAAGCAGCGTCACAAATAAAAATGGCGGGTCGGTCGGTCGCGGAATTAGCGACGAACTGTTGATCGTCAATTGGGCACCTCCTTTACCATTCCCGTGGGCGGGCGGAATCGGGTGCCGACTAAAAACGAATATGGGCCAGTTCCCCTTAGGCCGTGTGGACAAGTACTGGTGAACCTTGGATATTTGGGCTAGGCCGTATGGACAAGTCTTGGTGAGCCTTGGGCATTTAGGCTAGCGTAACAGGATCATGATGGAGGCCACTTGGACGAACGCGGGGAAGTTCTGAGCCTTCTTCTCGAACCGGGTCGCGACCCGCCGGAACTGCTTCACCTTCGACCAAAATCGCTCCACCGCGATCCGGTCTTTATCAAGCGCCCAATCGGTCTCGCGCGGCGTCTTCGCATTGCTCCGGGTCGGCACGACCGCTTCCCCGCCCTTGTCTTCGATCGCCTCCACGAACCCCTTCGAATCGTACCCCTTGTCCGCGATCACGATCGCGAACGGCACCCCTTCAATGAGGGCCTTCGCCTGAGCCACGTCGGACGCCTGACCGGGTGTCAGGATCAATTTGACCGGCAGGCCCAACCCGTTCACCGCGGCGTGGATCTCGGTTCCGAATCCGCCCCGGCTCCGACCCAACTCCTGATTTTCCTGGCCCCCTATCCCATCCGTTTTTTTTAGCCCCCGCCGCGCAGGGATGCGCTCGGATCACCGTGGAGTCGAGGATCCGCCATTCCAGATCGGGGTCTCGCAACGCCTCGAAGACTTTCGACCAAACCCCGTGCGGGCCCAGCGGTCGAACCGCCTCCAAATGGAATTGAACTTTCCGAACCGCTCGGGGAGATCACGCCAGGGGGCGCCGGTGCGGGCGATCCAAAGCACCGTATCGACGAAGAAGCGGTTGTCGCCGCCGATCCAACCCGGTTGCCCGGGACGGCCCGGGAGGAGGTGTTCGATGCGGGCCCAATCGGCATCCGAAATCGCGTGGCGGTGGAGCATAGCTGGCCTTCCTCGGCGTCAGAGAAAGGCCACCTTTTACCCAGAACTCCCAATCCGTGTCCACACGACCTAGCCTAATAGTAGCTGCTCTAGCGGGAAAACGCTCGAAATCGCGCTCCAGCAAAAGGGAGATGGTCAAACGCCGCGCCGTCAGTACATGTGAACTGTCTCCTGATTGCTATCAATGTCAGGGGGCCATTTCAAGGATCCACCGATGGCAAATCTACTCCCTCCACGCGTCAAGGGGCCCGTCTCCGAGTGCAGCACCCAAATTTGGGTGCAGGGCCAGTTTCCAGGTGCCACCGTTGAGGTAGTGGACCTCAACAACGGCACCGTGGTTGCCAGCGGGCCGCCTGCGGCATCGCCCGATCAAACCTTCCCCAAAGTATCCGCGCTCGTTCCCGGTCACAAGCTCGCGGCACGCCAAACGCTCGGTATGGATTCCAGCGGGTTGTCGGCCGATACCGTGGAAGTCGAAAAGCGGCCCAACCCAGTCGGCCCGGTTACGTTCGTCACGCCGCTAGTGGAGTGCGCCCGCTGTCTCTTCCTCGAAGGCTTGGTGCCGGGGGCCAAGGTCGAGGTGCGGGACAACGGTGCCGTCATCGGCACCGGCGAGTCTTACGACGGCACCGCTCGCGTTGGGCTAAGTAGTGCCATCCGCTCCGGCAGCGTGCTGGAGGGCCAGCAGAATGCGTGTGGAGTGGCGGGGACGATCACCCACCCACCCGGTCCGCTGCCGCCGGTCTGGGATCGCCGTGAACGCCGATTACCACCGCCGACCGTCGAGAATCCGCTTGTCGAGTGTAGCCAGCGCGTGACCGTCAGCGGCGTGCTTCCCGGTGCCACGGTGGAGCTCCAACGCAGCGCCGGACCCGGCCTGACGGCGTGTTTCGACCTACCCAGTCTGTGGTTCGGCGTCAGCCCGGACCTCAAGGTCGGCGAGACGGTCATGGCCCGGCAGCGGTACCCGGATTGCGAGGTGGAAAGCCCGTGGTCGAAGCCGCCGGCCGTGGTCGATCCGCTCGCGCCGGTACCAGTTCCCACGGTAGACGACGACCTCTGCGCCGGGGCGACGAGCGTGACCGTGTGCGGATTGAAGGCCGGCGCGCACATTCGCATCACGGTCGCCCCGCACCACCACGGCGGATTCCCGGTCGGCGGCACGGTGTACGAGGCCTTCGCACCGGACGACGGTTGCTTCGACTTCCCGTTCGCGGCTCCAGGCCTGCCCGGTGACTCCGAGGTCTACGCCACGCAGGAACTCTGTGGGCGAACCAGCGACCCGTCCAACGTCGCGATGGTGGATGTAGCGCCGGTGTCGTTGCCGAAACCCGCGATTGCCGAACCGCTGTTCGAGTGCTCGACGGTCGTGCGGGTCGAAAACCTCCACCCGGGCACGCGGGTGTACATTGTCTCCGATCAGGTTGGCGAGATCGGCCAAAAGCAAGTACACAACACCGAAGAAGACGTGACGGTCGCCCCGATGCTCTCGGCCGGGCCACCGGCCGACAAGGTTCACGCCTACGCCATTGGGTGCGGCCTGACCTCGGACGACAGCGACAAGGCCGCGGTCAACAAACTCGACCGTTTGCGCGCGCCGAAGGTCTTGGAACCGCTTTACTCCTGCGGGAACGCGGTGAAGGTGGTCGACGTGGTGCCGGGCGCCTGGGTGGACATTTACATTAACGGTTTGTGGCGCGGCCGGAAGAAGGCCGGCCACAAGGAAGTCGATGTGCCGGTGCAAGTCGGCGCGCTCCGGGTCGATGACGAGGTGACCGCGCGGCAATCGCTCTGCGGCCAAATGTCCGGGACGAGCGAACCGGCGGTGAGGGCACTGCGCTTCGACGGCCGTTGGTTCCGCGTCGGACCGGACGACAAGTCCGATATCCTTGCGGTTCACGCAGCGCTCTTGCCCACCGGTCAGATCGTGATTTTCGCGGGCGACGAATATACCGATGCCAACCGGCTGCCGAACACGCCGAACGTCGATCACACTCGCCTTATGGACACGACCCCGCCTTACGCGGTCCGCACGATCACAGGACTGCCGACCACCGCGAACCTCTTTTGCTGCGGCCACGCGCGACTCGAGGACGGCTCCGTCGTTACTGGCGGCGGCACCGAACGCGGGCCGACGAACATGTTACACGGCACGCACTGGTTCGGACCGCGCGAGTCCTGGCGGTTCATCGGAGAACCGCTGGGAGGCGAGTCGTGGGAAGGACAGGGGAAGTTGAACACCGCTCGACCCGGCGACGTGCGAATGGGTTTCGACACTGCGAACTCCGGTGGCCGCTGGTATCCGACGTTGATCACGCTCGCCGACGGCCGGGTGCTCGCGCTAGGGGGCCACCCGCTCGAAGGCGACCGGCGACACACCAACCGGACCATG
This sequence comes from Fimbriiglobus sp., assembly GCA_043727675.1. GTDB lineage: Bacteria > Planctomycetota > Planctomycetia > Gemmatales > Gemmataceae > JALHQU01. The sequence continues at coordinate 7,150 of JAYSYJ010000199.1, forward strand.
GAGATTTACGACCCGGCAACGAAGGTCTGGAGCTACGTCGGTAGCGTGGATTACCCCAACATTCCCGGCGCGAGTGAAGTACCGGAGCGGTCGAACCATTCGGAGTACCCGCGCTGTCACGTTCTCCGCGACAACTCGGTCTTCGTTTCCTCCAATATGGCCGACGGCGATGTCCACCGCTGGAACCCTTACACCGATCCGCTGAGCTGGATGCGAGTCGCCGGCGCGCCGGGCGGCTACTTCGGGAACCCGCAACCCTACACATCGGTTCTTCTAGCGCTTCGGCACCAGACAGAGTACAACCCCGAGGTACTCGTTTGCGGGCGTCAGACCGCATATAAGATTCAACCGCTGAGCAGTACCCCCGCGTGGAACACGACCTCGGGCCGAACGCTTCCCGGCACACCGGTGCGAGTCTACCCTCTGGCGACACTTCTCCCTACGGGCGAGGTGTTCGTCGCCGGCGGGACGGTGGATGGCATGGACGCCACCGCACTTATGACAGCCGAGATGTACGACCCGCGCATCGACCAGTGGAGAACACTGGACGTGAAAGAGCCGATGACGCGGGTCCGCAACTACCACTCGACGGCGCTGCTGATGCCCAACGGTGCGGTCTGGCATTCCGGGTCGAATCGCGATTGCGTTCCGGGGCCGGAGGGTAAGGATCGCACGGTCGAGATTTACGAGCCGTGGTACTTCTGCGGCCCGCGACCGGTGATCGCGGGCGTAACCTCAAGGGTGTGTGCCGGAGAGAAGATCAACATCGAAACCCCCAATCCCAAACAGATCGACGAAGTGGTTATGGTCCGGTGCGGATCGTTCACGCACGCTTTCAACCCTGACCAACGCCTCGTGAGCGTGCCGTTTGAACGGTCGCCGAAAACCGGCAATCTGCTCATCGCCACGCTGCCGAACAACTCGGCTGTTCTCGTCCCCGGTTACTACTTGCTCTTCATCCTCACCGTGGATCATGTGCCGTCCGAGGGCCGCTTCGTCCAAGTCTGCCGGAGCAAAAGTTTATCCATGCGGCGGATCGAGCCAGATCAGTGGCAACACATGCAGGTAATGCTCGAACAATTGCGTGCGAATTCGGAGCAGCTCAGCAGGGCGAAGGCGGACGGCGACGCCGTTCGCGTGGAGGAGAACACCCGAAAACTTGCCGAACTAGAAGTGGCGGTGCGCAGGATCGAGACTTTGCTCAAGATGGGGCCTTCAATCACTCCGATTCCATCCGTGACGCCGAGTGCTGGAAACGACTCTGGGCACAACCACGGCGGCCACGCAGGCGGCCACGCCGGCGGCAACAATCACTGAACCGCAAAGGGGACGTAGCGAGGTTCGTCGAAACGATTCGGGGGTGATACGTGTCGAGTTTCCGACTCGTCTAACCCTATCCTTTTCCTGGAGTCCGCCAATGAGCATCGAGACCATCAACGACTTGTCGATGCGGCTCGTCGCCGACGACTACAGCAACGGCCACACTCAGACCCAAGCGGGACCGACGAAGACGGCCCGCGCAATGGCCATCATTCATCTGGCCGCCCACGACGCCTACGCGCTCGTGACCTTGGCGTTCGCGGCCCGGATGAGCGGGTTGCCGCCCAAGCCGGCCGGCAGTGCGTCTAGCGACGCGGCCGGTACGGTCGCTCTGCTCGCGGCGGGGTTCCGCGCAGCCGAACGACTTTACCCCGACTTCGCCGCGACGGTGGCCATGCTCCGTCCGCCTCACACGGGAGTCGACCCTGCTCTAGTTGCGTATGGCGTTCAGATAGCAGACGCTTGGGTCGATGCGCGAGCGTCTGACGGCTCGGGCGAAATTCAATTCGACACGAATTATGACCGTGCCGCCGGACGGCACAGGCCCGACCCGTTCAACACTGACCAGAAAACCTTGGGTCGTACCTGGGGGTCGGTGAAGCCGTTCGTCATCAACGATGTGGCGACCGACGCCCCGCTCGGCCCGCCACCCGCACTGACCGACCCGAAGTACGCCAGCGCCTACAAAGACGTGTACGAAAACGGCAGTTCGGATTTGACCGAACGGGACGAGAAGGCCCGGCACATGGCGGCGGTTGGCATCTTTTGGGGGTACGACGGGAGCAACAAACTGGGCACCCCGCCGCGATTGTACAACCAGGTCGTCCGGGCGATTCCGGCACTGGCCGCGCTGTCGCACGGCAAGCGTGTGCGGCTGCTGACGGCGATCAACGCTGCGATGGCCGACGCGGGCATCGCAGCCTGGCATTGGAAGTATGAGTACGACTTCTGGCGCCCGATTATCGGCATCCGTGAGGCGGACAAAGAGTGGGGGCCGACGGGAGCGGGCGATGGCAGCGTCAAACCCCATGGCAACCCGTTCTGGCGGCCGCTCGGGGCACCGCGGAGCAATCCGATACCTGGACCCGTGATCGGGCCAATCGCACTGACCGACAACTTCACTCCGAACTTCCCGGCCTACCCGTCGGGCCACGCGACCTTCGGAACGGCCGCCTTCGAGACGGCGGCCAAAATGCTCGGCAAGAAACCCAAAGACGTGATCGTCACGTTCGCGTCCGACGAGTTCAACGGCACGACGACAGACCATAACGGCATCACCCGGCCGCGCTGGGAGTCGACGTTTACCCTGCAAAAGGCCATCGACGACAACAGCGTCAGCCGGATCTTTCTGGGCGTCCACTGGAGATTCGACGCGGAAGGCGGCGAAGCCGTGGGAAAGGCAATCGCCAAGAAGGCGGCAGCTGCGTTCGCTTGAAATGAGCATGACGATATTTTTCCGGATGCACTCGACGCGATGACGCTGTTTTAACAACGACTCGGGAGGCCACTCGGCGAACAGCCGTCTGACTTAGGGTGATTCACGCCCAATCATCCAGTTAGCCTGCTGCAAACTGGATGAACAAATGTACTTAAATATAGTAAAGTCGTCTAATTCTTGATTGTGCCGTTAGCGCCGTCGAGATTTTTGATTTTCTCCCCGCGTCAGACCGAAAACAGCCTTGTCCAATTTTGATAATCAAGCAATTTACTCATTGATCCGTTCAACAGGGCAAAAACCCAACCCACAATTGTTGTTCCCAAAGTTATTGCCCCAGCCGCAGGAAAGACCAAACTTGACCTCATGGGCGGTGACAAATCTAAGCTAGGGGCAGGCTGGAGGAGCTACGATCTCGCCGCGACAGAAGGCATCGCCGAAGACGTGAGTAACCTCAGTAGGCATTTCAAGCCCGGTGAACTCGCTGAGGTTTGGGGTTCCCCACGAAAAACGGACACGCAGTTAAGGATGTTGAGTCCGTTCGAACTCCGCTGGGGCGACGTACCCCAGCGAGGAGTGTCGACAGATTCGGCTGTAGAACACTTCAATATATTCGAACACACTGGCCCGCGCCACCGCGATCGTTGCGTAGTCCTCGTGGTGGACGAGTTCCTTCTTCAAGCTCGCAAAAAACGACTCCATCGGCGCGTTGTCATAACAGTTCCCTCGGCGGCTCATGCTGCACGTGATGCCCCGCCCCGCCAACGCCCGTCTGGCAATGCTCGCTGGCGTACTGACTCCCGCGATCCGAGTGGGCCACCAAGCCTGCGTCGGGGAACCTCTGCTGCACCGCCATCTCGAGAGCATCGACCACCAGCCGGCTCTCCATCGTCGTTCCCATCGACCAGCCGACCAGACGCCGCGAGTGGAGATCGAGCACCGCCGCGAGGTAGAGCCAGCCCTCCCGCGTCGGGATGTAGGTCATGTCGCTCAACCAAACCTCGTTCGGTTTCGTCGCCGTGAAATCGCGGTTCACCACGTTCGCCGCGATGGGGAAATCGTGGTTCGAGTCGGTGGTGCAAACGCGGAACTTCTTGTGAGAGATCGCCTGGATTCCCAGCTCTTTCATGATTTTCGCCACCGCATTCACCGAGCAGGCGTGCCCCTGCGCCACCAACTCCGCGTGCATCCGCGGCGAGCCGTACCGCTTCTTCACCGCCACGTGGATCGTCCGGATTTCCGCAGCCAATTCGTCGCGTCGCTTCTCAGTGACACTGGGTTGTCGCTCGACCCAGTCGTAGTAATCCGACGGCGAGACTTCGAGCACATCGCACATCAGTCGCACCGGAAAAAACGAAGACTGGCGATGGATCAAGTCGTACCTCAGGCCGACTCCCTGGCGAAGAACGCCGCCGCTTTTTTTAGGAGATCACGCTCCTGGAGCAGTCGCTTGTACTCGGCCCGCAGGCGGTGCACTTCTTCTTCGATTACGCCGCGGTTGCCCCGGCCCGGAAACGCCTTCGCGCCCTCGGCATCGAACTGCTTCTTCCAGGAGCGGATCTGGGTGTCGCGCAGGCCGAGCTGCCGGGCGGCCTCCGCGTAGGAGAAGCCCTTCTCGGTGACGAGCTGCACCGCCTGGAGCTTGTACTCGCTCGTGAAGGTGCGACGGATTCTGGTCTTGGTCTTGGCCACCGGTGATCTCCTCGATTGGAGTTTACACCTTAACTCAGTGTCCGACAAACGTGGGGAGGTCCACCTGAACACATGCTCAAAACTTCGATTCGGGCAATAAGCAGAACTAGTGTAACGCAATTTGACACGAAGGGCGAACTTGGCATAGAAGAATTGACATTCCCCATATTTTCGGAGTACTGCCAAGTTGCCAAATTCTCGATGCGTTGGGGAAAGTGGCACCGAACAAGGGAACAGGAGGCCGTAAAAGGTGCAAGTTCTACTCGGTGCGTTGGTTCACAAGGTAGAATCCCGAGTTCCGTACTTCAACGCAGCCTGTTCCATGATCGAAACTACCGCCGAACCGCGCGAAAAGCCCCTCACGGCGATGGTGTTGCGCGTCCCGGACGAATACGTCGCCGATGGGGAGAACGGCGCGGCCGCGTATCAGATGTTACATCCACGCGCAATACACTTACGGCGAGAACCCAAGCGAGCAAGATCCTTTCCCGACCCAACATTACCCAACATTTGGAAGCCGTCCGGGAAGCCAATCGGCCTCGCTACGATCGTGGGCTCGCCGAGTGGGGCAAGATCGCCCATTCCGACCTCGGCCAAATGCTCGATATCTCCAATAGCCCGCCCACGCTTCGCAAGAACATCCCGCCCTCCGTCCGGCAAGCGATCCAGCGCACCGTCATCACGCCTATCCCGGCACGCGATCCGAAGAAAGGCAAACCGAAGGGCAAGATCGACGTGACGATTTACGACAAACGCGGCGCCCTCGACAAGATGTCTCAGCACTTGGGGATCTACGAGCCGATGCCGCCCATGGAGAGACTCTTCAGCGGACTTCCAGAACGCGTTGCGAACGGGATTAGCAGGGCGTTGAAAAAATCGGCGAGCTGTGCTGAGGCATGAAGCCAGAAGCCATTACAGCGTTCAAGTTGCGATTCTGTGGATGGCTCTCACAATTCGACCGTTCGGATTTTTTCAACACCCTTGCTAGATCAAGAGAACGTCAAGGGGACGAAACTACTGGTGGATCCAACGGAGACTGGACTCGCGACTCGATACCGAACGCACGGGGATTGGTCCGCCGGACTTCAGAAACTGTAAAAGCTAAGCCGGCGACCATGATGAGTGTTATGACTATACCAGCAATAAACACGAAGAGCTCGAGCGACATTTTAGTTCCTCTTAATCAGTGTCTTGTAGTAACAGCCGAATGCGAGGATGGATGGAACCCACAGCCCCACGAACGCCCCCGCATCGTGATTGACCAGAAACCACAGACTTAC
>JAYSYJ010000200.1:0-12828 GCA_043727675.1 Fimbriiglobus sp.
GACCCCACGCAAGCCCATCCGCCGGTAGAGCAGGTGCATCGGCACCATGGCGACCACCCCCATAGCGACATAGACGAAAATCAAAGTTTGTGTCACGACTTCCTGCATCGACCAAATCAACACAATGCCCGTGATCGCGCTGACGATTTCAAGAGTGAGGCCGACGCGGCGCCACCATTTCGGCAAGATGTAGACGAAAATCGGCACGCACGAACCGGCGATGAGACCGAAGATCGCCGAGAGATCGAGTCGGCGGAAGAATTCGAATTGCGGGTCAGTTTCGGAATCGTAACGCAGGCTGTGGAAGAGACCACTCGCTAAGTACAACAGGAACGCACTGAGGGCATAGACCGCAATCGCCACGCGATGGCCGAACGGGTGCCCCCGTGTCCAGCGGAGGAGGATGGCCCCGGCGAACAGGCACCAGAGCGCAAAACTGAGGTGCAGCCCGGCTGCGACCGGATCGTGAAAATCCATAACCCGTTGACCCAACCCCTGCGGCGTGCGACACTCCAACACCGCCGGTTGGCACCTCTTTCGCACGCTCTGAGGCAGTTATGATATTGGCCCGATTTCCGATCGTCGTCGTCGTTTCCCTCGCCTGGTTCGTCCAAGCGTTCGCACAAACCCCACAACCGTTACTGATTCTCAAAGGGCATACCGACCCGGTGTCCACCGTGGCCGTGTCGCCCGATGGCAAAATCCTCGCCACCGGCAGCTTCGATAAATCTGTGAAGCTGTGGGACGCGGCGACCGGGAAAGAGCTGCGCACGCTCGCGGGAACCACCGGCCACACGAACTTGGTTCTCGGGGTGGCGTTCGCGCCGGATGGGTTGTCGTTGGCTACCGTATCGACTGACAACAGCCTGAAAATCTGGGATGTCGCCACCGGCCAGGTGAAGTTCAATTTGGCCCACCCCAACATCGTCCACTGTGCGGCCTTCGACAAGACGGGCAAGTCCGTGGCCACGGGTTGCCAGGATGGAATCTTGCGCATCTACGATGTCACCAAAGTGCCGGGGACGGTGGCGAAAGCGATCAACGCCCACATTTTACCTCAGGGGCAATCGATCTACACCGTGGTTTGGCACCCGGACGGCAAGCGTGTCGCGTCCGCCGGTCTCGATAAGTCGATCAAAATCTGGGACGCCGTCAGCGGGAATTTGTTGAAAGAAATCAAACCCGGTAGCGACGCCCCGCCTCTGTCGGCGACCGTGTTGACGACCGTGCCGGGATTGATCGGCGCCGCCGCCGGGCATACTTGCAATCGGTCACCTCCGGCCGGCCATAAAGATCAAGTTTACACACTGGCTTTCTCCAAAGATGGCAAGCAGCTCGCGTCGGGTTCGAGCGATCATACGGTGAAATTGTGGAACCCCGACAGTGGCACGTTGATCCGTGAGTTTAGCAATCCGAACGTGAAGCCCGCTGGGACAGCCCACCCCGGATTCGTGAATGGTGTTCGATTCACGGCCGATGGTACCCGGCTCTTCACCGTCGGAAATTCCCCGAGGCTGCGCGGATATTTAGCGGTCTGGAATGTCGCCGATGGGAAATTGCTCTACGGCCAGGAACTCGAATTCGGCCCGATTCACTCGGTCGATAGCCGTGCTGATGGTTCGCTGGTGCTCGGTTGCGGCCCTCGCCAACGCGGCTCCACCGACTCCGAAGCGGTGGTGCTTCCATTCCCGGTGAAGTGAACTCGGCGAGGTCGAGTCATACCGTCACAGTCAGATTCCGAAACAGTTTTTGCACGTGCTTGGCGAGCAGGTCAAACTCCAGATTCACCGGGTCGCCGACGTTCTTGGTTCCGAGCGTCGTGTGAGCCAGCGTGTGCGGAATGAGCATGACGGCGAATTTGTTCGGTTCCACTTTCGCCAGCGTCAAGCTCACGCCATCAATGGCGACAGACCCTTTCATCACAAGTAGATCGTTGAATTGAGGCGGGTGCTGGAACCAGACGGTTTCCCATTCCCCCGAGATCTTGCGCTCGAGAACCGTTCCGACACAATCGACATGGCCGGAGACAAAATGTCCGCCGATGGGGTCGCCGACTCGGAGCGCCCGTTCGAGATTCAGCGCGGCACCGCCGGAGAGTGCCCCGAAGGTTGTGGCTTGCACCGTCTCGGGGCCGACTTGGAAATCGACCGTCTCCGCCGTGAAGGCCACGACCGTCAAACAGACGCCGTTGACCGCGATGCTTTCCCCGAGCACCATCGTCGGCGCCAGGTCGGGTTCGATGACCACCAGTCGCCGACCGCCGTGGCCGTCATCGACGATCGATTGGACGCGGGCCTTGGATTGAATCAATCCGGTAAACATCGGGCACCTCGAATCGTTTGACGGTCTGTCTCACTTCCGCGGGGGCAACCATTGCGCAAAGTTCGCCGCGTGGAAAGTCGATAAACTAACATGGTTCCATCATACCGGTGCTGAGGTTCAACGCGCTATGGGGATGCTCGATCATTGGCACCCGATTTATCCGAGTAAGAAACTCAAAACGGGCAAGACCGCGGGGTTGCAACTGGCCGGTCAGTTGATCTGCCTTTACCGCACGACGGAAGGGGCCGTGGCAGCCGTGAACGATGTCTGCCCGCACCGCCGCTTGAAGCTGAGCTACGGTCGGGTCGTCGGTGATCGGATCGAATGCAAATACCACGGCTGGACATTCGACGCTTGCGGCAACGGGGAAAGCCCGAGTACGCCGAAGCTGCACACGTGCACCGATGCCTACGATACCCGGGAAGAACACGGCTTCATCTGGGTGAAGTCCAAATCGAGCCAGCCCGAGTTCCCCGAGATCAACAAGGACAATTATTACCACCTGGGCAACTTTTTCCACATTGTGCCGGCGCCGTTGGAACTGACCGTCGACAATTTTAACGAGATCGAACACAGCGGTACCGTCCACGATACCTTCGGGTACGACTTAGCTCGAATGCACGAGGTGAAAGTGGCGTTCGAGCCGACCGACGAGACGGTGAAAGTCACGAATGTCGGCCCGACGAAGACACTGTTCAAGCCGCTCGCTTGGGTACTCGGCATTCGCAAAGGCGATCTGTTTCACGACCATTGGACGACGCACTTTTCGCCCGTGTACAGCGTGTACGATCACTGGTGGACGTCGCCGGACGGTGCCCGCGAAGGGATGATTCGCTGGCGGTTGTACATGTTCTTCTGGCCCATTGACGGCGAACGCACCGCCGTGACATCCTTCGTGTATGCCAAGAGTCGCTTTCCGGGCCCGGCCGGGGGCCTGCGGATTTCTAAGTGGATCTTCCGCCGGGAAGTCGACCGCGAAGTGCGCCAGGATATTGCCATGTTGGAACACATGGCCGACAAGAACCCGAATATCGACGGCATGAAACTGAGCCGCTTCGACCGCGTCCTCGGTCTCACCCGGGAACGCATTCAACGGATTTATCGCGGCCTGCCCGCAGGCCGTATTCCCCTCACGGCCTAATCGTCACTTGACCCGGTGCACCATGATTTTTTCGCCCCGGCTCCCGCTCAAAGTTATCGTCATGTGGTGCCGGGCACTCAAGCACGGCCTCGGCATCGGGTTATCGCCCGTGAAGATTTTCCGACAGCAGGCCAAGTCCGGGCCGGCCGCCGCACAAACCTTGGCGACAACCATCGCCGAGCGACTGGCGAAGGGGAGTTCGCTCGAAAATGCCTTGAGCCTGGATCGGGCTAAGTTCCCGCCTTTGATGATCGAATTCGTTGCCGTCGGCGAAAAGACCGGCCGCCTCACGGAGACGTTCACTGAACTCGAACGCTACTTCGAGCAGTCGGTGTCTTCCCGCAAGATGTTCCATTCGTCGCTGGTCTGGCCCGGATTCATGTATGTGTCGGCCGTCTGTGTGATTGCGATGATGCTGCTGATTCTGGGTATGCTCGCCCCGGCGGGGGGCGGTGGGTTCAATCCCCTCGGCAAAACGTTGAGCGGGCCACGCGGTGCGGCCATCGTGTTATTCGTCGGCTTCGGCTTCGGGGCGTTCGTGATTCTGTCGTATCTATTCTTGCGCGACAACGATCCGCTCCGGGCGAAGTTCGAAGCGGTCGCGTTGAACATCCCCGGCCTCGACAGTTGCTTCCGGGCGTTCGCCCTACAGCGTTTCAGCATGGCATTGCACATGACGAGCGAAGCCGGGATGAACGCCGACGTGAGTTTGGGATACAGCTTCCGGGCGACCACCAACGGGGCCTATCTCGCCAGTTCGGACAGCGTTGTGAAACAACTTCAGGGTGGCCGGGCCATCGACAAAGCGATGTCGGGTTGCCCGCGCAAGCTCTTCCCGGAAGAGTTTCTCGATTCCGTCAGCGTCGGGGTCGTCAGCGGAACCCTCGCCGAAGTGATGGCGCGGCAGTCCGAACATTACCGTGAGGAATCGTCACGCAAGCTGAAGTTCCTCACTACGCTCGCGGGCGGATTGGTGTACGCCATGGTCGGATTGATGGTCATCGTCATGATCGTGCGGATTCTCATGAGTATCGGCGCGGTTTACGACGACGCCCTCAAGGGCGTTTAGTCTGGACATGGGCGAACTCTTTTACGGCGGAGCCAGTGGAAATTCGCTAAACTCCCATTGCAGTCATTTCACTTCGAACGGGAGTTGTCGATGATCGTGCGCATCCTTTTAGTGAGCTTCCTCGCAACCCTCAGCACGCCAATTGTTTTTGGCCAGGTTCCCACTCCGGTTGCGCAGCCCAACACGATTTCGGCAGAAGCCACCGAGACACTGCGAGTCGCCCCGGATCTCGCGCGCATGACGTTCTCGGTCGTGACTAAAGATCCGCTCGCGGAAACGTCGTTCACCGAGAACGACGTTCTTGCCAAGGACTTTCTGACGAACATCGGGAAACTGAAAATCACCGGTCTCAAAATCACTTCGCAAAGCTTCAAGATTGCCAAAATTGAAACGATGATCAACGGGGTCGCCGTCCTTCCGGGAGGGAATCAACCGACGAAGTCCGAATTCCGAACGGTGCGAACGATCGTCATCGTCCTGAAAGATTCCGACATCGAGCAACTGCAAGCCTCCATCGGAATTATTCAAAAAGAAGCCGCGAAGATTGGCGTGACCGGCGATTCGGCAGGGATGACTTACAACGGCAATGGCTACGAAAACCAAAACACCGTGCGGATCGCGTACGGGTTGCAAGCCGGTTGGGACGACCGCAGTAAAGACGTATTGGCCAAAGTCACCAAGCGTGCGTTGGAGCGTGCCCAATTGCTAGCCGAGGGGGCGGGATTGAAAGTGGTGGAAGTTGTATCCATATCGGAACCGACTTTGATCGCTGTTGTGAACTACGTTAACGGAGTTCCAGATACGTCGGAAATCGTGGACGGCGAACTTGTCCAAAAAGTCAACGTTCGCGTCACGGTGCGTGTCGCCAAATAAACTGTCCGAATCCTGCCATCGCGGTGCGCCCCGATGAATACCGCACTGCTTCTCCAATGGCTGCACCTCCCACCCGGCCTTTGGCCACCGGATGATCGCGCCTTGCTCGGGTTACCATTCGGCCCCATCGATTCCACGCAGGTGGAGTTGAATGCGCTCGCCCGCATGGAGATGCTCCGGCCGCACCAACTCAAACATCCCGAAGTTGTCACCGAAGGGATGAACCGCTTAGCACAGTCGCTCATCGCGCTCACATCGGCCACGGATTCGGCTCCTTCCTCCATGAGCTTGCGGAAGCCACCACGCAAAGCGGTTGCGAAATCGAAGCCTGCCCCGGCGGCTTTTCCACTGGTCGATCTTGCACCGGATAGTCTCGGCGAATCGGCAATTTCAGTCGCTGCGGCACCATCCCCGATTCTTGAAGCGGAGGAGATCGTCGAGGCGGAAATCGTCCCGTTGCCGCTACCGATTCCGCCGCTCGAAGTGATCGAAGCCCCACCGGGGTTGGTCATCATCCCGGAGATTCCCCACTCGGAAGATCGCCGCAAAAGTTATCGCCACCTCGCCTATTTGCGGAAACTGCACCGGGCTTGGTCGGCACTTCAGCCGGTGCTAGCGGTACCGAGTGAACCGCTCGCATCAGCAGAAATGGTGTACCGCTTACTCGTCGGGTTCCAAGAACTTCGGCCGCTACTCCGCCGGGGCGGCGCCCGCTACCAGGCCTTGAATTTCGCGGGGGGTTCCGTGTTGGCTCTGGCCCGGCAGCCGCAGTGTGTGCTTGTTCTTCGAGAGTTTCTACCGGGCCAACGACAAACGGTGGCCTTGGACTGGGCCACGGCGAAAGCATCGCTCGAAGGGCAAATGTTGGCAGTTCGAAAATCGCTGAAACGACCGCGAACCCGAGATGCCTTTGCCGAAATGCGCCGCAGGATATTCGAGCAGCTTCGACAAAATCCCGAATGGATCTTGGGTGTTTTGACGGGTCTCTTGATCGTCGGTGGAATCGCAAAACAGCTGGCACGCTGAATGGTTTCCCAACTCGGCCTCTTGACATTAGTTGTTGGTCTATCTAGACTTGGCATCGAAACCAGCATCGCTTGGCCCCACCAACTCGGGGATCACACCGTGACCAAAAAAGAAATCGTTAAGCTCATTTCCGATAAGCTGCAGCTCCCGCAGATCAAGACGAAAGAAATCGTCCAACTCACGTTCGACGCCATCGTCGACACGCTGGTGAGCGACGGCCGTATTGAACTTCGGAACTTCGGAGTCTTCGAGGTCAAGCGACGCAAGCCCCGCAAAGCTCGAAATCCGCGAACCGGTGATGCCGTCGATGTCGAAGCCAAGAACGTCGTCACGTTCCAACCCGGCAAGGTGATGGAAGAGAAAGTCCGCGAAGCCAAGAAGGTTGTCGAACCGAAACGCAAAGCACGCAAACCGTCTACCCGTCCACAACCCCATCCCGTGCCGGTCGGGGCAGACAACTCGAGTGCAGTACCTTCGAACAATGGGGAACTGCCTCTGAAGCCGCGCTAAACCTTAACTAGGCTCACCAACTTCCCGAGTCCTTGGCCGGGAATCGATTTTATTGATTGTTTGGGTTGAATTATTTAGGTTTGCCTGAAGGTCTGGGCCGGTGCTGCCGATAAATCTGGTACGACTGAAGATTCGTCGTTGGTCGGCGGAGAAATTCGCCGAGACGGCACCCGGGGGGGATACCGGGGGAATTTCAGTCGCATCGCAGCACGCCAGAGGGGTTGGTCATGCTTCGTCGCATCGTAATGCTCGCCGTAGTCGGCTGTGGACTGTCCGCGACGGGGTGCTTCAATTTGTACCCGAGCGATCCGGTTCAACGGATGGAAGTCCAAATTAATCAGTCCGAGAATTATCGCCAAATCGGTGATATCTTCCGCCGGTTCTGGTTCACCGATCAGCCTTCGCACATGGTGCCGGAGCGGATCCATGGCGGCATCCTATAATACCTCTGTGGGTATGAGGTTGTGAGTCGAGAGCGAACGGCATGGGGTGCTGTTTCCTCTCGGATCTTGACACGCGGCTCAAGTTGCTGATGTCGGCATCGCCGGGCCGATTGCAACTGGTCGTTGAGTTCGTGTCGAAACGATTGTACTCCTATGCTCCTGCACAATTTTCTTCGCGTTGCGGCAGCTTCGCCCGAACTCCGGGTCGCCGATTGTTCGTTCAATGCCGAGCGCACGTTGGCATTACTACGCGACGCTGATGCAGCCGGGTGCAATCTTGTCGTCTTTCCGGAACTCGGTCTCTCCGGCTACACTTGCCACGATCTGTTCCATCAACCCACTTTGTTGAACGCGGCTGAAGCGGCTCTCGATACTCTGTTGGTCGCGGCCGGTCACTGTTTCCATGGTGTCACCGTCGTCGGATTGCCGGTGCTGGTCGATGGAATGGTCTTCAACTGTGCCGCGGTATTCACCGGCAGTCGGCTACTCGGCGTCGTTCCGAAAACCTATTTGCCAAATTACAAAGAGTTCTACGACGGCCGCTATTTCCACCCGGCCAAGCATTGCCGTTCCAATTCAGTCACGCTGGCCGGTCAGACCGTGCCCTTTGGCACCGACCTGCTTTTCCGTGCCGAGAACGCGCCGGCATTCGCGCTCGGCGTTGAGATTTGCGAAGATCTCTGGATGCCGGTGCCCCCGAGTTCGTTCCAAGTGCTCGCCGGAGCAACCGTGCTGGCGAACCTGTCCGCCAGTAACGAAACGATCGGCAAATCCAACTACCGCCGGCAACTTGTCATCGGGCAGAGCGGGCGATGCCTCGCAGGGTATGTGTATTCCTCAGCTGGTACCGGCGAATCGACGACCGACCTCGTCTTCGGTGGCCACTGTTTGATCGCCGAAAATGGCTCGCTATTGGCAGAATCCGAACGGTTCCAGCGTCGGGGGCACATCACGATCCACGACCTCGATCTGGGTCGCCTGCAGCGGGATCGTTTGCAGATGGGGAGTTTCCATGAAGCGGACTGCGTGAAACCGTTCCGTACCGTTCCGTTTACACTGGCGAAATCGGAGCGTCTGCCTGCTTTGCTCCGAGAAGTCGATGCGCATCCGTTCGTGCCGTCCGACCCGGCGACACTCCGGGAACGCTGCGAGGAAATCTTCGCCACGCAAGTGGCCGCGCTCGCCAAACGGCTCGATCACATCGGCCGACCGAAGGTCAGCATCGGCGTTTCAGGTGGTCTCGATTCGACACTCGCGCTGCTCGTGGTGTGCAAGACTTTTGCGCAACTCGGCGAAGACCCGGCGAAGATTCACGCGATCACCATGCCCGGTTTTGGCACCACAAAACGCACCAAAACCAATGCCCGAACGCTGATGGCGGCCCTCGGGGTCGCGGCCAAGGAAATCGATATCCGCCCACTCTGTCTGCTGGAGATGCAGGCACTCCAACACAAACCCTTCGGCATCGACACCACTGGCCACACGGTCGAATCGTTGACGGAAGCCTTGCGGGCATTACCGCACGACGACCGCCACGATCTCACGTTCGAAAACGTCCAGGCCCGCGTCCGGACGAACTTGTTGATGAACACGGCGTTCGTCATCGGCACCGGCGACGTTTCCGAACTCGCCCTGGGCTGGTGCACTTACAATGCCGACCACATGAGCATGTACAACCCAAACATCAGCATCCCGAAAACGTTGGTGAAATTCCTCGTGACCTGGGCGGCAGAAAACGAGTTCACCGGTGAACCGCAAGCGACCCTGTACGACATCGTGGCGACGGAAATCTCCCCGGAGTTGCTACCGACCTCCGCAGCGGGGGTAGCATTGCAAGCCACCGAATCGAGCACCGGCCCGTACGAATTGGTCGACTTCTTCCTCTACCACTTCCTTCGTTGGGCCGAGCCGCCTGAAAAAATCCTGTTCTTGGCTAGCCATGCCAAGTTCCATGTCGATTACACCCCAGCCGAAATCCGCAACTGGCTCCGCGTCTTCCTGACGCGTTTCTTCGCCAACCAGTTCAAACGCAGTTGCCTCCCCGACGGGCCGAAGGTCGGTTCGGTCAGCGTGTCGCCACGGGGTGATTGGCGCATGCCAAGCGATGCGTCCGCGAAAGCTTGGCTCGAAGGCGTGTGACACCGCGAACCGTTACAACGTCGGGCCGATCTGCCATGGGGCGAACTCTTCTTCGCCGACACCGTGGATCTCGCTCTTGGTTTTTCGGCCGCTGGCGGTGTCCAAGATCATGTCGAAGATCTGTTTGCCGACCGTCGCCACCGAAACCCCTTCCAGAATCACCCCGGCGTTGACATCCATATCCGATTCCATCTTGGTGAACATCGGCGTGTTCGTGGCGACCTTGATGCAAGGCGCCGGCTTACAGCCGTAAACGCTGCCGCGGCCCGTGGTGAAGACGCAGACGTTGGCGCCGCCCGCCACCACACCCGTCATGCTCACCGGGTCGTACCCCGGCGTGTCCATCACCACGAAGCCCTTGGCCGTCACCGGTTCGGCGTACTGAACCACGTCGACCATCGCCGTGCTGCCCGCCTTGGCGATGGCCCCGAGGCTCTTTTCGTAAATGGTCGTCAGGCCGCCTTCCTTGTTCCCCGGCGACGGGTTGTTGTTGATCTCGGCGCCGAACACGCCCGTGTACCACTCCCACCATTTGATCCGTTCCACCAGCTTCTCGCCGACGGCTTGGCTCACGGCGCGCCGCGTCAAAATGTGCTCGGCCCCGTAGATTTCCGGTGTCTCCGCGAGGATGCTCGTGCCACCCTGCTGAATGATGAGGTCGCTGGCGACGCCCAGCGCCGGGTTCGCCGTCACACCGCTGTTGCCATCCGAACCGCCGCAGTTGGTGCCGAGCAAGATGTGCTTCGCCGGCAGTTGCACCCGCTTGGCATCGTTGATGCGCGGCAGCATCTCGATGATCGCCTTCACCCCGGCGTCGGTGGTTTTACCGATGCCGCCGCAGTCTTGAATCGTCAGCACGGTCGGTTGCTTTTTCTTCGTTCCGCCGAGTTGGATGGTGCCGAGTTCCTCGCTGTCGATGAGGTGTTGGGCCTGCACGATCTCGCAGCCGAGGCCGATGAGAATGTAGCCCGCCACGTTCGGGTGGTTCGCAAAACCGGCGAGCGTCCGCTCCAATTGCTTGTGATCCGGCCCCTCGTATTGGTGGCCGCAACCCTGCTTATGGACAATCGGCACGACGCCGTCGATGTTTGGGAAGTCGTTTAAAATACCGAGTGCCCGGATGCGCTCCGCGATGTACTTGCTCGTACTCGCGCTGCAATTCACAGTCGAAATGATGGCGATCATATTCCGCGTGCCATAACGCTGGTGGGCCGGTCGACTGGGGCCGCGGTCGTACCCCATGAAGGTGCGATATTCGTCCGGCACAGGCATCGGTGCGGGCAGATCGGCCCCGTAGGCGTAGTCGCGTTCAAACTTCGTGACTTTCACATTGTGAACGTGGACGTGCCCGCCGATCGGCACCGGCTGGCTGGCGAAGCCGATGATCTGCCCGAATTTGTAAATGGGGTCGCCTTCTTTGATCGCCTGCACCGCGATTTTGTGGCCCATTTTGATTGTCGCCGGAACAGTGAACGATCCACCGTCGAAGGAGAGTTGGACGTCACCGGGGATCAACTTGGCCGCGACGGCAATGTTATCTTGCGGACGGAGGTGCACGGCATAATTCGTGAGTGGCACTGCAGCCATGGGGACAATCCAGCTCTGTGAATGGGATGATGCTTCGATTTTACGCACCAGCCCACATCCGTCTCTGATTATTCGAAATCGCCCACCGTTTCTCCGCCGGCGCGGGTCGCCAATGCGGGGAGCACCGCCGCCGCGGAGTAGCGCAGGAAATGAACCGAGCCATCGGCGAAGGCGAAGTTCGCCCCACCGATATGCAGGCTCCAATAGTGGAACGCGTCGCAATGCTGTTTGAGATCCCCAGGGCCGAAGGCGTACGGCCCATCGGCACAGTTGTGGTACCCGTAGCGCCCCCGTTTTTCGGTGACACCTAAGTGATGTTCGAGCTTCCCGCCGCCGTCGTGCCCGATCCCGGCATACCACCACGAGAATTTCAAATCAACACTCGGCGGCCGTTCACCGATCAACAGCGTTTGCGACGTTCCGTCGGTAATGTGGACGATTTGTGTGTGAGAAGTCATGCCGAAAACACCGTCGCTGAGACGCGATTGCGTGCCGGAGCAGGCAAGGTAAGAACTCAAGCCGACGGGGCCGTTACTCGGAAACACGATCCATGCGGTCGCGGTACGGCCATCGGCGGGACAAGCAAAAATCGGCATGACCCGTGGCAGGTTAACATGCGGCGTCGGTCGAAAGGGGTCGTTTTGGCGGGCGAAATCGGCGTTCGCTTGATCCCATGCCGACTGTTGCTCGACATACGGCAGAATTTTGGCCCGCCAACTGAGGTACGGTCTCGACCCGTTGCCAGGATTCATCGAATTGGGGAAGCCGCCTTCGCTGTCGTGGTACTGGTGCAGAGCCAAAGCTTGCTGTTTGAAATGATTGGTGCACTGCAACCGGGTGGCAACGGCGCGGACACGCTGGACAGCGGATAACAAAAGCCCCATGAGGATGGCAACGATCGCCATCGAGACGAGCAGATCGATGAGTCCAATTGCGCGGCGGGTCATGACTTGGCCCGCGCGGAGGCGACTTGCCGGGCGACGAGCCAAAGTGCGGCGAGCGCAATCAGGCCTGCTGCAAGGGCATACTGCCACGTTCGGCTCTTCGGCGCATCGACAGGAATCGGCGCAGTTTCGACGAATGCTTCTGTGCTGGATTTGGAAAACTCCGGGTAAGGAGTGAATTTATCCTCAGTCCACTGGCCACTCTTCTGAATATCCGGTTTCATAACAAAGAAAGATGAACCGAGCTTAGTGCCGGCAATCGTAAAGATTGCCGGATCAATCTTCGTACCGATTTCGACTTCGTCAATAGTCACTTTTTCTTCGTCGTATATTTTGCTCTCAACGAATTGTTCATAATGCAGTTTACGCGGGAAGAGAGTACCATTACCACGAGCGGGAACAATATCTGAGATTTTCATTCGGGAAAAGCTCGCTTTGGCTACAGTTAAATTTTTTTCCGAGCGGACTTCAATTTGCACAGGAAAGAAACCAAGTGCCGGATCGAGCCAAAGTGAAATCTGTACTCCATGACTATTAATCCAAACTAGTTTACAGGTTTGTTTATCGCCTAGTATAGGCTGAGTGATAATAAGATCTCGTCGATCGGCACTGCAGATGACCATATTAAGCGAAAATGATCGATACATTAATGATGTCCCACATTCACATCCGATTACATTAGGCCGTGTTGACGTATTGAGACCTAAGTCCCATCCACACATAGACTTAAGTCATTATAAACGTATCCCTGCAGTTCGCAGCGCAAACCTTTAT
>JAYSYJ010000201.1:0-36294 GCA_043727675.1 Fimbriiglobus sp.
ATGAAGTTGCAATTTGCCAGTTGGGAAAGTACGCCGAGTGGCAAAATGGGGCTGGCACTCCTCAGCGGAGCACCGTTGATCATCGGCATGTTCGGCTGCTTACTCGGCGGCTTACTCTCGGATCGTTACATCCGCCGAACCGGCGATCGCAAATGGGGCCGCCGGCTCTTCGGAGTGATCGGCTACGGCGGAGCTGGAATCTGCTATTTGATTGCGGCCGGGGTGAAACACGACGACCCGAACAATTTGCTGGTCTACGCGGGCATCCTCATTCTCATGGGGTTCATGAACGACCTCATCATGGCGCCGGCGTGGGCGGTCTGCCAAGATATCGGTCAAGAGTACGCTGCGACCGTGGCCGGAACGATGAACATGGTGGGGAACTTAGTCGGTGCCGTGTCCGGCATTTTGGTCACCGGCCTGATCTTGAAACACTTCCCCGGCACCGATGGGATCGTTTACCTTTTCGGGTTGTACGCCTGCGTTTATTTCATCGGCGCCGGCTTGTGGATGCTCATCGATGCTAGCAAGCCGATCATCACCGATGCGGACAGTCACACGGGTTGAACCGCCGGAGCCGGCGACGCTTCTACAATGGTCGATTCTTCGAATTTGCGCAACGTGATCAACCCTTTTTCGAGGATCAAATAGGTGCAAGGTTTCTCCGTCCAGCAGCCGCTGTTGAAGTACGCCACGGGGCGTTCGTTTCGTTCCAGGGCCAAGTGCGTGTGCCCGCAACAGACGGAGTCGCAGCCCGATTTCCAAGCGTGGTGCACGGCCCCCTCGCGGATCTTGTCGCTGCTCCGCAAGAAAACTTTGCTGTTCCGCTTGGCGAGTTTGGCGAAATGGTGCGATTTGTCCAACCGCTGTAACCAGCGGTAAGCGGTGTCCGCCAGCCACGTGGTGATCGGGTAGCGTTCGATGAACTGATCGAACTGATGGCCGTGGAGTAACAGTACTTTTTGACCTGCCGATTCGACGATGATTTCATCGACCACCGTGACACCGACGAGGTGGGACACGATCTCGGCCGAACCGTCGTGGTTGCCGCAGACCCAGATCACTTCGATTTCGTCCGAGAGTTTGCGGATGGTCGAGAGCACTTTCCAATGTGACTTTTTCAGCCGGCGGAAATCGATGGAATCGAAGACGTCCCCATTGAGAATGAGCCGCTTCGTGAGTAGCGTTTTGTCGTCGATGGATTCGAGAAATTCCACGAGCGCTTTGGCTTGGCAATTGTCGCTGCCGAGGTGGATGTCCGAAACGATCACCGCGTCTGGAATGTTCATGCCGTCGCCTCCGATTGCCGGAACAGATCACAACGATACGGGAATTGCCCCGTGCGTCCGAGTGGACTGGATGAAGATCGTTTCGAAGCTCTTGGTTGGAAGATCGTGCCCGGCAGTCGGTATTCTAAAGTTGTGCCGTAATCGAGGAAACCGATTCCATGCGAATCGTCAGTATCACTGCCGGGGCTGCGGGGATGTTCTGCGGCAGCTGCATGCGCGACAATACACTCGCCACGGCCCTGATCGCGCTGGGGCACGATGCACTGTTGGTACCGACATACACCCCGATCACCACGGATGAACTCGATGCCACGGCGGGACGAACCGTCTTCTTCGGCGGAGTCAACGTCGTCTTGCAACAATCGAAATTCACCGCGTGGGCGTTCCGCCGCACGCCTCGTTTCGTCGATGCACTGTTCAACAATCGTCCGTTCCTGAAATGGGTCGGTCGCTTCGCTGGCAACACCGATTATTCGAAGCTCGGCGGACTCACGGCGTCCATGTTGCGCGGTACCGATGGGAATCAACGCAAGGAAGTTCACAAGCTCATCGACTGGTTGAAATCGGAAATCCGACCGGACATCGTGCTGATGTCCAATGCGTTGCTGTCGGGGATCGTGCCCGAATTGAGCCGGCAATTAAAAGTGCCGATCCTGACGACGCTCCAAGGCGACGATATCTTTCTCGATGAATTTCCGGACGCCGACCGATTGCGATGCGTTGAATTGATCCGCTCCAACGACCAATACACCGCTGGTTACATTTGCACGAGTGTCGCCTACGCCGACTATATGGCAGGCTACTTGGGTATTGACCGAGCCAAGATGCACGTGATTTATCCGGGCATCAACACCAAAGGATACGAGGGTTTGTCGCGGGGTGGAAATCGCCCGCCGACGATTGGCTATTTCGCCCGTTTAGCCCCGGAGAAGGGGTTCCATAATCTTGTCGATGCGTTCATCGCTTTAAGAAAACTGCCTGCAGGCCAAGGTGTGCAGCTTAAATTCGCCGGCTGGCTCGGTTCCAAAAACAAAGTTTACGTCGAGCAGCAATTGGCAAAGTTGAACACGGCGGGGCTGAGCGCGGATATCGAGTGGGTGCAATGCCCCGATCTGGCCACGAAGGCCAAATTCTTCCAGAGTATCGACGTACTGAGTGTACCGACGACATACCGAGAACCGAAGGGCCTTTACGTGTTGGAAGCCTGGGCCAACGGCGTGCCGGTGGTGCAGCCGAATCATGGTTCATTTCCCGAATTGATCGCTCGAACCGGTGGTGGCATTTTAGTGCCACCGGGTGACACGGCGGCTCTGGCGAATGCGTTGATGGAACTGCTTGCCGACCCCGCGAAACGGGCAAACCTCGGCCGCGCAGGCTACGATGGATTGATGGCATCCCACGCGGCCGAGCATATGGCCACGGCCACAATCGACGTGTTGATTCAGTACATCCCGGAGCCACGCTCATGACTCCGTTCGTCTACACACGGCTCGTCGATTTCGGCGAGACGGACATGGCCGGGATCATGCACTTCTCGAATTACTTCCGATACATGGAAGCGGCCGAGAGTGCCTTTCTCAGGTCACTGGGTCTGAGCGTGAACTGGGCCGAGGATGGCGTCCAGTACGGCTTCCCACGCGTTTCGGTCGCATGCGATTATGTGCGACCCGTGAAATTCGAAGACGAACTTCAGATCACGGTCATCCTCGAAAAGCTCGGCACGAAATCGGTGCAGTACCGCTACGAATTCCGCCGCGAAGGACTCGACATTGCCCTCGGCCGGATCACGGCCGTGTTGTGCCGCGCCATCAACCACGGCCCGTTCGAATCGATTGTGATTCCCGAAACGATCCGCATCCAGTTGGAATCCTCGATATGAGCCTACAACTTCAGGATGTTCGCAAAGAGTATCCGACCCGATCGGGGCCGTTGAAGGTGCTCGACGGCGTGAGCCTGACTCTGAATCGAGGCGACGCGTTGGCGATCATGGGGCCGTCCGGTTCCGGAAAAAGCACGCTGCTGCACATCATGGGCACGCTCGATTCGCCGACCGCCGGCACCCTAGAACTCGACGGCATTGCCCCGTTCGCATTGAACGAACGCGACTTAGCCGCGTTCCGCAACCGCCGCATCGGTTTCGTCTTTCAAGATCACCACTTGCTACCTCAATGCACCGTGTTGGAGAATCTGCTGATCCCGACGTTGGTGAATCGCGAAGCCAACAAAGTGGAATTGGCGAAGTCGGCGAAAGAGTTGCTCGACCGAGTGGGGTTGGCTCACCGCATCGAACATCGCCCCGCCGAGTTATCCGGAGGCGAACGCCAGCGTGTGGCGGTGGCTCGTGCTTTGATTCAAAAGCCGTTGCTGGTGCTCGCCGACGAACCGACTGGCAATCTCGACCGGGCGAGTGCCGCAATCGTCGGCAAGCTGTTGGTCGAATTGAACCGACAAGAGCAATCCATTTTGGTGACGGTCACACACAGTCCGGAACTGGCGGCGCTCTTCGGCCTGCGCCGCGACATGGACGACGGACGATTGACTTGAGTTCCTGGTTTGAAATTCGGAATCTGAAACTGGAATCCAACTCGATGTTCACGTTGCTACCACTTGCACTCCGCAACCTCCGCTATTTCTGGGCGTCGAATATCCCCGTCTTTCTGGGGGTGATGCTAGGTGCGGCCGTGCTGACCGGCGCGCTCTTCGTCGGCGATTCCTTACGGGGAAGTCTGCGCGCCCGCACGGAACGCCAATTGAACGGCGTCGGCTCCGCGTTCCTCGGAACACGCATGATCCGCCAGCAGACGGCGGACCAAGTGCCCGACGCGATGCCCGTGCTCTTACTCAGTGGGTCGGCCGTTTCACGCCCGACGACTGGAGAAGAAAAGCGAGCGGGCCGTGTGACGATTCTCGGACTGCGTGACGAAGATCGTGTGCGTTTCGATCTGCCAAATGGTGTCGTCATTTCCGCGACCTTGGCCGAACGGCTTGGGGTCAAATCGGGTGACACGATTGAACTCGGTTTGCAACGCATGGCCAAGGTGCCGCGATCATCACTGCTCGGTCAACGCGATGTCGCCAGCCTGACCCGCGCCACGAGGTTCAAGATCGATGCGGTGTTACCGGCGACCCACCCGATGAACGATTTCAATCTCACGCCCAACCCGTTAGCGCCGTGGAACGTCTTTGTTCCGTTGAAGGATCTGCAGAGTGCTCTGGAAATTGCCGGCCGGGTGAATGGATTGCTCACAGCACGTGCGGACAGTGGCCCCCTGAACGAACAGTTTCACTCGGCACTCGATCTCTCCGATTGGGGGTTGCGGGTCGAGGTGGCGCCGGCACGCCAAGCCTATATCGTCGTGGAATCGGAGCAATTGATCTTGGATGAACCGACTGTCGTGGCCATCGAGAAAGCGGCCTTAACCATCGGTGCTCGATCCGAACAGACGCTGACGTATATGGCCAACGGCATCTACCCTGGTAGCAGGCAACTACCCAACAAAGAGCGGGGCGATCAGAAACAGATGATGGCATACTCGGTGATCGCCGCACTCAATCCCGCGGCGGTGGCACCATTGGGGCAGTTCTCCACCGAGACACTCGGCGATGGCATTCTGCTACTCGACTGGCCCGACGCGCCGATGAAGAATCTGAAACTCGGCGATGCGGTGACGGTGGCCTACTTCAAGCCCGAGATGGAATCCGAAGCGGTGGAAGCCTGGCACACATTCCCATTTCGTGGATACGTAACACTGGCGGGTGCCGCCGCCGACCCGAATCTCACTCCGCCGTTTCCCGGCATCACCGATAAGCCCAAGATTCGCGGTAAAAAAGGGGAGCAGTGGGACGCCCCATTCGAGATCAACTACCAGCGCATCGGCGCGGTGGACGAAGACTTTTGGGAGAACCACCGGGCGACACCGAAGGCCTACGTTTCACCGGAAATGGGACGGAAACTCTTTGGCAGTCGTTTCGGTTCGACGACTTCTATCCGCGTGGCACCCGTGCCGGGCAAGACTCTCCCAGAAACTGTTGCACTGCTCCGATCCGAGTTGCTGAAACAGCTCGCCCCCGCGTCGGCCGGGTTCAAGTTCGAGCCGACCCGCGAACGCATGTTGCAGGCCAGTCAGGGTGGCACCGACTTCGGCGCCATGTTGCTGGCCTTCAGTTTCTTTTTAATCATCGCGTCGCTTTTGCTCGTGGGATTGCTGATGCGGTTGTCCATCAACCGGAGGGCAAAAGAAATCGGCTTGCTGTTGAGCACCGGATACACCCCGAAGCAAGTGGGGCGGATGCTTCAATTGGAAGGTTCGACCATCTCGTTCTTCGGCGCACTCGCAGGGCTGTTGTTGGCATGGTTTTACGCGCGCGGAATGCTCGCGTTACTAGCCGGTTTGTGGCCCGATGCGGCGGTGCAATCGTACCTGAAAGTCCACATCGACTCGCTCAGTCTTTTGATCGGGTTCGAGCTCACGATGGTGATGACCTGGCTCACCATTTGGCTCAGCTTGCGCAGTTTGATCCGCTTGCCTGTCACCGTATTGTTGCGTGGTGAAACGAATCCACCGGATGTCGAAGCAACCCGATTGAAGCGCCGGCGAGCGTGGATTGTCATCGGCTTGTCACTGCTGGTCGGTCTGGGTCTGGTCTTCGGTGGTACTGGGGCTGCGAATGCCGACCAACGGGCCGGGGCGTTCTTCGGCGGTGGTTTGTTCCTCATGCTCGCGGGATTGTTGACCTTCCGACTATGGTTGAGGCGTGTACCCGTTCCGAACTCCAAACCGATGACCCTCGTCAGTTTGGGCTTACGAAATGCGTCTCGAGCCAGTGGCCGCAGCTTGTTGACGGCCACGTTGCTCTCGCTGGCGACATTCCTGCTGGTGGCCGTGGAAAGTTTCCGCAAAAAACCGGACGCCGAGTTCCTGACGACCCACGGCGGTAGTGGCGGATACCGGTTGATCGCCGAGTCCGACGTTCCCGTGTTCCAACGGTTCGACCGCGAACCCGGGCGCGGTGACCTGCTCGACCAACTTCAAAAGTACTACGGCGGTAGTTCCAACGACCCGAAACTCCTCGCGTTGAAAGCCGAGCTCGATACGTTGAAAGTGATGCCGTTCCGCTTGCGGGGCGGAGACGATGCGAGTTGTTTGAACCTGTACCAAGCGGGCCGGCCGCGAATTTTGGGAGCCTCAGAGGAGTTCCTCGCTCAGGGTCGGTTCGCATTCGCTATGACGACCGGGAATACCGAAGTTACCAAAGCGAACCCATGGCTCCAGTTGAACGAGGTGCAACCCGACGGGGCTATCCCTGTGATTGCCGACCAAAACACCGTGCTCTGGCAGCTCAAAACGTTCGTGGGTGGCTCCACGACTATTCCAGATGAAAACGGTCGCGATGTGAAACTGCGAATCGTCGGCACACTCCAAGACAGCCTATTTCCGAGTGAGCTTTTGATGAGCGATGCGAACTTTCGCAAGCTCTATCCTCACGACGAAGGGTTTCGTTACTTTCTCGTGAAATCGCCACCGGAGCGGGTCGAATCGATTGCGGCACTCCTCGAAACCGGCCTGCAAGCCAACGGCTTGCAGACGACGCGCAGCACGGAACTCGTGGCCGCGCAGCAAGCGGTGATCGGGGCCTATCTCAGCACGTTTCAGCTCCTCGGCGGCTTGGCGTTGCTACTGGGGATGTTCGGTTTTGGCGTGGTGATTTTGCGAAACGTGAACGACCGCACCAGCGAGTTTGCCTTACTCCGGGCCACGGGATTTCGCACGGGGACGCTTCAAAAATTGGTGTTGATCGAAAGTGGCTTGGTGCTGTCAGTCGGTTTGGGAATCGGACTGATTGCAGCGGTGATCTCGGTGATCCCGAACTTGGCACTCGGTGGCCAAGTCGCCTCGGTGCGGCTCGGTGGGATGCTGTTGGTGATCATTTTCGTCGGAGTCATCGTGGCTTACCGGGCGACTTCTTGGATCGCCCGGTTGCCGGTCATTTCGTCGTTGCGACGAGAATGAAAATTCAGTGCTTCTTTCTCTCTTGGTCGATCAGCGCGAAAAACTTGAACGCTTGGCCTTTGAGATCAAATTTCAGGTTGAGTTCCTGCCCGCCCGTGATCGTGAGCTTGATCGTATCGAGGCCGGCTGGCCCGACTTTTCCGAATACGGTTTGAATCAACTCTTCGTATTTCTCGGGACTGAGATTCTTGCTCCCGATTTGTCCGAATTTGACGGCGGAGAGTTCGAGCGACAACATCGGCAGCTTGCTCGTCTTCCCATTGAGAAAGCCTTTCAGCTCCGTCGGTTTGTCTTCGATGCCGACGGCTAGGAGGTCGTTGGACGTGACAATCCAAGCCATTTCTGTCCCAAAAGTATCGGTGAATGGCGAATTCGTGAAGCGTCCTTCGTGCAAGTTACGGTCGCCGAGTTTCTCGACATCGAACTTCACCGACGCTTCCCCGCCCATCAAAAATGGCGCGAATTCCCGCAGCACGTTTTCGAGTTCATTCCCCTTTTCCATTTTCATAGCCACATGCAGACGGATGCCCTTTTCCTTTCCCGGTTTAGCGACGAGCAGGCCGAGTTGAACATCGTTGCTTTTCAGCGTCGGGCCGATGGCATCGACTAACTTCGTCGCAAGCGGCTTGAGATCCTCGTTGGCCCCGGCGAGGAGATCATCGAACAGGATGTCGATGAGTTTCGTGAGCTTCTCGCGTGTTCCACTCGGGATCTTGGCGATCAATCCGAACGACCCCATTGGGTTCTTTGCGACCGAAACAGTAGCGGCCAGACTCGTGCGGTCGGCCCAAGAAGCCAAGTTCGCCGCGAGTGGAGTCTTCGGCTTCGCCGTCAATCGGACTGCGGTCGAAAGGGTATCGGACTTCGGGTCGGCATCGACGGTCACCGTGAGTTGTTCGCCATCCGTGAGGATCGACTTCACCATATCGACGCCGATGTCCACGAGTCCGCGGCGGGCTTGCTTCTGCAATTCGCTGCCGCCGGCGTCTTTGATCGCTTCGACGAGTTGAAGTTCGACTTGGCCTAGGAGCACTTTTTTCACATCTGTCGGGAAACGATCCCAATGAACGGTCGCTGCGAGGATCGGTTTCACCGTGTCTTTGAAGAAATCTTTGGGTGAGATCACCGTCGCTTTGTCGATACTTTTCACGTTGCGAATGGTAGCGTACGCATATTTTCCGACCACTCGAAAGTAAATGGCACCGAGTGGCAGTTGAGGAACTTCGATGGTGTAAACATCGTCGTCTCCCAATTTCGGCTCAACGTGTAGCTTGTTTTTCAGCAGGTCCCGGAAGGCGGCATCGTCTTTGAGTGGAACCATGACCACAATCGCACTGTCGGCAATGTTTTCGGAGATGCGAACATAGCCACCGATGGGCAACGTGGGATCGATTCCTTCCAATCCCTTATCACCGGCACCGAGCGTTTTGATGATCTGAGCGAACTGCTTGCCGGCTTCGGGCTGCATGAGGATCTCGCCGGCGTATTCGATGACGCCGGTCAACTCGGCAACGGCCTTCACACGAACTTCGATGGCCGGTGCGGGCAGCACGGCTGGCTCAGCGGCACTTATCGAAGCCGTGACCCATGCGAGGCCGGTTAACACGAGCAGAAACTTCATGGGAGAACCTCCGAAGACGAGAGTGGATCGATAAACATACCCCCGACCGGCCAAGTGGGTGTCACGCTTTTGCCGGTTCCGTAAAACAGGCATTCAAACAGTTCCGGGCGAGATCGATTCATGAGTCAGAAGACGTGGGGTGGTCGATTCACCGGCGGCACCGATCAGCGCGTCGAACAGTTCACGGAATCGATCACCGTGGACAAGCGGCTGTACCGTTACGACATCTTCGCCAGCCAAGCGCATGCGACCATGCTTTCTGAAGTCGGGCTATTGACTCAATCCGAGGCTTTGCAAATCGTAGCGGCCTTGGAAACCATCGGTGACGAAATCGAAGCGGGGAAGATGGACTACTCCATCGCGCTCGAAGACATCCACACGCACATCGAACAAGCCTTGATCGCCCGCCTCGGCGATGTCGGGCGCAAGCTGCACACGGGACGGAGCCGCAACGACCAAGTCGTGACCGATGTGAAACTTTGGGTGCGTGCCGCCATCGACCGCACCGATGAATTACTGGTGGAATTGCAAAAAGCGTTTGTCGGCTCCGCGGTGCGGGATCAACACGTCATCCTGCCGGGTTACACCCACTTACAGCGGGCGCAGCCTGTGCTCGCGGCCCATTATTATTTAGCGTACGTCGAGAAATTTCAGCGCGACCGCGAACGGTTGGCCGACTGCCGGAAGCGTGTCAACGTCCTTTCGTTGGGCACGGCGGCACTGGCCGGGAGTTCGCTGCCCATCGACCGTGAAAGCGTGCGGGTCAAACTCGGCTTCGATTCGGTTGCCCGGAATAGCTTGGATGTTTCGAGCGACCGCGACTTCCTCGTGGAGTTTGTTTTCGACTTATCGATGATCGCGATCCACCTCAGCGGTTGGGCCGAAGAGTGGGCGATTTGGTCAACGACGGAATTCAACTTCATCCAGTTGCCCGATGCGTTCTGCACCGGTAGCAGCATCATGCCGCACAAGAAGAACCCGGACGTGTTGGAACTGACACGGGGCAAAACGGGCCGTGTGATCGGAGCGTTGCAGCAACTGCTGATACTTTTGAAGGGGCTGCCGCTGGCGTACAACCGCGATTTGCAGGAAGACAAAGCGGCACTTTTCGATGCCTTCGACACCGTGGAAGGCTGCCTGAGTGTGGCGGCGCCGTTGGTGACCCAAACGAAGTTGCGGCGCGACGTGCTGGCCGCGCGGATCGAAGATGGTTTTTTGGACGCGACCACGTTGATGGAGTCGTTGATTGCCCGGGGTGTGCCCATGCGGACGGCGCACGAAGCGGTCGGAACTCTGGTGAAACGGGCCGAAGACGGGCGTGGTCGGCTCGTGGATTTGCCGGTGAGCGCCTTCGAAGCCGTGGCACCCGGTGGCGGCGAGGCCGTTCGGGCATCGCTGGGCGTGGCCAATGCGATCGCGGCGTTTCGCAGTTACGGTTCGACTGCACCGACCGAAGTGGCCCAGCAACTGGCCGCGTGGCAAGATCGGCTGGCGTAATATGAGCGCCGAACTCTTCCGGTTCGACGCCGCAACCATCGAGCGGATCACTCCCATCCTGAGCAACTTGTCGTGGGTCGGACTGGCCGGGCAAACTTGGGCCGTCGTCGGCCCGACTGGCTCCGGGAAAACAACTCTGCTCGAAGCACTCGCTGGCAAACACCGGGTGTCGCACGGGACGCGGACGATTCCGAATGCGGATCGAATTCGGTACGTCGGCTTCCGCGAAGACTCACGGCGATTCACGCCGGCGAACTTCTACTATCAACAACGGTTCGAGTTCAACGAACCGGACGACTGCCCGACGGCCCGCGAGTTTTTGACTTCCGACTTCGACGATTTACCCGATGAAGTGATTGAGCAGTTTCACCTCGCGGAGATCCTCGACCTCAAAATTTTGAAACTCTCGAACGGCCAGCAACGGCGGTTGCGAATCGCTCGCGGACTGCTGCAACGCCCGACGCTGTTGTTGCTGGATGATCCCTTTTCAGGCCTCGACACGACGACCCAGGCGGAGTTGAACGGACATCTCAGCCGGTTAGCGAAGGCGGGACTGACGATCGTGCTGACCTGTCGAGCGAGTGCGGTTCCCGAATGGGTGTCGCACCGACTCGTCCTGGGTGACTCCGCGAACAGTGCGAGCCCTGAAGTGCCGGTCACGGAGCCGCCGGCGCCTGGGCCGAGTTGTACGATCCCGATCCTCGAATTGACGAACGTCACCGTTCGCCACGGTGGTCAGGCTATTTTGCAAGGTGTGAACTGGCGGGTGAATCGTGGCCAACGCTGGGCGATTCTCGGGCCGAATGGGTCGGGCAAGACGACTCTACTCAGCCTACTGTGCGGGGATCACCCGCAAGCCTTCGGTAACGATGTCCGGCTCTTTGGGAATCGACGGGGTACGGGCGAAACCATCTGGGATGTGAAGAAGCGTATCGGTTTGGTGTCCCCCGAGATGCATCAATATTTCCCGAGGATGCTCACGGCCCGTGAAGCCGTGGCGTCCGGCTTCTGCGATCGATTCGCCCCCGAAAAATTGACGGACGAGCAAACGCAGAGCGTTGACGAATTACTTCGGCACTTCCAAATAGCCTCTTGCACGCCAGTACGTTGGTGGCAACTCTCGACCGGCACGCAGCGATTGCTCTTGGTGATGCGCGCGATCGTGAAACGACCGGAGTTGCTGATTCTGGATGAACCGTTCCAAGGGATGGATTCCCTGACGATTCGGCGCGTTCAAAATTGGCTGACGAGAGAGTTGTCCGTGGATCAAACGTTATTGGTGGTGGTTCACGATGTCCACGAACTGCCTGCGGGCATCACCCACACGTTGCGGCTTCAAAACGGGCGTGTCGAAGGTCATTCCGAGAACATATA
The DNA here is from genome assembly GCA_043727675.1 of Fimbriiglobus sp. GTDB lineage: Bacteria > Planctomycetota > Planctomycetia > Gemmatales > Gemmataceae > JALHQU01. The sequence goes on from JAYSYJ010000201.1 coordinate 11,793, forward strand.
AAAGCACAAATTCGAAGAGGATACACCATGTCGCTGCTTGATGATGCCACGGCCGGATTCGCCACCGTCAATTCGGATGCGGCTCTCAACAGCCGTGCGACTCAGTTCCTCAATACCTGGCTCACGCACCCGGAGTATGCCGCGTACAGGCCACAAATCGAGTGGATGATCGCCGAGAAAAAGTGGTCATTCCTACTCGATTCCTTCTATCAGATTTTGCCATTCGGCACCGGCGGCTGTCGTGGTTCCGTCGGCATCGGGCCGAACCGGATGAACCTCTGGACGCTCGGCGCGAGCCTGCAAGGACACTCTGAGTACCTCAAGCAAAAGTTCACGGGTGTCTCGAAACTCCAAGTCGTGTTGGCTTACGATGTGCGACGGTTTCAAGACAAACGTGGTTTCTATAACGCAACTTTGCCGAACCCCGTGCTGACGCTGACGAGCCGAAACTTCTGCGAGTTTGCCGCCGGGGTTTATGCCGCCAACGGCATCCATTCGCACATTTTGCCACCCGATACGAAACGTTACGTTTCCACGCCCGAACTCAGCTTCACGATCCGTCACTTAGTCGCCCAAGGTGGGCTGAATATGACGGCGAGCCACAATCCGCCCGATGACAACGGCAGCAAGTTTTACGATGAGCGCGGCGCCCAACCGGTGCCACCGGAAGATCAACTGATGAGCGACCTCGTGGATCGCGTCACCGCGATCAAGCAGCTACCCTGGGCCGACGCCGTGAAGAGTGGCAAGGTTCACTTTCTCGATGAAGCCCCCCACGCTGCATACATCGATTTGTGTCGGAAGCAGAGCTTGATTGCGCCACCCAAGAACGATGAGATTAGGATCGTGTACACCCCGCTCGAAGGCGTTGGAGGCGGTTGCGCCGGGGAAACGTTGCTTGCGGCGGGGTTCCAGTGGATTCCCGTGAAAGAGCAAAATGAGCCGGATGGCCAATTCGCCCACGTCACGAAATCGCCGAACCCGGAAGTGCGAGAAAGTCTCGACCGTGCGGAGATCGTCGCACGCTCACGAAGTGCCGATTTGGTGATCGCCACCGATCCGGATGCCGACCGCATCGGCGGTTTGGCGTGTACCACAACCGATGGTCGTGGCGACTATCGCTTCCTCACGGGTCAAGAAATAGCCGCCTTGTTGACCTTCTTCAAACTCAGCCGCCTTTCGGCCGCGGGCGACTTGCCAAGCTCGCCGATTGTGATCACCACGGAAGTGACGACCGGCCAAATCACGCGGATCGCCCGTCACTTCGGTTCGCAAATCGTGAACGATCTGCTCGTCGGCTTCAAGTATCACGCCGATGTGCTTTGGCACTTGGAAAACAGCGGTCACTACGGTGAGGTTCAAGGAACCCCGGCCGATTTCGTGATCGCCACCGAAGAGAGCCACGGCATTCTGGCGACCGCCAACCTCCGGGACAAAGACTCGGCCTGTGCGGCGGTGCTCATGGCCGAGTTGGCCCTGCATTTGAAGCGGCAGAAGCGGACGATCCCCGAACTGCTCGACGACATGAGCCGGCAGTTCGGCTACTATCGCAACGAGCTGCTGAACATCGTGATGACCGGCCTCGAAGGCAAGCAAGAGATGGCCAAGATGCTCGATGCGATCCGTAAAAATCCGCCGAAAGAAGTTGCGGGACTGTCTGTTGTCCACTTCGAAGATCTGCAAAACGAAGAGGGCAAGATGGGGCCGTTCAAAGGGGGCACGGACAAATCCGCGCGGAATTTCTTGATCGTCCGGTTGGCCGGCGATGGCATCGAAGCGAAAGTCTGCCTGCGACCGAGTGGGACGGAACCGAAGGCCAAAGCGTATATCGAAGTCAGTTCGGTCCCGATGGTGCCCGGCATGGGGGAAGAGGCCTGGGCGAAGAATTGTGCCAGGGTCGATGCCCAAGTTCAAAGGCTCGCAACCGACTTTCTGGAGCTGGCCCTGGCCACGGTCGGTCACACCCCAGTCGCCGGTGCCGATAAATTAAGTCGATAATCTCCTACTGACATTCACAATCAATTTCCACGGATGTACAGTACCTTTCCAAATTCATTGGGGAGGTGCAGCCGTGGTTCAGCCATTCCGTCCGAAGGCAACGATCGCTCAAGCGTTGTCCGAGCCGTTCGACGCTCGGGAAGTCAAATTCAAGCCGCAAAGTGTGAAAGGCAACCGTGCTTTGGCATTGGCCTACATCAATTGCCGCGTGATCCAGGATCGGCTCGATAGCGTGTTGGGCGTCGAAAATTGGATGGACGAATACGAAATCTTGCCCGAAGGTTCGGTCGTTTGCAAACTCCGTCTCAAACTCGGGGAAGGTTGGGTTACAAAGTCGGACGTCGGCTCTCCCTCCGAACAACCCGACGGTGGAGATCGTTTGAAAGCTGCTTTTAGCGACGCCCTCAAACGCGCAGCCGTGAAGTTCGGCATCGGCCGCTACTTGTACCGCTTGGCAGCCCAATGGGCCGATTATGACCCCGTGAAGAAGCAATTCGTCCAACCGCCGGCGTTGCCAAATTGGGCCCGGCCTTCGCCTGATCGAGTAGTGCCGGCGAGCAGCATCCCGAGCAATGGCCGTGAGTTGCATCGTCGGCTGGTCGATTTTGAAGCGCGCTTGGTCGATCAAAAACTCTGTGAGGCCGGGGCTTTGGTGGAACACGTCATGAAAGTGGGGGAACAGGCTGGATTTGGCTCGCAAATCCTGGCGTGGCCGTCGCCGGCGATGCCGTTGGCAGTGGAGTGTATCCGGGATTTCGAAACTCGTGCCAGAATGCTGTAATTTGGAAACTTTTGCCGGATTCTCAAAAAGGGTGTCGGAACCGGCGCAAGTTTCCGACAGGGCACCGTTGTGGGGGTAAGAATGCTTCGCGTGTCTGCATTCACCCCCGGTGCGATATGGCTTTGCTCCACCAATTGCGGATCGTCGTCCTCGCTGCGGTCGTGGCGGGATTCGGTGCTGAAGTGGCCACGGCTGGCTGGATTACTGTCAAGAACGACACGAAACAAGTCATCGTGATTAAAGAGGTCGGTGGGCCGTTGAACCGTCCGATCCGTGGTAAGTGCATCAAGTTGCAGCCCGGTGAAACCTACCGCGAATTTCAACTGTTGGCCGGTAGCAAAAATGTGGTGATCTACGATTCGGAAGCACCGAACGTGCCCCTCATTCAAGATAAATTGACTTGGGTGAAGGACGATGCCAAATTCGAAATCCAACCGGATGGTGCGACGGTGAAGTTGGTCGTCGCAGAAGACAAAGTCGACCCTGTCAAAACTCAGTCCTCGAAAAAGTGATCCTACTCAACGGGGCAGAGCTCAAATTCGAGTGGCGTCCCCTTATTTGGATCAGCCACGCGGATGGACAACTTTCCTTCGAGGACTTGTTTCAAGCGTGGCAAAATGTGACTGTTCCGCCAACCCTGGAGGAACGGTGATAGAACGGGGATTTCGCCACCGGGGCTGTAGGATCGAATGACATCTTTCAAATGGTGCTGTGAGCAGACGAGGGACTGTGCCAACTGCATTTCTTCGCACAACTCGCCGAGTACCACCGACAACAAAGCCGTGAGTGTGGGCATTTGAGGGGGTTCATGGGCCGGGGTGAGTACTTCCGGGCAGCCGGCCAGCGGTCGGCCCCGGCCTCGGCGAACCGCTTCGAGGATATTGGCCAGCTCCCCTTTGGGTATTCCCCGGAGCTGCTGAAAATCTTCCGGAGAGCGATTGCCGGCCCGGACGACTTCCAACAAGACATCGTCCCGCATCACAGAACGGAGCGGTCGATTTTGCCGCTCGGCCGCACGCTCCCGCCATGCAAATATTTCTTGCAGGATCGCTAGTTCCCGACGGCCCAGTGAACCGATCCCCTTTAATTTGCGCCAGCGTTCCACGGTGGGATCCTCGCCGAGAGCCCACCGGATAAACGTGGTGAATTCTTCGTCCGCCCAAGCCAAACGGTCGAGCTTCTTCAATTGCTTGCGGATTCGCTCGTAGGCGGGGATCAAGTACCGTACGTCATCGTAGGCGTAACGCAATTGGGACGCAGACAGTGGCCTGCGGCGCCATTCTGTGAGTGTGTCCGACTTGTTGAGGCGGACGCCGAGCATTTCTTGAACCAGACCCGCGTAGCTGATCGGGTATGTAGAACCGATGAGGCCGATGGCGATTTGGGCATCGAAGATCGTGGCGGGGGGCTTGCCCGAGAAAAACTGGCACATGCGCACTTCTTCGCGTCCGGCATGGACGATCACCGTGCGTGCGGGTTCGTGCATCAATTTCCAGAATTCTTCCATCGGCCCGCAGTTGTACGGATCGATTACGAATAGCCGTTCCGCGGTAGAAATTTGGACGAGGCAGAGTTCCGGGCGGAACGTCTCTTCGCCGACGAATTCGGTATCGAAACCGATCAGTTTAGCCGTGCGGAGGTGTGCGACGCATTCGGCGAGGCTAGCGCCATCGGCAACAAATGTTTCGGGGAGTTCAGCGGCTTTAAACGAACGACGGGGCATTTCGGGGATCACAATCGGTGTAACAAGCTCGGATTGGGCGGCATTGCTAGAATAGTGGAACGAAGAGATTTTGTAGCCGTGCTACCGAGTGAGTATTCCGTCGTGGATGTGACCGCTACGTTGACCCTCGAGCAATTTTTGAACCGGAAAGTCGTCGTCGACTTTCGGGCGGAGTACGTCTGTTTGGGAACGCTCAAGAGCATCGGGGAACATTTTCTCGAACTCAAAAATGCCGACTTGCACGACCTGCGCGACACGGAAACAAGCCGGGAAAACTACATCGCCGCTTGCGTCATCACCGGGATCAAACGCAACCGGAAACGTCTGTTGGTATCGCGATCCGAGATCGTCGCAATCGCCGATTTTGAAGACATTGTGGAGCAATAACGTTGGACGCAAATCTACCGGTACTGTGCGAACGCTTGGCGAATCAGGCTCAGCAAGCCAGCCGTGTGCTGGCGACGGCCACGACTACGCAGAAGAATTTCTGGTTGTTGGCGTCGGCCGCCGCGCTCGAAGAACAGACCGATGCGATCCTCATCGCCAACGAACGCGACCTCGTGGCGGCAAAGAGCACCGATCTCAGCCCGGCGAATCTCGACCGCCTGAAACTGACTTCCAAGGGTATTCACACTGCGGCTGAGGGGCTGCGTCAGGTCGCGGCTTTACCCGACCCGATCGGGGAGATCCGCGAAGGCGGCGTGCGTCCTAATGGCTTGCAAGTGCTGAAAGTCGGCGTACCACTCGGGGTGATCTTTTTCCTCTATGAATCGCGGCCGAACGTCACCGTCGATGCGGCCGGGCTGTGCGTGAAGAGTGGTAACGCCGTGATTCTCCGGGGTGGGAAAGAAGCGACGCACTCGAACGAACTCCTGCATTCAATTTTGCAACGCGAGTTGGTGCGCGCCGGCTTACCGGCCGAGGCGGTGCAACGGGTGCCAACCGTGGATCGCGCGGCGGTCGGTTTATTGTTGAAAATGGACGACCGCATCGACCTTGTCATCCCGCGTGGCGGGGAGAGCCTGATTCGCCGCGTGACGGCCGAAGCGACGATGCCAGTGCTGAAACATTACCAAGGGAACTGCCACGTTTATGTCGATCGTCGCGCCGATTTGGCGATGGCGGAACGAATCATTTTGAACGGCAAATGCCAGCGTCCGGGGGTCTGCAACGCGACCGAAAGCGTGCTCGTTCACAGTGCGATTGCCGATGAATTCCTTCCGCGCCTCGGAAAAAGCCTGCACGCGGCCGGGGTGGAAATCCGCGGTTGCGAACGGACCCGGGGGATTCTTCCCAAAGTGACAATTGCGACCGAGGTCGACTTCGCCGCAGAATTTCTCGACTTGATTCTTTCAGTGAAAGTGGTTACCGACTTGAACGACGCTTTGGAGCAGATCCAACGTTACGGCTCGAAGCACACCGATGCGATTGTGACGGATGATTACGCCACCGCACGGGAGTTCACGGCCAAGGTCGATTCGGCGGCGGTGGTGGTGAACGCCAGCACTCGGTTCAACGATGGCTTCGAAATCGGGCTGGGTGCCGAGATCGGAATCAGCACCGATAAATTGCACGCTCGCGGCCCCTGTGGACTGCGAGAACTCACGTCTTATAAGTACATTCTGACTGGGAATGGGCAGATTCGAGAATGAATCGATTCCTGAAGAAATCGGCTCCCGTTGCACTCACGATCAGTCTGGTCGGCTGTTCGTGGAGTAGCAAACCATACGGCCAGGATCCGCTCGTGCAGAAGAATCGTGCCGTCCCCGGCGACATGCGGGCAATGCCCAACCTTTGCGCGGCGGATCACCCGACCCCACCGGGGCCCCCGGTGGATGAATTGGCACCGCTTCCACGTTAACTGGCCAAAGTCGTATATTCGCCGAGCTTGCGGAATTTCTCGTAGCGGGCTTGCAGCAGTTCTTCCGTCGGCGTCCCGATCAACTCTCGCAAAGTTCGCACCAAGTACGTACGTAGTGTGTTGGCCATCTCACGCGGGTTGCGGTGGGCACCCCCGAGTGGCTCGGCGATCACGTCGTCCACGACGCCGAACTTCTTCAGGTCGGTCGAGGTCAAGCGGAGTGCATCGGCGGCGCGGGGCTTCGTTTCTTCGTTGGCAATTTTCCACAAAATCCCGGCGCATCCTTCGGGGCTAATTACGGAATAATACGAGTGCTGCAACATGCTGACGCGGTCGCCGATGCCGATGCCGAGCGCCCCTCCCGAGCCACCTTCGCCGATCACCACGCAGATCACCGGCGTCGGTAGTACGGTCATTTCGAGAATGCTCGTGGCGATGAGTTGCGACTGGCCGCGCTCCTCGGCACCGATACCGGGATAGGCGCCGGGCGTATCGATGAAGCAGATCACGGGCAATTGGTATTTCGCCGCGATCTTCATTTTGCCCTGGGCTTTGCGGTAGCCTTCGGGATGGGTGCAACCGTAAAAACACTGCTGGCGTTCCGCGAGCGTGCGCCCCTTTTGGTGGCCCACGAACAACACCCGCATCCCGTCGATCCGGGCGAAGCCGGTCCGGATGGCACGGTCATCGCCGAATGCACGATCGCCGTGCAATTCGATGAATTCTTCGAAGACCAAGTCGAGGTAATCGAGTGTCTGCGGGCGATTGGGATGGCGCGACACGAGCACGGTTTCCCAAGGTGTCAAATTCGCGTACTGAGATTTTTTCAGCGCGGCCAGTTCCTTGCGGAGGCGTTTGACGTCGTCGCCATCCCCGGCGGACGCTTCGAGCTTCGCCAACGATTCTTCGAGAGCGTGGATGTCGTTTTCAAACGGCAGCGGGATCGGAACCATCACCAAACCTTCCAATAGGAACCACGTGTACGAATCCGAATCACATGCCCTGTTCTTCTTCGGTGGTATCCGGACGCGATTTGAAGACGCTCTTGATCTTACGCAGTTCCATGAGGGCTTCTAAGAGATTCGAGGGGCGATCCGACGGTTTCTTCGCCAACATCCTCACCAAAAGTGCGCCGAATTCATCGGTGACGTCGGCGTTGTAGACCGACGGTGGACTGGCCCGTTCCGTGAGGTGCTTGCGGAACAGATCCGAGATGCTGTTGCCGCGGTACGGGGGGCGCAGGGTGACCACTTCGTACATCGTGCAGCCGAAGCTGTAGACGTCCGATCGCGCATCGAGCAGTTCGCATTTGATCTGCTCCGGCGACATGTAGCTCGCCGTCCCTTCGGGCTTCGTGCGCTTGCGGAACAGTTTCGCCAAGAAGCCGGATTGCATCTTTTGCGAAATGGCGAAGTCGATGATTTTCGTATCGCCCAACGCGTTGACGAGAATGTTATCGGGCTTCACATCGCAGTGGACGTAATTCGACGAATTCATGTACGCCAGCCCGGTGCCGGCCTGTTTGAAGATTTTGCGGGCGTATTCCTTCAAAAACTCTTTGTCGCGTTTATCTTTCGACTGCAACCGTTTGCGGATACTCCCGGACGGGAAGAACTCCATCACGAAGTTCGGCGTTTCCTGGCTCCGGCTCACCTTCACAATGTTGATGACGTTCGCATGGCGCAGCTTGCTCCCGACCTCCGCTTCGTTGAAAAGTGGATTGCGGTGCGATTTGCTGCCCGAAAACTCCGGCAGCAATATCTTCATGGCAAAGTGCCGGCCGCTGGTCGGCTCGACGACTTCAAAAACTTGCGACGTCTGCCCGGTTTGGAGCAGCGAGCGGATTTTGTAACCGCCAATGGTGGCACCGATGTCGGCCATGGAGCGGCTTTCGGGGTTGTAGATTCTGGGAGCGGAAACGAGAGATCACCAGTACTTTTCGAAGTGGATGTTCCCTTCGATTTTGAGCATCGGGTTGTCGGCCCGAAACCCGCGCGCTTCGAGGATTTCGATCACGCCCGTTGGCTGCGGATATTCCCACAGGCCCGTTTCTTTGCTCTTCGCCGGGATCCCGATCATCTTCGGGTTCCCGCACAGGAACACGTGCGTGTTGGCCGGGTCGAGTCCGGCCGCACCGAGTTCGATTAGATGGTTGTCGAGTTCCCCACTCGAGATCAGATCTTGGATATAGACTTTGCCCTTGCGGCTCGCTTCCCGCGTCGTCAGGGCCAAATACCGGTATTGCGGGTGCAACTTCATCAGGCGTTCTTGGGTCTCCAAGTAACCCAGATCTTTCTGGTAGCGCACACAACAAGCGGCGAGGATTTTGCCGGTGTGCCCGGTGCGAAGCAAATCGGCGAGCATCGAGTTGTGTGGGGCTTCCCCGGTACCCGTCGAAAGGAACACCACGGTGTTTCCGGGCTGCACCGCGCTGAGCGTGAAATGCCCCGTGATCTTTTCTCCGACGGACAGACGGTCGCCGACGCGCAGATTGAACAATCGCGGGGTCAGTGCCGGCACCCGGCCATCGATATTTTCCCGAACCAAGACGATGTAGAATTCGAGCCAATCATCATCGGCCGGGTCGCGGAGGGAATCGCCTTCTCGGAAGACGGAACTACTGATGGAGTAGGAACGACGGACGAGCTTGAGTTGGTCGTCGACCGACAGCGATTCGAGCTGACAACCTTCGGCGCGTTCTTCGAAATTGGCCAAGCCGAGGGTGCAATACTGCCCGGCGTGGTAATTCGTTCGGGCGAAGTCGGGCTTCACCCGAACCACCACGAGATCGTCGTGGCGTTTTTCGAGGTGGGTGACTGTGGCGTTGTAACGTTTGCTTCGGAATTCTGAAATCTGTTCTTCAGTGAGACTCATCGCACGCGGCTCCGCAATCCGAAAACCCCCGCGACCGCCGCGAGGGTTCCAATTGAAATCATTCTAGTTTGCAAGCCGGCATCTTCCAACTCACTTCCCGGCGACGAACAATGCGTCTATATCGCGGTCTTCCAGTTTTTCGGTGCCTTCATTCGCATCGATGATCAGGGCGGTGCCGTTCGGGGCGATCCACACGAGGTGATTGCCGAGTTGGAAGACATCTTTCATCGTGGGCTGTTTTTCGAGGATACGAAAGTATGCCTCGCTCTGAGCCTTCACAGACAAGGTTTTCGTTTTGTCCGTGAATCGGTCGTCGATCCAGACACCGCCGAATTCGACGCAATTGCGACCGAGAAGCTGTTTGTTCGCGGTCTGCGACAATCTCGCCTGGCCACGCAACGTGTTGGAAGCCAGAGCCAGATCGACACCGAGGCGACCGGAATGATTTCGCTCCAACTGATTGCTGCGATAATTCCTGTTGGCGTCATCGAGTGTTTTGCTCTCGGTCTGGGCTTTCTTCAACGTTTCGGCGAACACCCCATCCTTCAGATCGGCCGGCAACTCTTTCAATTTTTCATTCAGCATGCGCTCTTGAACCGCACCACGGTTACCACCGAGGCCTTCTCCCGGCTTGTCTTTCGACCCCTTGGCCAAGTCTTTGGCAAATTCGCCCACCGCTTGTGGCTTGCCGGCCCCGGCGCCGGCGGGTGCCAAGGCAGGTGCGTCGGACTTGGGTTGCGCTTGATACCCCATGACGACGGGCACCGGGGCGTCGGGAACCACGAGATAACTGGTGTAGGGAGTGGCGATACCATACTTCTTGGCGAGTGCAGTGACTTCTTCGACGAGTTCTTTCTGTTCGCCATTGATGCGAATTTGATCGAGGATGAAGCCGACTTTCCGCCGCGCCCACAGGTGTTCAACGAACTCCCGCCCTTCCGTTGTCTTCGTCGGAAAGTCGACTTCGTAGATCAGTTCCTTGGTCTCCTGGCCAACCAAACCGGTGAGTTTGATGGCCGCAGGCCCACGGCCTTGGAACCGACCGAACAGGACAAGTTGGCCGCCGTGAAAGAGATCGGGCAACTGCTGTGGATAGACTTCGGTGAGTGTCACATTCGTCGTGGTGAGTTTGACATTCGTCATGACGGGGTGGCCGATCTTCGCGCAGAGGGCCGAGGCTTTGACTTCGATATCTTCGGCCGGGCGGACGTAGGTGCTGATGGCTCGGGTACTGTCCGCGAGTTGATCGAGCATCGCCGCGTTCACGTCGTCGCCGACGCCGAAGGTGAAGATGCGGGTGCTGGCCGTGTTCCGAGTGACGACATTCTTGACGATCTTCTGCGGATCGCGTTCGTCCACGGTCGGTTGGCCATCGGTGAAGAAGACAATATTGAACGAACGGCCCGCTTCTTGGCTCCGCAAATCGAGCGCGGCATTCAATGCCGGCTGAATAGCGGTTCCACCGCCGGCGCGAAGCTCGTCGACCCACTTGGTCGCCTTTTCGAGTTTTTCGGTACTGGCGTCGGTGAGTCCGTCTCGAAACGATTGCACCGCCGTGGCGAAGCTGACGATGCTGAATCTGTCACGGTCGCCGAGTTGATTCAAGCAGACCTTCAACGCCTTTTTGGCCTGGGACATTTTGAGGTCGGACATACTCCCCGACGTGTCGAGCACCAGCACCAGATCGCGTGGCACGCGGTTTTTCATCTGCTCCGTCTGCGGTGAAATCAGCAGCATGAAGTAGCCATCGTCGCCGCTGACGGGACGGTAAAACACCGGGGTCACACCGACTTCTTGCTTCCCGACGCTGTAGAAGATTTGGAAATCCTTATCGAGGGTGGCCTGGTTTTTCTCGAACTCAACGGTCGCTTCGCGATCGCCCTTGCGGCGGATGTCGATTGCGTGCGTCGGACTATAGATCGATTGCACGGAGTTCTGCGATTGAATGTGGACGGTCACCGAGAATTTTTCCAGAGTGCGGGTGTCTTTCCCGTCTGTCTTGAGCGGGTAGACGTATTCGACGATTCCCCCGTCTTGTGGCGACACCGACGTGAAGCGGAACTTCATTTTCAAATCCCCCTTCGCGGGCACCGGGAAGACCTTAAAGCGAATCATGCCGTTGCCCAAATATTCGAGCAGACCGGGGTCGCGTGTCCGCTGGACAATACTCGTGTACAGTTCGCTGGCCTTTTTAGCGTCGAGGATTTCACCGGTGGTTTCTTTCCCGTCGACCCACATCGTGAACTTGTTCACGCTGGCCCCTTTGGGAATCGGGAAGACATACGTCGCTTCGAGGTTGCGGTCGGTTTGGTTGCGAAACGTCTGCTCGACCGTCGTGATCGCCACTTGATCTTCGATGCGGACGTTCACGATGTGATTGACCATCGACAACGGTTGGAGTTTCACATCGTCGGGGATCAAAATCCCCGCACCGAACAGAGCGGGAGGGAGCCCCAGTGCGATGAGGGCAATTCCGAGCAATCGGAGCATGGCGATCTCCCAATCGAACTGTTTCGGGTTCTGTGACCCGCCGGATATGGTTCAGCTGACACTATAACGAGCTGGGTGGGTCAATCGATTGCAGAATGGGAGGAAGTGACCAACGTGTTACAAAATGCACAGGGGTAACCAACGGAATACAAACTGGGGGCGTTGATGACGCTGTCTCGCGTTTTGCTCCCCGAGAGGAATTGCCATGGATCGTCTGTTGCTCGTCGCCTTAGTTGTGGGATGCTGGAACGCCGCGTCGTTCGCGGTAGCACCAAAAGTGGAGCCGGATCACTTCGCCGAGTTGGTGGTGAAGCTGAACCAATCGAAAGTCGCATTTCCGGCCTCGCTCAAAGATGTGCCCTTGCGATCCGTCAAGGAACAGCTCGAAAAGCAGTTCGAAATAAAATTCGTCGTTCGCGAAGTTCTTTTCAATCAGTCTGACGAGAGCCAAGATCCCATCTTGGAACGCAAGTTCAAGCTCGACTCGAACTTAAGTGGGCTACCACTCGAAACCTTCTTGCGGGTAGCCTTACCGGACATCGGCGCCACGTTCCTTGTCCGCAAGCACTTCATCGAGATCACCACCTGGCAGGCCGCGAGTGCGAACTTCGATGATCCCCAAGCCGCCAGCTACAATCGGGGTGAAATTACTTTGCCCGCATCGATCCGCGATACGCCGCTAGTCAGTGCGGTGGTGAAAGAGCAACCGATCGATGACGTGTTGACGCAAATGGCCGACAGATATGGCTTCACTGTGATCTTCGCCATTCAAGCGGCACAAGATTCGAAAACATTAGTCTCGGCCCGGTTGATGAACGTGCCGTTCGGAACTGCTTTGGAGGTTCTGGCGATGAATTCAGGACTCAAGGTGGTACGCCGCGACAACACTTTTATTGTCACCACAATCGAACATAAAAATCAGTTGAAGGCCAAGGCGGCAAAAGCCACGAAGAAGTGACCTGACTGAATAACAAAACTGGCCGCAGGAAAGAATCCTGCGGCCAGTTTTGTTGTTGTCTACTAACCAAAGGTTAGAGGCCAACCTTAGATTTGAGTGTGCCGATCAGCGCCATGATGTCACTCTTGACTTTTTCCAAGCTGGCGTTGTCCTTGAGACCGACCATGCCGGCGACCATTTTGTCCTTGATCTGAGTCAAAAGTGTACCGGCGTCTTTGACTTTCGCTTCGAGAGCCGTCTTGTCAGCGCCGGTGGCCTTAACGGCTTGGTCGTTCAGATCCTTGATCTTGGTTTCAATCGGGGCGAGGTCTTTCGAGACCGAGTCTTGCAGGTCTTTGACGTTCTTACCCATTTCGGCGACCACTTTGTCGCCAGCTTCCTTAGATTTATCGCCCATTTCTTTCGCTTTGTCAGCCGCTTCCTTGGCCTTGTCTGCCGTTTCTTTAGCAGCTTTGTCAGCCGCTTCCTTGGCCTTGTCTGCCGTTTCCTTGGCTTTTTCGGCGGTGGTTTCCTTGGCTTTGTCGCAACCAACAACGCCGACGATGCTACCGGCACCGATGACAACTCCGAGCAACAGTTTGCGCAACATGAAGAATTCCTTTGCTGAGGTGAGAGAAGCATCGGCCTCCGAATGGAGAGCTCCAGCGTCTACAGAAGTTATGACCCAGACCCGTCGAAATTATTCCCGAAATAATGGCAACGCCGAGTCGATCCAACCGCCACCGAGGACGCGGGTGCCATCGTAGAAGGTCACGGCCTGCCCCGGCGAGATCGCCGACTGCGGCTCCGCGAAGTTCACAGTCGCCCCGCCGTCGTCCGTTGCCAACACGGTCGCAATCGTGGCCGCGGTGCGGTAGCGGATCTTCGCCAAGCAGCGAATCGGCTCGGCACTCGGCCTGTCCACCAACCAATTGATCTCTTTGGCCACCAACCCGCCCGACAGCAACTCTTCCGGATCGCCCACAATCACTTCGTTGGTTTCTGGGACGATGTTCAGAACGAAGCGTCGTTTTCCCGCAGCGACGCCCAGCCCCTTCCGCTGACCGATTGTGAAGCGGTCGATGCCGTCGTGATCGCCGAGAATTGTGCCGTCAGAATCGCGGACGATCCCGGCTGTGACCGCTTCGGGCCGACGTTTACGCACAACATCGGTGTGATCGCCGGTCGGCACGAAACAAATCTCGACACTGTCCGGCTTACTGGCCACGCTGGTCAAACCCGCTTCGCGGGCGAACTCGCGGATTTGCGGTTTCAGGTAGCCACCGACCGGAAAGAGCAGGTGCGGGAGTACTTCGCGTTTGATCCCGTGCAGCACGTACGATTGATCCTTATCAGGGTCGGCCCCTTGGTGAAGCTCGGGTTCGCCATTGTGTCCGGGTAAGATCTGGGCATAGTGCCCCGTGGCGATGAAATCGGCACCGAGTTGCTGGCCGAACTTCCAGAGTTGTCCGAACTTCAGCCAGTTGTTGCAGACCACACAAGGGTTGGGCGTGCGGCCCTTCAAATATTCATCTGCGAAGTAGTCGATGATCTTGTCGAACTCCTTCTCGAAATTCAACGCGTAGAACGGCAGATCGAGCTTATCGGCGACACGGCGGGCATCGTTGGCGTCGATGGCCGAGCAGCAACCTTTTTTGTTATCCCGGCGGGTGTCGATCTCGTCGGTGTGGCTGCCGGTGCGCATGAACAGACCGATCACCTCGTAGCCCTGTCGTTTGAGCAACACGGCTGACGCGGAACTATCGACGCCACCACTCATCGCCAACACCACGCGACCTGCCACACGAAACCCTCGGTGCTGAATGACCTTTGAAGTAAGGAATTATACTGCGTTTGTGATGGCGGAGTGCGATCACTTCAATTTCACCAGTTCTTTTTTGACGAACTCCATGCGTTGTTTCATCCGTTCTTTGTTGGCCTTCGCGTCGGCCTCGAATGCCTTGGCCCAGTCTTTATTGATGGCCACCAAACCGTCGCGGGTGTGGACAATCCACTCGTCGATGCGCTTGAGAAATTCGGGAGTGAAGTGCTTTTCCGACAACTCTTTGTACGCCGCAATGGCCTTCTTCTTGCCCACGTCGTTTTCGAGAATGGCTCGTGAGACTAAAGAGCCGGCCCCTGGCCAGATCGCCTCGTTGGGGTCCCCGAACATTTGATCCATCCCATGTGGAATGAAAACCGCTTTGCCATCCTTCGAGTTGAAATAGACGCGGAAATTGTTGCGGTTCCGTACGTAGCCGTCCCAGTCACCCGCCAAGAATTGCAACGCGACATTCTTGACGAACAGATCGACGTTCAGCAACTTTTCCACCGCTTCGTACCGTTTCGCGGCATCGCCGATTTGGCAGGCGACCGTGAGTGCTTTCAAATCTTTGCCATCGTTGGCGGTGCCTTGATCGAGCTTCAATTTTTGATCGATGTCTTGGAGGAATCCACCGTCGTACAAGTTCCCCTTGTTAGCGTCCGGGAAGTTCCGATCCACGAATTGCTTGTTGTAACCTTCCTTCAGCACATACAGCCCGACTTTGCGGCCGTTGAGTTCGACCACCGCATGAGTCGCCCGCGCCGTTGGCAGCCCCATCGCTTTCGCGAGCTCCGAGCAGGCGATTTCGTTCAAATAGCTACCGTCTTGCACCGAGTTATTGAGATGGAGTTTGTCCAACCCTTGGTAAGTTTGACCTTTGACGAACTTATCGAAGTTCAACGTCAGTGCCGGTTTGTCGTCCCAATTGCGGAACGACCCCGCAGCCCCTTTCAAGTGGAGCGCTACCTCCTTGTAGGTCTTATCGCCGACGACGACCGTGCCACGGACGTACTTTTTCGGCTCGCTGACCAACATCTTCAAGTTGGCTTCATCGACCGTGATTTTGAAAGTGGGTAGCGGGGTCGTTGTCTTGAATACCTCCGCGGTGGTATCCGGTTTTGCCGGCGTTTTGTTCTGGGCAAAAGTCTGGGCACACCAAACCACGGTTACCAACAAGATTGCGAAACGACGCATCGGCTCCTCCGGAAATCTTACTGTCGAATATCAAAGTCCCGCGGCGGCTCTCAACCCTGCCGACTTGTCAGTTTTTTCCCAAGTGAAGTCGGCATTGTCGCGGCCGAAGTGGCCATGGCGAGCCGTTTCGCGGTAGATCGGCCGGCGGAGGTCCAATCCGTCGATGATCCCTTTGGGCGTCAGTTCGAAATTGGCCCGGATCAAATCAATCAACTTTTCTTCGGTCACACCGGGTGCGATGGTGCCTTCGGTGTTCACCCAAACGTTCAGTGGGTCTGGGTAACCGATGGCGTAGCTGAGTTGCACTTCGCATCGTTTCGCCAACTTTGCGGCGACGATATTCTTGGCGATGTACCGGCACAAGTAGGCTGCACTGCGATCCACTTTGGTCGGATCTTTCCCGCTGAAGGCCCCGCCGCCGTGGCGTCCGCGACCGCCGTAGGTATCGACGATGATTTTCCGTCCGGTGAGTCCACAATCGCCGTGCGGGCCACCTTCGAGAAAGCAGCCGGTCGGGTTGATGTGGCAAGCGATGTCGCCGTCGGCCAGTTTGGTGTCCCCTTCGCCGGGGCGGATCATGATCATCTTGCCACGGATCAAATCGGCCCGCTCCTTTTTGAGCACGGGCAACAGGATTTGATCGATCACCATCTGCCGGGCGGCATCGGTGAAATAATCTTTGCCATCTTTACCGCCACCGTGAGTCATCACCGTTTCGTCGTGTTGCGTACTCAACACCACCGTGTGGATGCGGTGCGGGGTACCGTCCGCGTCATATTCCACGGTCACTTGGCTCTTGGCGTCCGGCCGGAGCCAAGCCAACTTGCCACTGCGGCGGAGCTCGGCGTGGTGTTCGACCAACCGGTGCGACAGGTGGATCGGCAGCGGCATCAGGTTTTTCGTTTCATCGCAGGCGAAACCGAACATCATCCCTTGATCGCCGGCGCCACCGGTGTCCACCCCTTGGCTGATATGCGGACTTTGGGCGTGGATGACGTTGTTGATCTGCACGGTCGAGGCGGCGAAGCCGATGTTCGGGTCGGTGTAGCCGATTTCGGCGATGGCGTCGCGGACGAGTTTGTCGACGGCTTGCCGGGTCAGCGGCGCTTTCGTCGTGATTTCCCCGGCCACGGTGCAATGATCGGTGGTCACGAGGGTTTCGCAGGCCACGCGGCTGAGGGGATCGTGCTTTAGGCAGAAGTCGAGAATCGCATCGCTGATTTGGTCGGCCACTTTATCGGGGTGGCCCATGGAAACCGATTCGCTGGTGAAGAGATAACGGCCGGAACTCACGATCAGAACCTCGGAAGCGGGAGTGTAAAGCAAGTGGAGAAAGTGTATCGACTTAATGCCGAATGCGGAGTGCGGAATCGTCGAAGGTGTCACCTTCTGCGATTCCGCACTCCGCATTCGGCACGTTCCAAGATCAGCCGACGGCGAGACCTTTGGTGTACAGTCCGGGCATCGCAGGAGATTCTCGGCGTACGACCCCAGTCAGTCCGTTGAGAACTCGCATCCGCGGTGGGCTGTTCGGCCCAGTCACCACAATCACTTCGCGGATCCCGTCGCCATCAATGTCTTGAGTAGCGACGCGGGCACCGTGGTAGCTGCTGCCGAAAGCGGAGTAATCGGCCAGGAGGTTGTCACCCGAGAAGACTCGCACTTGGGAAGTCGGGCCTTGGCTCGCCCCGACGATGATATCGGCTCGGCCGTCGCCGTTGATATCCCCGGCAGCGACACTGATACCGCCCGAATAATTCGGGTTCAAGGCGTAGTAATCGTACATCATGGCCCCGTTGGCTCCGTTGAACACTTTGACTTCCGGAGTGCTTCCCGCACCCTTGCCGACAATGATATCGGCCTTGCCATCGCCATTCACATCGCCTGCGGCGACCGTAATCCCACCCCGGAAACTCGTCTCGAAGGCGAAGAAGTTTTGCACGGCGACCGGCTTGGCGATCATCTTCCCTTCGGAATTGAACAAGCCCGCTCCGGTGAACACCTTCACTTGGGCGGCGCTACCGACGCCTGCCCCGGTGATAATGTCGGCTTTGCCGTCGCCGTTCACGTCGGCCACAGCGACGCTGACACCGCCGGTGAACGTCGTGGAATAGGCTTCGAACGAGCCGATTTCTTTGAGCGTTTGACCGTCGAAGATTTTGACAACCGGTTTGCCGTAACGCCCGCTGGCCACGATGACATCTTCGACGCCGTCACCGTTGACATCACCGGTTGCCACCGAGACGCCGAGCGTCGAGCGATTGCCAAACGGGTTCAGAATCCCGAGCAGCGCGTTGGTTTTAGCATCGTAGACGTTGACCTGGGTCACGCCACCGCCGGAGGTGCCGATGGCATACCGACCACGCGGTTCGTGCAGCAGAGGTCGGACAGTTGTTTCGGACGGAGCCGGTAGGATCGGCGCTGGCTGGACATCGCCAGGATGGCTCGAGTAGGGAGCGGGCGTCGGGAATGCATCGTAACCCATTGAGGCACTGGGGACTTCCCGGCGCTCGAGTAATTCCGCACGCATTTGGAAACGAGTCGAAAACGATGCCGGCGAAAGTGTGGCCGGGGATCGGGTCAAGCGACGAACCATGTCGCACCTCTGTTTGGGGCATCCATGCCGGGTCTGCCGGTAATATCGGCAAGCCCTTCGGGTAAGCTACAACTTCTTGGGTATTTCGATGTGGGAGCGACAGGGCACCCAGAACTTGCGCAGAAAAACCAGCTTGAGGTCGAAAAGCGGAAGCGGGTCGCTAGGATGATCCTTTGCGAAATTTCGAAGAGCACTCGAGAGCGATAAAATGGGTAATCCAGCTGGCATGCGTCTCAAAGCGCGGGAAAAGCGTCGAGCCAAGTTCGAGAAACGTCTCGGTGGGCCATTGGCCTACGTGCCAAAAGAGATCCGCGAAACGGTACTCAAGCAAGAGGCCGCGTTCTTGAAAGCCGAAGCCGACGCCAAGAAAAAAGCGGCCGCACCGAAGTAATGTTTTCAACGACGGTTTGTAAACACCCCGGTACTCCCGGGGTGTTTTTCGTTGGTGAGACGATTCATTTGGGCGGAATCGGTTTTCCAGAAGTAGGCCAAATCGATTTGAGGCGATAGACCTGAATCGACTTCGCGGTTTCTTTTTTCAGCATGCACTCAGTCGACTGGGCGTTGGCGGAGGGACGTGGTGCCGAAGTGTAGCCAAGCCCACCATCGATGTAGACTTCGTTGAAATTACGGTCTGTGAAGATTCGAGCACGTTGTCCCGTGAACGACGCATCGATACCGTTGATCGTCAATTCGTGTCGGCTGCCCTTTTCGAACTCGATGAGAACTTCGCTCAATTCACCGGGACAGGCTTTTAACGCATCGGTTCCTTCGGCCAGTAGTTTGTCTCGGAGAGTGTCGACTTCTTTGACTGGTTCCAAGTACACGCGCAGGCCCGACGCGGTTTCTCGGAGTGTGAGTTCTTGCGGAAGGGTGAAACCCTGATTCGCCATCTGATTGGGGTACTTTTTACTCATCGGTTCGGTACGAACCCAGCCTATCTGGATGCGGCGACCATCGGGCAGATCGCTGAACGTTTGTGCGGCATACATCGCACCACGCGAATCGTTATGCGGGCCGGATTCTTTTGTAAACGTTTTGCCGTCGAAGCGGCCTAGGAAATAGCGATTTTGCGCGCCGAAAAGTACCCATCGCGTTTCTTTTGCTTGACCCGAAATCGGCAACTCAAACAACTCGGGGCATTCGAACACGGCCAGGCGATCCGGATCGGTGAACGCGCCGGTACGCTTCCATTCACGGAGATTCTTCGATTCCCAAAAGGCAATGTTGCTGTTTGATTGATCCTTTGGAATTCCTTTCTGCTTTGGTATCGCATCCGTCTCGGGACAGGCTGTTTCGTCGTACACCGCCATGACCCACTTTTTCTCGGCCCGATACCAAATGATCTTGGGATCGCGTCCTTGATGCTTGACGACAGGGTTCTCTTTCAACTCCGTGAATGTCGCGCCGCCGTCTTGGCTGTAAGCTAGGCATTCCCCACGACCGGTGCTGGTGAACGCAACGAAAAGAGTATTTTTGCCGAACCCCGCCGTGTCGTTCGCATCGACGAATCCGCCACCGGAGAACATCATGTCGCGAACCGTCTTCTGAAAGAGTGCGATTGGCTTTTCGTCCCAATGAATGAGATCTTTGCTCTCGAAGTGCCCCCAGTGCATGTTGCCCCAACTGATACCAAAGGGGTTGTACTGATAGTAAAGGTGATATTTCCCGTCGTGGAAGACCATGCCATTGGGGTCGTTGGTCCAACCGCGACGGCTGCTGACGTGAAACTGATCTCGATACGGTTGTTGATAATCGTCGGCTTTGACCGCATCGGCCGCCGTGCCGATTTTAATGCGGTCGAACGCGGCCTTGCACGATTCTGGAAACTTCGCGGCATCGACCGTGGCGACCGCAATCTCCTTCGCCTTCAAACCGAAATGATCGAGCGGATACGCCGCGAGCCAGAATGGGTCGTCATCTTGCGGTAACGCGACGGTGAAGCTTTGGATCAGCTTTTCGCCGTCGTAGATCCCTAGAAGGGATGTTTTCGCCGAGTTGGAGACCGGGACAATGAGATGGGTGCCATCGACTCGGAGAATCTTCTTCAAGGCCACGAGCACTGGCGCCGCCACTTTCGTGTCAGACTGCACGATGTGATCGACGTTGATATGTCCCCAATCCCCTTTGCGTTCGTCCACGATCTGGATCGTCGCTTTTCGATCCGCATACTCCGTGACATCCCACGATGCGGGTGTGAGTGTTTCGTCGCCGCCGGATATTGTGTTCGGCCCAGTAGCCGTTCGTACAACTTTGCCATCGACCATCAAGTTCATACACGTTTCGTTGGCCCAACCCCCGCCCCCGATGAGAAAGTTGATGAACTTGCGTTCGACCTTGAAGGTGGCAGAGGTGAGGGTTCCAATCGAGGCATCACCTTTGTGGAACGAGTTTACTAACCGTTTCCCCTTGTAACCTTCGACAGTCATCTGGTTCGGCAATGTGCCACTTGCGGGGCCGGGGCCAAACGCTTCGCCAGTGGTTTTCCAACCGACGTAGGTTTCGCCTTCGAAATCTGCGATCAGAATCTCGGCACGTTTGACATCGTCCGAACGGGCGATGTTGCTTCCAACCACAACGACGATCATGAGAATCAGTCTGCACATTTTTAAAAATGGTTTCATGGGAGAGCTCCTTTTGGGTTATCGACTGTGGTGGCTCGGAACCGCTCCGGAGTACGCACAAACGGCGGCCGCAATCTCGCAGGCTTTCAAGAGGTTCGTTTCATGTGGCTTGCCACACAGTAAGCCAACTAGAAACGCCGCCGCGAAGGAATCGCCCGCTCCGACGGTGTCGACGACTTCGACTTTGATTCCCGGCTGATGAATCACGCGATCGGGCGTGACAAGTGCCGCTCCGTTGGCACCGCATGTCATCACGACCATGTCGAGGTTTTGAGATTCACGTAGTTGCCGAAGGCGTTTTTCTTCGGACTCGCCATTGGGAATACCGCACGCCGTACAGACTTCGGGCAACTCTTCGTCGCTCAGTTTCAGAATGCTCGCCAGCGCAATTGAGTCTCGAATACAAGCCGCATCGAAATACGGCGGTCGAAGGTTGATATCGATCAGACGCGGTATCCCCAAATCTCGTGCGATCTCGAGGCACCGGCGTATCGTGTTGCGAGAGAGTTCGGAACGTTGACCGAGCGTGCCGAAACAGATCGCATCGGCCCGTTTGACCTTTCGCTCCAATTCGTCGACCCACGCGATGCGATCCCATGCCACATCTTTGTGAATCGTGTACGTTGGCTTGCCGGTCTCGTTCAAGGCCACCGTCACCGTACCGGTCGGAGAATCGGGAATGACCCGAACGAAACCGACATCGATGCCGAAGCCGCATAAGATTTCCAAGGCTTCACATCCCCTTCGGTCATCGCCTACGGCACTGACAATGGCGATATCGGCACCGAGAATCGCCGCGTGGCAAGCGAAGTTGGCCGGTGCTCCGCCGAACCGTTCCCCATCCGAGAACAGATCCCAAAGCACTTCACCCATGCTGAGAATGACAGGTTTCATCATGGGATCGCGAGATCGACTTGGATCTCCTCCAAGCTGCGGCCCTTGGTTTCGGGCACCATCCATTTGACCCAGATCAACTGCAGAATCATCATGCTACAGAAGAACAGAAAAATAAAGCCGGGTGCGACGGCATCCACTAAAAGCGGGAAAGCCGTTGTCAATAACGCCGCGAAAATCCAATGGGTAAAGCTGCCGAGCGATTGACCCATCGCGCGAAACTGATTCGGGAAGATCTCGGAAATGAGCACCCAGATCACGGCCCCTTGTCCGATCGCATGCGCCGCGATGAACGCGAAGATACACACCGGGACGATCCTGTAGTGCTCGGTGAAGAACGCCCACGAACACAGGCCCAGCGAGGCGATGTAACCAAACGAACCGATGGTGAGCAGAGTCCGCCGCCCGAGTTTGTCGATAAGCCATAGGCCGACGAATGTGAAGATCAAATTCGTAATGCCGATCCCGACCGATTGCAACAACGCCGCGTCTTGACCGAGTCCGGTCAGTTCAAAGATTCGCGGTGCAAAGTACAAGATCGCGTTGATTCCCGACAGTTGGTTGAAGAACGCCACGAGGAAAGCAATCAGAATGGGCGTTCGCATACTTCGACGCCAAAAACCTTGGACGGAACCAGTTTCACGATTCGACGCCATCATGGCATCCGCGCTGGATTCCAATTCCGTCGCAGAAGCATCCGGGTCGATGAGCTTCAAGACCGCCAAGCCACCGGCACGATCACCTTTGTGGGAGAGGATCCAACGTGGGCTTTCGGGAATGCAAAGGCACGCGATCGTGTAGATCAGCGACGGCGCCGCCATGATGCCGAGCATCCAACGCCAGGCGTCTTCACCCATACCGGCCAGTAACGAATTCGAGACGAAGGCAATCAGGATGCCGAAGACGATGTTGAACTGAAACATCCCCGTGAGTCGGCCGCGTTGTTCGGGCGGCGAAATCTCCGCGATGTATAGCGGAGCCGCCACCGTCGAGCCGCCGATGGCAATGCCGCCCAGGAACCGAGCGATCATGAAACTGTAAACGTCCATTGCCAAGGCCGACCAGACCGAACCAATCAAAAAGAGGATGCCGATACCCAGGAGAGTCTTCTTGCGCCCGAATCGATCCGTGGGCCAACTGCCAACGAGGGAACCGAGCACAGTGCCCCACAATGCGGCCCCGATCACGACCCCGTGCAACGCGGGGCTGAGGCCCCACAATGTTTGAATCGTCTTCTCGGCACCGGAGATCACAACCGTGTCGAAACCGAACAGGAAACCGGCAAGGGCCGAAACGAGTGACCAGAGGAAGAGGCGGTGGTTCACAAATCGGACTCCTTGCTTTCCTTTGTTAGTCATCGCGAGTGTAAACTGGTGAAATCGGAATAAAATGGCTTGAGTTGCAATTCTTTTGTCACAAGTTGCATTACGCCGACTTCTATCGATTGACGCTAATGTCCAACGCCTCTGCGGTACCACCGAAGTTTGTCATGTGGAAATCAATGCCACCCGGTCAAACGCTGGGTTGGCAGCGACAGTGGTTCGGTAACGAACTCGACCCCAACGCCGTCTTCACTGTCCGTGGCATCGGCATTTGCGAACCGATGTTCAACGCCGACGTGTACCGACCTATCGGAACGGGCGACTGGCTCATCATGTTCTTTCACAAAGCCGCACGCCTCGAACGTTTTAATCTCAAGCCTACGGCAACTCCGAACACGCTGATCCTCTGGCCACCCGGCGTGGAGCAGTTTTACAGTTGGGGCCAATCCGCTGATATCGAACCGCATTCGTGGATGCACCTCGAAGGTTCATGGGTTGGTGAGCAGGTCGATGACAATCGCCTTCCCACGGCGATCCCCATCGTGTTAGAAATGGATCGCTTGATGACGAATACGCTGCAATGCCTGATGAACGAGATGAATCAACACGAACGGATCGATCGAATCATACTCCAGAATCTGTTTCAGAACTGGGCACGTTCGTTAGCCAGATACCTTCAAACACGCGATCCGCAGCACAGCATCCCAGAATCTCTTTTGAAAATTCGGGCGTATCTCGATGAACATTTCACGGAAGCAACACCGCTGAATGAGCTGACCCGAATCGCCCGAATGTCGCGGAGTCATTTGTGTCATCAATTCCGTAACCACTTCAGCACCACGATCAACAGTTACGTGGTTCGCAAACGAATGTCGCTCGCGCAACGGTTGCTTTACGACGTCAATATCCGCCCGGGTGAGATTGCCAAAATTGTCGGCTATCCAGATATTTACCAGTTTTCTAAGCAATTCAAGAAGACATTCGGAGTGAGCCCCTCCGAATACCGCAAACGCCATCCGTTCGCTAGCGAATGAAACAAACCTTGACCCATGACAGGCCCCGTTGGCTGGGGTCTCAGCAGGGCGACTGTCATACAATTGGGGTGAGATCCGTCCGTCAAACTTTCAGACCACCTCGATACCATGACCACCACAACCGCTGCCCCTGCGACCGTTTCATTCAACCATGCTCACGACTTGCCGCCGGTGAATCCCCAAATTGTGGGGAAGCTCCGCAGCAGGTTGATGGAGATCGTCGGCCGCGAGGGGGTGCTGACAAGTACCGCCGACCTCGCGGTTTACGAGTGCGACGGTTTCACCATCGATAAAAACAGACCGGATGCGGTGGTCTTCCCGACCTCGGCCGAGCAAGTGGTCGCCATCG